>NZ_JBDFRB010000007.1:0-182946 GCF_039615075.1 Sinomonas halotolerans | reverse complement strand
TTGGTTAAGTGGTGAGGACCCCCACCGTGTGGTGGGGGTCCTCGTGAATGGTTGTCCGGCGGTGTCCTACTCTCCCACACTCTCTCGGGTGCAGTACCATCGGCGCTGTGGGTCTTAGCTTCCGGGTTCGGAATGGGACCGGGCGTTTCCCCCACGCTATGACCGCCGTAACCCTGTGTCCCGTCCCCGCCGGTGGCGGGGTGGGAAGCGTGTGGGTCCGTGGTCGGACTGTATTCGGTTGTGGCGGCTCCCCCGGGGGGCGGGGGGTTTGTTGTCTGGGGACCGTAGAGTGGACGCGTGGCAGTGTTCTCTCCGCACCCCCGGGTGTGGGGGTGGTGTGTTGAGGTTGTCGGCCTATTAGTACCGGTCGGCTTCGCAAGTCTTCAGTCCTTGCTTCCACGTCCGGCCTATCAACCCAGTGGTCTGCTGGGGGCCTCTCGGACCAGAGGTCCATGGAAATCTCATCTTGAAGCGGGCTTCCCGCTTAGATGCTTTCAGCGGTTATCCCATCCGAACGTAGCCAACCAGCCGTGCACCTGGCGGTACAACTGGCACACCAGAGGTTCGTCCGTCCCGGTCCTCTCGTACTGAGGACAGCCCTTCTCAGATTTCCTGCGCGCGCAGCGGATAGGGACCGAACTGTCTCACGACGTTCTAAACCCAGCTCGCGTACCGCTTTAATGGGCGAACAGCCCAACCCTTGGGACCTACTCCAGCCCCAGGATGCGACGAGCCGACATCGAGGTGCCAAACCATGCCGTCGATATGGACTCTTGGGCAAGATCAGCCTGTTATCCCCGAGGTACCTTTTATCCGTTGAGCGACGGCCCTTCCACGAGGTGCCGCCGGATCACTAGTCCCGACTTTCGTCCCTGCTCGAGATGCCTCTCTCACAGTCAAGCCCCCTTGTGCACTTGCACTCGACACCTGGTTGCCGACCAGGCTGAGGGGACCTTTGGGCGCCTCCGTTACCCTTTGGGAGGCAACCGCCCCAGTTAAACTACCCATCAGGCACTGTCCCTGACCCGGATCACGGGCCGAGGTTAGATGTCCAAAGCGACCAGAGTGGTATTTCAACGATGACTCCACCCGGACTGGCGTCCGGGCTTCACAGTCTCCCACCTATCCTACACAAGCCGCTCCGAACACCAATACCAAACTATAGTGAAGGTCTCGGGGTCTTTCCGTCCTGCTGCGCGTAACGAGCATCTTTACTCGTAGTGCAATTTCGCCGAGTTCACGGTCGAGACAGCGGGGAAGTCGTTACTCCATTCGTGCAGGTCGGAACTTACCCGACAAGGAATTTCGCTACCTTAGGATGGTTATAGTTACCACCGCCGTTTACTGGGGCTTGAATTCTCCGCTTCGCTCCGAAGAGCTGACGGGTCCTCTTAACCTTCCAGCACCGGGCAGGAGTCAGTCCGTATACATCGTCTTGCGACTTCGCACGGACCTGTGTTTTTAGTAAACAGTCGCTTCCCCCTGGTCTCTGCGACCCCTACCCGCTCCCCGCAGCGCGTGCGGTTCACGGTTGGGGTCCCCCTTCTCCCGAAGTTACGGGGGCATTTTGCCGAGTTCCTTGACCGTGATTCTCTCGATCGCCTTGGTATTCTCTACCTGATCACCTGTGTCGGTTTGGGGTACGGGCGGCTGGGACCTCGCGTCGATGCTTTTCTCGGCAGCATAGGATCACCCGATCCCCCCGTGAGGGGGTCCCGTCAGATCTCAGGCTTCGTGCGCGGCGGATTTGCCTGCCGCGCGCCCTACATCCTTGGACCAGGTCTACCATCGCCTGGCCGGGCTGCCTTCCTGCGTCACACCTGTTAATACGCTTGCCTCGCAGCTCTGGGTCCCGCGCGCACCCCCCGGTGCAGGTCCCGAAGGACCCGCGGTGGGGGGGATTGGGCGGTCAGCATCGGCTGTCCGGCATGGGCGGTCCTTCGCCGGTACGGGAATATCAACCCGTTGTCCATCGACTACGCCTGTCGGCCTCGCCTTAGGTCCCGACTTACCCAGGGCAGATTAGCTTGACCCTGGAACCCTTGATCATCCGGCGGACGGGTTTCCCACCCGTCTTTCGCTACTCATGCCTGCATTCTCACTCGTGCGGCCTCCACCACTCGGTCACCCGGCGGCTTCGCTGCCCGCACGACGCTCCCCTACCCAGCCCCACCCCTGAACCACGAAGGCTAGGGTTCACGTGGGACTGCCACGGCTTCGGCGGTGTGCTTGAGCCCCGCTACATTGTCGGCGCGGAATCACTTGACCAGTGAGCTATTACGCACTCTTTCAAGGGTGGCTGCTTCTAAGCCAACCTCCTGGTTGTCTGGGCAACTCCACATCCTTTCCCACTTAGCACACGCTTGGGGGCCTTAGCCGGTGGTCTGGGCTGTTTCCCTCTCGACTACGAAGCTTATCCCCCGCAGTCTCACTGCTGCGCTCTCACTTGCCGGCATTCGGAGTTTGGCTGACGTCAGTAACCTTGTGGGGCCCATCGGCCATCCAGTAGCTCTACCTCCGGCAAGAAACACGCAACGCTGCACCTAAATGCATTTCGGGGAGAACCAGCTATCACGGAGTTTGATTGGCCTTTCACCCCTACCCACAGCTCATCCCCTCCATTTTCAACTGAAGTGGGTTCGGTCCTCCACGACGTCTTACCGTCGCTTCAACCTGGCCATGGGTAGATCACTCCGCTTCGGGTCTAGACCACGCCACTGAACGCCCTGTTCAGACTCGCTTTCGCTACGGCTCCCCCACACGGGTTAACCTCGCGACATGGCACTAACTCGCAGGCTCATTCTTCAAAAGGCACGCCATCACCGGTACAGCGCCCAAGGGCGCAGCCGGCTCTGACGGTTTGTAGGCGCACGGTTTCAGGTACTGTTTCACTCCCCTCCCGGGGTACTTTTCACCTTTCCCTCACGGTACTGGTCCGCTATCGGTCATCGGGTAGTATTCAGGCTTATCAGGTGGTCCTGACAGATTCGCACGGGATTCCTCGGGCCCCGTGCTACTTGGGGACATCCGCAAGGGCGGCAGACAAGCGTTACGGCTACGGGACTCACACCCTCTCCGGCCGGCCGTTCAAGACCGTTCGCCTACACTCCTGCACCACACCCCCGGCCACCGGCAGATGACCGAAGCAGAGCCCCACAACCCCCGACGCGCAACCCCTGCCGGGTATCACGCACGCCGGGTTTGGCCCCATCCGCGTTCGCTCGCCACTACTGACGGAATCACTGTTGTTTTCTCTTCCTGCGGGTACTGAGATGTTTCACTTCCCCGCGTTCCCCCCACACCGTCTATGCGTTCAACGGCAGGTCACCACACCACCTCTCGGCGCATGGCGGGGTTTCCCCATTCGGACACCCTGGGATCACAGTCCGGTTATCGACTCCCCCAGGCTTATCGCAGATTCCCACGTCCTTCATCGGCTCCCGATGCCAAGGCATCCACCGTGCGCCCTTGGAAACTTCAACACAGAAGAAAACCAAGGACACCCACACGGGGCGCCCTACAAATTCAATTCGGCAAAACAACACCGCGCCACCCCGCCCCGGCCCCGGGACACGCCCGGGAACAGGGACAAACGGCGACGCGGCAGAAGAAATTGCTAGATGCTCGCGTCCACTATACAGTTCTCAAACAACAAACCACTCGACCCGCACCACGGCGCGCGCACAGCGCACCGCAGCCCAGGAAGGCAGCCACCAGGGCTGTTGCCCCAGGACCCAACAGCGTGCCAAGGACCCCACCCCCACCCGGGCACCCCCGCGCTCTCCAGCCCACCCCGACAAGGCCGGGGAGGGCGTACTGGCGCACAGGGCACACCGTGCAGGGCACGGGCCACGAATCCGTTGACGTTCCACCCATGAGCACCCACCGGAAGACATGCGCTCCCGCAGCGGGCATTCACCTGGCACCGGACGCACCGGCCTGTGCAGGCCGGCACCCCAGATGCGAG
Source organism: Sinomonas halotolerans (assembly GCF_039615075.1). Classification (NCBI taxonomy): domain Bacteria; kingdom Bacillati; phylum Actinomycetota; class Actinomycetes; order Micrococcales; family Micrococcaceae; genus Sinomonas; species Sinomonas halotolerans. Next base: position 178,979 of record NZ_JBDFRB010000007.1, on the reverse strand, counting down.
GGGCTCCTTAGAAAGGAGGTGATCCAGCCGCACCTTCCGGTACGGCTACCTTGTTACGACTTAGTCCCAATCGCCAGTCCCACCTTCGACGGCTCCCTCCCACAAGGGGTTGGGCCACCGGCTTCGGGTGTTACCGACTTTCGTGACTTGACGGGCGGTGTGTACAAGGCCCGGGAACGTATTCACCGCAGCGTTGCTGATCTGCGATTACTAGCGACTCCGACTTCATGGGGTCGAGTTGCAGACCCCAATCCGAACTGAGACCGGCTTTCTGGGATTGGCTCCACCTCACAGTATCGCAACCCTTTGTACCGGCCATTGTAGCATGCGTGAAGCCCAAGACATAAGGGGCATGATGATTTGACGTCGTCCCCACCTTCCTCCGAGTTGACCCCGGCAGTCTCCCATGAGTCCCCACCCGAAGTGCTGGCAACATGGAACGAGGGTTGCGCTCGTTGCGGGACTTAACCCAACATCTCACGACACGAGCTGACGACAACCATGCACCACCTGTGAACCGGCCCCGAAGGGAAGCCCCATCTCTGGGACGGTCCGGCACATGTCAAGCCTTGGTAAGGTTCTTCGCGTTGCATCGAATTAATCCGCATGCTCCGCCGCTTGTGCGGGCCCCCGTCAATTCCTTTGAGTTTTAGCCTTGCGGCCGTACTCCCCAGGCGGGGCACTTAATGCGTTAGCTGCGGCGCAGAAACCGTGGAATGGCCCCCACACCTAGTGCCCAACGTTTACGGCATGGACTACCAGGGTATCTAATCCTGTTCGCTCCCCATGCTTTCGCTCCTCAGCGTCAGTTACAGCCCAGAGACCTGCCTTCGCCATCGGTGTTCCTCCTGATATCTGCGCATTTCACCGCTACACCAGGAATTCCAGTCTCCCCTACTGCACTCCAGCCTGCCCGTACCCACTGCAGACCCGGGGTTGAGCCCCGGGCTTTCACAGCAGACGCGACAAGCCGCCTACGAGCTCTTTACGCCCAATAATTCCGGATAACGCTCGCGCCCTACGTATTACCGCGGCTGCTGGCACGTAGTTAGCCGGCGCTTCTTCTGCAGGTACCGTCACTTGCGCTTCTTCCCTACTGAAAGGGGTTTACAACCCGAAGGCCGTCATCCCCCACGCGGCGTCGCTGCATCAGGCTTCCGCCCATTGTGCAATATTCCCCACTGCTGCCTCCCGTAGGAGTCTGGGCCGTGTCTCAGTCCCAGTGTGGCCGGTCACCCTCTCAGGCCGGCTACCCGTCGTCGCCTTGGTAGGCCATCACCCCACCAACAAGCTGATAGGCCGCGAGCCCATCCAAGACCGCACAAGGCTTTCCACCCCCCACCATGCGATGAGGAGTACTATCCGGTATTAGACCCAGTTTCCCAGGCTTATCCCAGAGTCAAGGGCAGGTTGCTCACGTGTTACTCACCCGTTCGCCACTAATCCACCCCCGAAAGGGCTTCATCGTTCGACTTGCATGTGTTAAGCACGCCGCCAGCGTTCATCCTGAGCCAGGATCAAACTCTCCGTCAAAAAAACAGAAACCAGCCGGACAGACGGGAAAACGCCCACCCCGGCCAGCAAATCCAAAACTGGCAAAAACAAGACGACCACACCCACGGGGGTGGGCAGGCCGCCCAATGTATCAACCAAAAAAATGGCATCAACGAACTTGGCACACTATTGAGTTCTCAAACAACAGAACGCTACCGGTAAAACCACCGCAACCGCGCTGGCCCCTCCCGGAGCAACTTCTCTAACCTACCGTTCCGGATCCTCGGAGTCAAATCGGCCGATCCCGGCACGAGGCGATCCTTTGATTCTGTGGAACGTGCGCGCCGTTCGGGATCCTTCCCGGTTTCCGGCGCGGGATAGAACTCTACCACCATGGTCGGGGAAGCGCCAACCGAACTGAGGCCCGCCCCCACTGCCGGACGTCAGCCGCTGCATCTGGCCGCGGGGCGCCGGGTCGGAGACACTCCGCGCCGCCCGCAGGGCGCAGGGCAGGAGCCACCCGCAGGGCGAGAGGCAAGTGCAGAGCCTGCCCACAGCAGGTGGGACCGCGGGCAGAGGAGGACCGTCGCGCGAGCAGGGGGCGCGCCCGATTCGGACGCACCCCCTCTTCTGTTCCCTCAGACAGGGCTACTCGTCCAGACGGGCCCACTCGTCCACACGGGCCCGCTCCTCCACACGGCCCCCGCCTCTTCAGGCAGATGCGCTTGCTGCCTCGTCAGGCAGACTCCCTCACGCGCTCCCTCACGCGCCGGCGCTGGCTCCAGCTGCAGGAGGCGCGTCGACCGCTCCCTCGACATCCGGCGCGAGGTACACGACCCCGAGTGGCGGCAGCGTGAGCACTGCGGCCGCGGGCTTGCCGTCCCAGGCCCTGTCTTCGGCGACCACAAGGCCACCGTTGACGACGCCCGAGCCGCCGTACTCGCTGCTGTCCGTATTGAGGACCTCCCGCCAGCGGCCGGCCTGCGGGAGCCCCACCGTGTAGTCGATATGCGGGTTCCCTCCGAAGTTGGCGAGGCACACGAGCGGGGTCCCGTCCTCGGACCAGCGGATGAAGGAGAGCACGTTGTGGTCCGCGTCGTCGCCGCGGATCCACTCGTACCCGGCGGGCTCGTGGTCCTTCTCGTAGAGAGCGGGCGTGCGACGGTAGATCGCGTTGAGCTCGCGGATGAGCAGCTGCAGCCCCCGGTGCGGCTCCATGTCAGCGAGCCACCAGTCGAGGCCGTGCTCTTCGTTCCACTCCCCCTCCTGGCCGAACTCGCAGCCCATGAAGATCAGCTGCTTGCCCGGGTGGGCCCACTGGAAGGCGTAGAAGGCGCGCAGGCTCGCGAGCTGCTGCCAGCGGTCGCCGGGCATCTTGCGCAGCATCGAGCCCTTGCCGTGCACGACCTCGTCGTGGCTGATCGGCAGAACGAAGTTCTCGCTGAACGCGTAGACGAGGGAGAAGGTCATGGTGTTGTGGTGCCACTTCCGGTTGACCGGGTCCTCGCCCATGTACTGGAGCGAGTCGTGCATCCAGCCCATGTTCCACTTGAAGCCGAACCCGAGGCCGTTCACCGACGTGGGCTTCGTGACACCGGGGAAGGCCGTGGACTCCTCGGCGATCGTGATGATGCCCGGGTTGCGCTTGTAGGCCGTGGCGTTCGCCTCCTGGAGGAAGGAGATTGCCTCGAGGTTCTCTCGCCCGCCGTACTGGTTGGGGCGCCACTGGCCCTCTTCGCGTGAGTAGTCGAGGTAGAGCATGGAGGCAACGGCGTCCACTCGGAGGGCGTCGACGTGGTACTCCTCGAGCCAGTACAGCGCGTTCGCGACGAGGAAGTTCCGCACCTCGGTGCGCCCGAAGTTGAAGATCAGCGTCCCCCAGTCAGGGTGCTCACCCTGCTGCGGGTCCGCATGCTCGTACAAGGCCTCGCCGTCGAACTTGGCGAGCGCCCACTCGTCCTTCGGGAAGTGCGCCGGAACCCAGTCGACGATCACGCCGATGCCGGCCTGGTGCAGCCGGTCTACGAGGTACTTGAAGTCGTCGGGGTGCCCGAACCGGGAGGACGGCGCGTAGTAGCTCGTGACCTGGTACCCCCAGGATCCGCCGAACGGGTGCTCGGCCACGGGCATGAACTCCACGTGCGTGAAGCCCATCCAGGTCACGTACTCGACGAGCTGCTCTGCGAGCTCCCGGTATCCGAGCCCGGGCCGCCACGAGCCGAGGTGGACCTCATACACGCTCATGGGGCTCTGGTAGGGATCGTGGGCTGCCCGCGCCTCCATCCAGTCGGCGTCCTGGAACGCGTAGCGGGACTCGACAACGCGGGAGGCGGTCTTCGGGGGGACCTCGGTGCCGAAGGCCATGGGATCCGCCCGCTCCACCCAGTGGCCGGAGCGGGTGCGGATCCCGAACTTGTAGCACGCCCCTGCTACAACGCCTGGGACGAAGACCTCCCACACTCCCGAGGAGCCGAGGCTGCGCATGGCGTGCTCGCGACCGTCCCACCCGTTGAAGTCGCCACGGACCTGCACGGCCTGGGCGTTCGGCGCCCACACCGCGAAGGCGGTGCCCTCGATGTCGCCGAGCACCGAGTGGTGCCGCTCGACCCGCGCGCCGAGCACCTTCCAGAGTTCCTCGTGCCGGCCCTCTCCGATGAGGTGGAGGTCCAGTTCGCCGATGCTGGGCATGTACCGGTAGGGATCGTCCACGAGGACGAAGTGGCCCTCCCCGTACTCGACCTCGAGGCGGTAGTCCGGGACGTGGCCCTCCTCCGCCTCGGGAACCGTGCCCACCCACACGCCGTGTGCCTCGTGGCGGAGCGGGATCCGGCCGGCCGGCGTGATCGCCGTGACGCCGGCCGCGAGGTGCTTGAGGGTCCGGATCGTCACCGTGCCTTCGCCGTCGAGGTGCGCACCGAGCACGGCGTGGGGGGCGTGGAACTCCCCCGCTGCGACCCTGCCCAGGACGTCGGCCCCGACCTGGATCGGCTCCCGCTCCCCGGCACCCGGGACGGTGCCGGTCGGAAGCGGCACCGCGGCGGCCTCCGTCCGGGCAGCAAGGCGCGCCGCCTCCTCCTGTGCACGTGCCATCTCCGTCTCCTCTCCAGGCCGCGCTGCCGCAGCCCCTTCGGCGCCCCGGACGGCCGGGGCCGCCTGCGGGGTGCGCGTCGCTCGTGAACTGCTTGGCGTGTAGGCGGGGGCCCACGGCGCGAGGGCCGTGCGCACTGCCCGGAGAGGGATCTCGGCCCACGCTGGCCGGTTCCGCTCCTCGTAGGAGACCTCGTAGAGCGCCTTGTCCAGCCACAGGGCCGCGAAGAGCGCAGACCCGAACGGCTCCTCGCCCCCGGCCACCGAGGCGTACCCCTCCCAGAACGCCTGGCTCACGGCGTCCGCCCAGGCACGCGTCACGCGGGCGGCCTGGTCGGTCCGCTCCGCGGCGCCCGCGGCGTAGTCGAATGACCGCAGCATGCCCACCACATCCCGCAGGGGCGTGTCTGGGCGGCTGCGCTCGGAGACTGGCCGCAGCGGCTCGCCCTCGAAGTCGAGGATGGCGAACTGCCGCTCGGCCTCGGGGAAGAACAGGACCTGGCCCAGGTGGAAGTCGCCGTGCACCCGCTGCACCGGGAGCCCGTCCACCGAGCCCTCGAGCGAGCGCAGGAGGGCCTCGAGCGCCTCGTCCGGCACTCCCACGCTCCCGCGGACTTCCTCCCACGCGGCGCGGAGGCGGGATGTGAGCGCCGCCGCATACTCCTCAGCCTCGTGCCCGCTCAGGGTCGTGGTGCCCAGGGCCTCCCCGAGCGCTGCGTGGACGCGCGCCGTCGCCGCTCCCAGCCCGCGCGCCTCGGCGTCGATCGGCCGGCCCTGGATGGCGGCGTCGAGGGCCACCCCCCACAGGTCCGTCCCCCCCGCGAGGAATTCGTGCACGACGGCGATCTGCCCCTTCGCGCTGCGGCCTTCCGGCGTGCGCCACTCGGCGTCGACCCAGCCGAGCGCCGTCGCCACGTCCGTCGAATGGGTGCGCGCGAGGGCTGCCCCGAGCTCGACTTCGGGATTGAGGCCCTCGGCCAGCTGCCGGAAGACCTTGATCATCGCGTCGCCTGCATCCGAACGGACGATGATGGACGAGTTCGACTGCTCGCCCCGCAGCACCGAGGACACGAGGCCGCCCGACGGGAGGCTCCCGCCCCCGCTCAGCCGGCCGACCGCCGTCGTGCCCTCTCCGCTGACGCTCCCGCCCGCCTCCATGAGGCGCACGAGCGCGGCGACGAATACCGGGTCGTACACTCCGTCGTAGATCCAGCGCTCACCGAGCGACGGCTCGTGGCTGCGGCCGACGAGGGCGTGCTCCGCGCCGGCAAGCGGGGCAGAGCGGAACGTGAGCGGTACGTTGAGCGTGACCTCGAGCTTCCCGGCGGTCACCCGGACGAGCTGGATCTCGATGCCGACCCGGCCGTCCGGGTCCTCGAGGCGGACCCTGCCCGCGCGCGCGAACGTGGCCTCGCGGCCCTTCGCCGGGTACCAGCGCTGCCCGGGAAGCCAGCGCTCGAGGTGGTCATCGAGGGACGGGGCGAGCATGGGCTCCTCCTTGTGGGCGTCCGTCATTCCACCAGCTCCCCCGGCACCGGCTCGGGGACGACGACGGGCAGTGCCGTGGTCAGCGGGCTCGTGGGGACCGAGGCCACGTTGCGCAACCGCAGCCAGAAATAGCCGTGCGGGCCGAGCGTGACGTGGAACCGGCCGTCCGGCCCGACCTCGGAGAAGGGCTCGCCGCCGAAGAGGTCCCGCAGGCCGCGGCCCTCGTAGCCGGGAAGGGACAGGGCTGTGGCCACCGGGTGGCCGGCCAGGTTGAAGACGCACAGCACGGTCTCGCCGCGCTCGCCGTGCACCTCGTCCTCCCCCAGCTCGCGCAGGTAGGCGAGGACGTGCTCGCTCTGCGCAGGGACGTTGCGGTACGAGCCGAGGCCGAACACGGGGTGCGCGCGGCGCACGCCGAGGATGTTCCGCGTCCACCGCAGGAGCGACCCGGAGTGCGCCATCTCCGCCTCCACGTTGGCCATCCCGTAGTTGTACACGAGGGACTGGATGGTGGGCAGGTAGAGCTTGCCGGGGTCCGCGGTGGAGAAGCCGGCGTTGCGGTCCGGGTTCCACTGCATGGGCGTCCGGACCGCGTCGCGGTCCTCGAGCCAGATGTTGTCTCCCATGCCGATCTCGTCCCCGTAGTAGAGGAAGGGGCTCCCCGGGAGCGAGAGCAGGAGCGCGTTGATGAGCTCGATCTCCCCGCGCGAGTTGTCCAGGAGCGGCGCGAGGCGCCGCCTGATTCCGACGTTGGCGCGCATGCGCGGGTCCGAGGCGTACCAGCCCAGCATGGCCTCGCGCTCCTCGACAGTCACCATCTCGAGCGTGAGCTCGTCGTGGTTGCGCAGGAACGTGCCCCACTGCGCGCCGGCGGGGATCGACGGCGTGTCCACCATCGTGTCGATGATCGGCTGGGCGCGCTGGTCGCGGAGGGCGTAGTACAGGCGCGGCATGATCGGGAAGTGGAACGCCATGTGGCACTCCGGCGCCTCCGCGGACCCGAAGTACTCGACCACCTCGTGCGGCGGCTGGTTGGCCTCGGCGATGATGATGCGCCCCGGGTAGTTGCGGTCCATGAACTCGCGCAGCTTCCGCAGGAACTCGTGCGTGGCCGGGAGGTTCTCGCAGTTCGTCCCGTCCTCCTCGAAGAGGTACGGGATCGCGTCCGCCCGGATGCCGTCCACCCCCTGGTCCAGCCAGAACTTGAAGACGTTGAACACCGCCTCGACCACGGCCGGGTTCTCGAAGTTCAGGTCCGGCTGGTGGCTGAAGAAGCGGTGCCAGAAGAACTGCCGCCGGATCGGGTCGAACGTCCAGTTCGACTCCTCGGTGTCGATGAAGATGATGCGCGCATCCTGGTACTTCTCGTCCGTGTCGCTCCAGACGTAGAAGTCGCCGTACGGCCCATCCGGGTCCCGACGTGACTCCTGGAACCAGCGGTGCTGGTCCGAGGTGTGGTTGAGCGGCAGGTCGATGATGATCCGCACGCCCCGCGCATGGGCCTCGGCGACGAGCCGCTGGAAGTCGCTGATCGAGCCGAACTCGGGCAGCACAGACTCGTAGTCGGAGACGTCGTAGCCGCCGTCGCGCAGCGGCGACTCGAAGAACGGTGGGAGCCACAGGCAGTCCACGCCAAGCCACTGCAGGTAGTCGAGCCGGTCGATGAGCCCCTGGATGTCGCCCGAGCCGTCCCCGTTGGCGTCCGAGAAGGCCCGCACGAGGACCTCGTAGAACACCGCCTTCCGGTACCAGTGGGGATCATGCTGGAGCCCCGGGGCATTGAAGCTGAAATTCTGCGACGCCTGCTGGCCGATGTTCATCTGCGGGGGGACTCCTTCAACGCACGGAACGGTCGGGGTGGGGTCTACGCAACGCTAGCGCCGGCCCTGTGCTGTGGCTAGCGGCGCACGTGGAGAATGTGGGCGGGCTCGACATGGGCGTCGAGGCGCACGTAGTTGTGCTCGCCCCACCGCCACGACTGGCCGGTGAGGAGGTCGTCGACGCGGAAGCGCCCGTCGTCCCCGTAGAGCTCGGGGTCCAGGCCGAGCGCCGCGAGGTCCAGGGTCACCGTGGACTCGCGCGTCGAGTGCGGGTCCACGTTCACGACGACGATGACGGTGTCCTTGGCGCCGTCCGGGAGCACCTTGTGCTTCGAGAACACCACCGTTGCGTCGTCCGTGCTCGAGTGCAGCGTGAGGTTCTGCAGGTCCATGAGCGCCGGGTGCGCGCGGCGGATCTCGTTCAGGCGCGTGAGGTACGGGGCGAGCGAGCGGCCCGCGGCCTCCTCGCCGGCCCAGTCCCGCTCCTTGTACTCGTACTTCTCGTTGTCGATGTACTCCTCGGCCCCCGGGCGGGCCACGTGCTCGAACAGCTCGTAGCCGGCGTACACGCCCCACGTGGGGCTCGCGGTCGCGGCGAGCACCGCCCGGATCCTGAAGGCGGGCCTGCCGCCGAACTGGAGGTACTCCGTGAGGATGTCCGGGGTGTTGACGAAGAAGTTGGGCCGGTAGAACGGCGCCCACTCCTTCGAGATCATCGTGAGGAACTCCTCGAGCTCGGGGCGCGTGTTCCGCCACGTGAAGTACGTGTAGGACTGCTGGAAGCCCGCGCGCCCCAGGGCCTTCATCATGGCCGGCCGCGTGAACGCCTCGGCGAGGAAGACGACGTCCGGGTCCTTGCGGTTGACCTTGCCGATCAGCCACTCCCAGAACCACACCGGCTTGGTGTGCGGGTTGTCCACCCGGAAGATCTTCACCCCCCGGTCGATCCACAGGTGCACGATCCGCAGGATCTCCTTCGAGAGGCCCTCCGGGTCGTTGTCGAAGTTCAGCGGGTAGATGTCCTGGTACTTCTTGGGCGGGTTCTCCGCGTACGCGATCGAGCCGTCCACGCGCGTCGTGAACCACTCGGGGTGGTCCTGGACCCACGGATGGTCCGGCGAGGCCTGGAGCGCGAGGTCGAGGGCGACCTCGAGCCCGACCTCCTGGGCCCGCGCCACGAAGGCGTCGAAGTCCTCGAACGTGCCGAGGTCGGGGTGGATCGAGTCGTGCCCGCCCTCGGCGGCCCCGATCGCCCACGGCGAGCCCGGATCCCCCGCACCGGCGGTGAGGGTGTTGTTGGGCCCCTTCCGGAAGGCGCGCCCGATGGGGTGGATGGGCGGGAGGTAGATGACGTCGAAGCCCATGGCCGCGACCGCGGGCAGGCGCTCCGCCGCCGTGCGGAACGTCCCAGAGGTCCACTCGCCCGTCGCGGGATCACGGTGCGCGCCCTCCGAGCGGGGGAAGAACTCGTACCAGGAGCCGCGGCCGGCACGCTCGCGCTCCACTCTGAGCGGGAAGCGCTCGGACTCCGTCACGAGCTCGCGGATCGGGAGGCGCTCGACGGCGGCGAGCACCTCGCCGCTCTCGCCTGCGGCCAGGCGGTCCTCGACGGAGCGGGAGTCGTCCGCCATGAGCGCCGACGCCGCACGGAAGGCGACCCTGCCCGCCTCGTCGCGCTCGTCGTCGTCCGCGGCCTCGGCGAAGAGCGCGGCACCCTCGGCGAGCATGAGCTCGACGTCGATCCCCGCCGCGATCTTGACCTCCGCGTTGTGGTGCCATGTGCCGTAGCGGTCGTGCCACGCCTCGATGGCGAACTCCCAGTCGCCGGCCTTCGTCGGGGTCAGGACGCCCTCCCAGCGGTCCAGGCCCTGGCCCACCGGGGCGAGGCGCACGCGCTCCTTCTCCTTGCCCCGCGGCGAGTAGAGGACGGCGCTGACGCCGAGCTGGTCGTGCCCCTCACGGAACGCCGTCGCTCCGACGGCGATGCTCTCCCCCGCCACGGCCTTCGCCGGGAACGCGCCCCCCTCGACCACGGGCGTCACATCCGTGATGGGGAAGCGCCCGAAGCGGAGCTTCTCGGGAACGTTGGGCTCGAGTGCAGGCACGGGACGTCCTTTCGCAGCGGGCATGGCCGTCAGGCCGGTCCAGTCGCCACCATAGCCGGGCGAGGTGCGATTGCGAAGGCAATGACGTCGGCACTACGGACGCCGTGGCACCGGCCGGCGTGGCGGCTCATGGAGCTGTTGCCCGGCATTCACCGACCTGTAACGTCCGGCTATTCAGCAACGCTCCCGGCTCGGCTAGGGTGGCGCTCGTGAAGGCCATCCGTAGATTCACCGTCCGGACCGTGCTCCCGGAGCCCATCGCGGCCCTCGACACGCTCGCCACGAACCTGCGCTGGTCCTGGCACCAGCCCACCCGGGACCTCTTCGCGGGCCTCGATCCGGACGTCTGGGCCGAGAGCCGCCACGACCCAGCAGGCTTCCTCGGGCTCGTCACGCGGGAGAGGCTCCAGCAGCTCGCCCTCGACCCCGAGGTCGTGGCGCGCGTCCAGGCCGCCGCGGAAGACCTGCGCTGCTACCTCGAGGAGCCCCGGTGGTACCAGGGGCTCGGCGACGACGCTCCTGCGTGCATCGCCTACTTCTCCCCCGAGTTCGGGATCACCGAGGTGCTCCCCCAGTACTCGGGCGGGCTGGGGATCCTCGCCGGCGACCACCTCAAGAGCGCCTCCGACCTCGGAGTGCCGCTGGTCGGCGTCGGCCTCCTCTACCAGTCCGGCTACTTCAAGCAGTCCCTCTCCCGCGACGCGTGGCAGCAGGAGACCTACCCGGTCCTCGACCCGGACGCCCTGCCCCTGACCCAGCTCAAGGAGGCGGACGGCACCCCGTGCGTCGTGACGCTGCCGCTGCCCAACGGCAGGCGCCTGCACGCGCACATCTGGCGCGCCGACGTGGGCCGCGTGCCCCTCCTCCTCCTCGACTCCAACGTCCCCGCGAACGATGACGGTGCCCGGCAGATCACGGACCGCCTCTACGGCGGCGGCGGCGACCACCGCCTCCAGCAGGAGCTCCTGCTCGGCATGGGCGGCGTCAAGGCCCTCCGCATCCACCAGCGGCTCACGGGCGGGCCCGCTCCCGAGGTGTTCCACACCAACGAGGGCCACGCGGGCTTCCTCGGCGTGGAGCGGATCCAGGAGCTCATGGCCGGCGACCAGGAGCTCACGTGGGACGAGGCGCTCGTGGCCGGCCGGGCGTCGACCGTGTTCACGACCCACACCCCGGTCCCCGCCGGGATCGACCGATTCGATGCGGCGCAGGTCAAGCACTTCTTCGACGCCGGGCTCGCGCCGGACGTGCCGACCTCGAGGATCCTCGAGCTGGGACGCGAGAGCTACGAGGGCGGCGACCCGTCCGTGTTCAACATGGCGGTGATGGGCCTGCGCCTGGCCCAGCGCGCCAATGGCGTGGCGAAGCTCCACGGCCGCGTCTCCCGGGCCATGTTCTCGGGCCTCTGGCCGGGGTTCGACCATTCCGAGGTGCCGATCACCTCCGTGACCAACGGCGTCCACGTCCCGACGTGGGTGGACCCCGAGATCACGGCGATGGCCGAGGACCTGGCCCCGGGCGCCGGGGTGGGCGGGCGCTGGGACGTCGTGTTCAACGTCTCGGACGAGCGGCTCTGGGAGATCCGCCGCACGCTGCGCAGCCATCTCATCGAGGACGTGCGGCGCCGGCTGCGTGCGGCCTGGCGCAAGCGCGGGGCGAGCGATGCGGAGCTGGCCTGGACCGACTCGGTGCTCGACCCGGACGTGCTCACCATCGGGTTCGCGCGCCGCGTGCCCACGTACAAGCGCCTCACGCTCATGCTCCGCGACCCGGCCCGGCTCAAGCGCCTCCTGCTCCACCCGGAGCATCCCATCCAGATCGTCATCGCGGGCAAGTCCCACCCGGCGGACGATGCCGGCAAGAAGATGATCCAGGACCTCGTGCACTTCACGGACGACCCCGCAGTGCGCCACAGGATCGCCTTCCTGCCCAACTACGACATCGCGATGGCGCGCACCCTCTTCCCCGGCTGCGACGTATGGCTCAACAACCCGCTCCGCCCGCTCGAGGCGTGCGGGACCTCAGGCATGAAGGCCGCGATCAACGGCTCGCTCAACCTCTCCGTCCTCGACGGCTGGTGGGACGAGCTCTTCGACGGCTCCAACGGCTGGGCCATCCCGACCGCGGGAAGCAGTGCGAGCGCCCACGAGCGGGACGACATCGAGGCCGCCGCCCTCTACGAGCTCCTCGAGAACCAGGTGGCCCCGCGCTTCTACGGCGCCTCCAGCGCCGGGACGGGAGCCGAGTCCGCGGGGGCGGCCGGGCCCTCTGCCCGGGGCGAGGGCGGGGTTCCGACCCACTGGATCTCGATGATCAAGCACACCCTCTCCTACCTCGGCCCGCGGGTCTCGGCAGACCGCATGCTCGCCGACTACGTCTCCGAGCTCTACACGCCGGCAGCAGCCGGCGGCCGGAAGGCCGCGGCCGAGGGATACCGCCGCTCGCGGGAGCTCGCTGCATGGAGCAAGAACGTCCGCAGCAACTGGTCCCAGGTGCACGTCGAGCACATCGACTCGAGCGGGCTCTCCGAGGGCCCGCAGATCGGCGACAAGCTCCAGATCAGCGCCTACGTCAACCTGGGCGTGCTGAACCCCTCCGACGTGCTCGTCGAGCTCGCCTACGGCAAGGTGGACGAATCCGACGAGCTCACCGCCGTGGCGCTGGCCGAGCTCGAGCCGAGCGAGGTCCTGGGGAACGGCCGGTACCTCTTCACGGGTGCCGTCACGATCGACCACTCGGGTGCCTTCGGCTACACCGTCCGGGTGATCCCGCGCCACGAGGGCCTCGCGTCAAAGGCGGAGCTCGGCCTGGTGGTCAACGCCTGACCCTGGCGGTCAACGCCTGACCGGGCCCGCGTGGGGCTCCTCCCGGGGCCCCACGGCACCCCGGACGCGGTAGATGGAGAGCGAGAAGGGTTCGGCGGGGCCGGCCTGCCCGCTCGCGTAGACCGTGCCGATGCGCTGCTCGAGCGCGGGTGCCGTGGAGTAGCGCAGCTCGTAGGCCGCCTCGCGCCCGTCGCCGAGGGGGAAGACGGGCTCAACCGGCTCGTCGCCGCCGTTCAGCACGACGAGGCCGTCGAGGTAGCCATCCTTCGAGCCCAGCTGGAACTGGAGCACGCGGACGGCCGGGTCCTGCCACCGGTCCGGGTCCATCGGGAGCCCGTCGGCGCCGAACCAGTGGAAGTAGTTGCCCTGCTCGCGCGAGGGGTAGCTCGGCGGCTGCCGCTCGAGGAAGTCCCGGCGGATCCGGATGAGCCACTTCGTGTGGTCCAGCATCTCCCGGCCCGCGGTGTCCAAGGACCAGTCGAGCCACGTGATGTGGTTGTCCTGGCAGTACGCGTTGTTGTTGCCCTGCTGGGTGCGGCCGAGCTCGTCCCCTGCCGTGATCATGGGCACCCCGAGAGAGATCAGCAGGGTGGCCATGACGTTCTTGGCCGACTGGGTGCGCGCGGCGATGATCGCCTCGTCCTCGGTGGGGCCTTCGAAGCCGTGGTTGTACGAGCGGTTGTGGCTGTGGCCGTCCCGGTTCTGCTCGCCGTTGTCCTCGTTGTGCTTGCGGTGGTAGGCCGTGAGGTCGGCCAGGGTGAAGCCGTCATGGGCCGTGACGAAGTTGACCGAGGCGAGCGCCGAACGCCCTGAGGCGGCGAAGAGCCCGTGCGAGCCGGTCAGCGCGTCGGCGAGCCGGGCCGTGGAGCCGCCAGTCCCGCCGGCCTCGATGGTCCCGCGGTCGGCGAGCCAGAAGTCCTTCACGGTGTCCCGGTAGTGGTCGTTCCAGTCGGACCAGCCCTGGGGGAAGCGCCCGGTCTGCCATCCGCCGAAGCCCACATCCCACGGCTCGGCGATGAGCTTGGTGCGAGAGATCACCGGGTCAGCAGCGGCCGCGACGAGGAACGGGTGAGACGGGGTGAAGGAGTGCTGGCCATCCCGGCACAGCGTCACCGCGAGGTCGAACCGGAACCCGTCCACGCGGTACTCCTCCGCCCAGAGGCGCAGCGAGTCGAGGGCCAGCTGCACGACCCGCGGGTTCGAGAAGTCCAGCGTGTTGCCGCACCCGGTCGTGTCGATGTACCGGCCGTCCGGATCGCAGCGGTAGTACTGCCGCTCCCCGAGGCCGCGGAAGCTCGAGGTCGGCCCGTCCGGCCCCTCCTCCGCGGTGTGGTTGTAGACGACGTCGAGGATCACTTCGAGCCCGGCACGGTGCAGGAGCTTGACCATGCCCTTGAACTCGTCCTGCACGGCCTGCGGGCCGGCCTTCCTGGCCGCCGCGGTCGCGTACCCGGGGTGCGGGGCGAAGAACGAGGCCGTGTTGTAGCCCCAGTAGTTGGTCAGGCCGAGGTCCTGGAGGTGGGACTCGTCAAGGTGGAAGTGGACCGGCAGCAGCTGGATGCTCGTGACCCCCAGCCGCTGGAAGTGCTCGATCATCACCGGGTGCGCGAGGCCCGCGTACGTGCCGCGGAGTTCCTCGGGGATATCCGGGTGCAGCATCGTCTGGCCCTTGACGTGGGCCTCATAGATGATCGTGTCCCGCATCTTCACCGCGGGGCTGGGCACGTCTTCCCAGTCGAAGTCCGGCCGAACGCGCACACTGGCCCACTGCTCGTCCACGCAGTCCACTGCCCGCCCATAGGGGTCCAGGAGCAGAGGCGCCGCCCCGGCGGCAGGCGCGCGGCCGGCGTCGTCCGTCCGAGCCGCGAAGCCGTAGCGGGTGCCCTCGGGGATGTTCGCGATCACGCCGTGGTGCACGCCGTCCGTGAACTCGGTGAGCGGCTGCTTGTGCCAGGTCCCCTCCGCGTCGAGGAAATGGAGGTCCACGGCCTCGAGGCCCGGGGCGTAGACGGCGGCGTTGACCGAGTGCGTGGCCTGCTGGTCCGCGGTGCGGGCGGGGGTGAGGCCGAGCGGGAACGGCTGCGACGGCGTCACCACGAACGCCAGGGGCATCGTCATATTGCTCGTGCTCATACCATCCCCGCCCTGTGGGGCGGCGTCCTCTCGTCGTGTCATGCGGCGTCTTCACGGGAACGCCGATGGCCCCCTCGGCATACCCATCCTAGTGTCCGCACCCTCGCGAGAGCTCCTGCGCCGGCAATCGTGACGCCCGCCCGGGCCCCGGGGCCATACTGGAGGGATGCGGATCGCCCTCGCCCAGCTGACCACGTCCCGCTCGATCCAGGACAACCTCGACCTCGTCCGCTCGACCCTTGACGAGGCCGCGGCCCACGGGGCGGACCTCGCGGTGTTCCCCGAGGCCACGATGCGCGCGTTCGGCCACTCGCTCGTGGACATCGCCGAACCCCTCGACGGCCCGTTCGCCACCGCTGTCCGCACGGCCGCGGACGAGGCGGGAGTCGGCGTCGTCCTCGGGATGTTCACCCCCGGCGAGGGCGGGCGCGTGCGCAACACCCTCCTCGTCCACGGGCGCGGCGTCGAGGCGCACTACGACAAGATCCACCTCTACGATGCGTTCGGCTTCGCCGAGTCGGACACGGTCAGCGCGGGAAGCTCGCCGGTCACGTTCACGCTCGACGGCGTGACGTTCGGTCTCGCGACGTGCTACGACGTGCGCTTTCCCGCGCTCTTCCAGGCGACGGCGGACGCCGGCGCGCAGGTCCAGCTCGTCGTCGCCTCGTGGGGGGCCGGACCGGGGAAGGCCGAGCAGTGGGACCTGCTCGTCCGTGCCCGTGCTGTCGACTCCACGAGCTACGTCGTGGCGGTGGGCCAGGCCGACCCCGGAGCCGCGGGGGTCGAGGCCCGGCCGGGGGCGCCGACCGGGATCGGGCGCTCCGCCGTCGTGGACCCCTTCGGGCACGTGCTCGAACAGGCCGGGGCCGGGCCCGCGGTGCTCTACGCGGACCTGGACCTCAGCCTCGTCGAGAAGGCGCGGCAGGCGCTGCCCGTCCTCGCGAACCGGGTCCGCCTCTGACGGCAGGGCCCCCATCTCGGCGGCCCAGACCCCCATCTCAGCGGTCCAGACCCCCATCTCGGCGGGTGGGTCAGCGCGCGGACTTCTCCGCCCGACGCGTGCTGACCTCGTAGAGCGAGATCGCGACGGCCATGCCGGCGTTGAGGGACTCCATGTCGGAGTCGATCGGGATCGAGACGATCTGGTCGCACAGCTCGCGCGTGAGGCGCGAGAGGCCCTTGCCCTCGGACCCCACCACGAGGCACACCGGCTCGGTCGCGAGCGAGAGGCCGGGAAGTTCCACGTCCCCGCCGCCGTCGAGTCCGAGGACGAAGACGCCCATGTCCTTCATCTGGCGCAGCACGGTGTTGAGGTTCGGCGCCTTCGCGACGGGGACGCGCACGGCCGCGCCGGCCGAGGTCTTCCAGGCCGCAGCGGTCACGCCCACGCTCCGCCGCTCCGGCACGATCACGCCGTGGCCCGAGAACGCGGAGACGGAGCGGATGATCGCGCCGAGGTTGCGCGGGTCCGTGATCCCGTCCAGCGCCACGAACAGCGGTGCGGAGCCGATGTGGCCCTTCTTCCACTTCTCCACCGTCGACTCGGCGAGCTCGAACGCGTCCGGGTACTCGTAGGGGGGGACCTGGAGCACGAGGCCCTGGTGGATCGCATCGTCCGTCATGCGGTCGAGCTCGGGCTTCTGCGACTCCATGAGCGGGATCCCGGCCTCGGCGGCGAGCTTCATGGCCTCGCGCACGCGGTCGTCCATCTCGATCCGCACGGCAACGTAGAGCGCCTTGGCGGGAACTCCGGCGCGCAGCGCCTCGACCACCGAGTTGCGGCCCGTGACCATCTCCTCTGCATGCTTCGAGCGGCCGGTCGCGGCGCGGCCCGCGGCGAGCCGCCCGGGCTGGCCCTGGCGCTTGGCCGCCGAGCGCTCGGCAAGCTGCTTGGCGCGGTAGGCCTTGTGGTAGACGCGCTCCTCGGCCTTGGGCGTGGGGCCCTTGCCCTCGAGGGCCTTGCGTCCGTGCCCGCCGGTTCCGACCGACGGGCCCTTCTTGTTCTTGGCGGCGCCGGGGCGTCCCTTGGCGGTCATCTATGCTCCCGTTCGGTTGGTGGGCGCGCTCTGTGCGCTGGAGGGGGTCGGTGCGGCGAGGCTCCACGCGGCCCCGTCCGAAGAGTCCTCGACGGCGATGCCCGCCGCCGCGAGGGCGTCCCGGATCGCGTCCGCGGCGGCCCAGTCCTTCGCGGCGCGGGCGGCGGCGCGGGCCGCGAGCTGGGTGTCCACGAGCGTGGAGAGGGCCCGGTGGGCTGTGCTGTCCGGGCTGCTGGCCCACGACGCCGCGTGGCCGCCGGCGGCGTCGAGGCCGAGGACCGCGGTCATCGCCAACACCTCGGACAGCGACTCGGCGACGCGCGCGGTCTCGCCCGCGTCCGGCCCCGCGGCCAGTGCCGTGTTGCCCCGGCGCACTGTGTCGTGCAGCGCGGCGAGGGCCTGGGGGATGTTCAGGTCGTCGTCCATCGCCTCGGCGAAGGCCTCGGGGACCGCGGCCTGGCCCGCTCCGGTGCCGGTCCCGGCGGAAGCCGGCCTCCCGCCGTCGTGCGCGGGCCTCTGCACGGCCGCGCGCGCCTTGGCGATGAACCCGTCGATCCGCTCGACAGCGGCCGCAGCCTCCGTGAGCGAGGTGGGCCGGTAGTCGAGGACCGAGCGGTAGTGGGCCTGCCCGAGGTAGTAGCGGACCACGCGCGGGCTCGCGAGCTCGAGCATCTCGGCCGGCGAGATGACGTTGCCGACCGACTTCGACATCTTCTCGCCCTCGAACGTGACCATGCCGTTGTGCATCCAGAAGTTCGCGAAGCCGTCGCCGGCCGCGGTGGACTGGGCCATCTCGTTCTCGTGGTGCGGGAAGCGCAGGTCGAGCCCGCCGCCGTGGATGTCGAAGCGCGGGCCGAGGTACTTCGTCACCATCGCGGAGCACTCGAGATGCCAGCCGGGCCTGCCACGGCCCCATGGGGAGGGCCACGACGCCGTCTCCGGGTCCTCGGGCTTGTGGCCCTTCCACAGGGCGAAGTCGCGCGGGTCCCGCTTCCTGTTCCTGAATTCGGCCTCGACGTCCGCCGCCGCCTGCATGTCATCGATCCTCTGCCGCGTGAGCGAGCCGTAGGCCGGCCACGACCGGACGTCGAAGTACACGTCGCCCGAGCCGTCCTCCGCAGGGTACGCGTGGCCGCGCTCGATGAGCCGCGTGATGAGCTCGTGCATCTCGGTGATGTGGCCCGTGGCGCGCGGCTCGTAGGTGGGACGCTGGACGCCGAGGACCTCGTACGCCGTCTCGAACTCCTGCTCGTACCGGTACGCGAGCGCGAACCACGGCTCCCGCGGGATGTACGTGCCCTCCGGGACGAAGTCCGGCTCGAACGATGCCGCGGACTTCGCGAGGATCTTGTCGTCGATGTCGGTGACGTTGCGGATCACGGTCGTCTCGTAGCCGCGGTACGCCAGCCAGCGCGTGAGCTGGTCGAACACGATCGCCGAGCGGACGTGTCCCACGTGCGGCGAGCCCTGCACCGTGGCGCCGCAGTAGTACACGGACGCGGTGCCGGGCACGAGGGGTTCGAAGTCACGGACTTCGGCGGTCGCGGAGTCGTAGAAGCGCAGGGTCACGGGACAAGCGTATCTTTCAGGCGGAGGAGAGGTTCGACGGCGCGTCCCCGGCTAGGCGCCGCAGACCTTGCCGATGCTGTTGAGCGAGTCGATGAAGAACTGCTGCTGCTCTTCAGTCGCGACCCCGCTCGTGGACTCCGCTACCTTCCGCTGGGCGTCCGCCATGCCCTGGATCACCGTGCCGATCGAGGGGTCCACCTTCTGCGCGAGCTCCGAGTAGTGCTCGGCGATCTGGCGGGCCTGCTCGATCTGGTTGCCGGAGGGCCTGAACTGGTCCTCGTTGAGGAGCCTGCAGCTCTCCTCGAGGCTCAGGCGGCCGTCGCCGCCGCATGCCGTGAGCAGCATCGTGGCAGCGAGGGCCGCAGCGCCGATGGTCTTCTTCATGCGTCAGTCTCCCGGAGGTAGGGGCGGAACAGCCCTCCAGTCTACGCGAGCGGGTAGACGAGCGCTGTCGCGATCGCGGCGACGCCCTCCCGCCGGCCCGTGAAGCCGAGGTGGTCCGTCGTTGCTGCGGAGACGGAGACCGGCGCGCCAGCGGCCTCGGACAGCACGGCCTCGGCCTCGGCGCGCCGGGGCCCGAACCTGGGCCTCTGGCACACGAGCTGCACCGCCACGTTGCCGATCCCGAAGCCCGCGTCCCTCACGATCCGGGCCGCCTCGGCGAGCAGGACTGTACCCCGCGCGCTCGCGTACTCGGGCCGGTCCGTCCCGAAGTGCGTGCCGAGGTCGCCGAGGCCCGCAGCGGAGAAGAGCGCGTTCGCCGCGGCGTGGGCCACGGCGTCGGCATCGGAGTGGCCGGCCAGGCCGCGCTCCCCCTCCCACAGGAGGCCGCCGAGCCACAGCGGCCGGGGCTTGTCCTCGGGCGCGAACGCGTGGACGTCCACGCCGATGCCCGTGCGCGGCAGGACCGCGGTCACGGGGCCACGCCCTCGGCGGAGAGGAGCGCCTCGGCGAGGACGTAGTCGGTCGGCGTGGTGATCTTGAGGGCGCGCAGGTCCCCGGGGACCACGTAGACGGGGACGCCGAGCGATTCGACCAGCATCGCGTCGTCCGTGATCCCGGCCGCCTGCTCCTCGGGCCACCCGCTTGCGAGCTCGTGGGCCCGGGTGAGGGTGCCGGCGTCGAAGCCCTGCGGAGTCTGCACCGCGCGCAGCTGCTCGCGGACGGCGGTCCCGGTGACCACCTCCCCCGCGATCGCGGCGGCATCGCCCTCGGTCGGGGCGGTGGACTTGATCGTGTCCGAGACGGGCACGGCGGGGATCACGGCGTGCGCCCCGCGCTCGAGGGCGTCGGCCACGCGGTGGAAGACGTCCGACGGCGCGAGCGGCCGGGCGGCGTCGTGCACGAGGACGCGCTCGGTGCCGGGCTCGAGCGCGGCGAGTGCGGCGCGGACGGAGTCGGCGCGGGTCGCCCCGCCCTCGACCACCGTGATGAGCGGGGCGTCCGGGCCGTATTCCTCGGCGAAGCTGCGGCACAGCCCCCCGAGCTCGGTGTCCCCTGCCGGCACGGCCACGCAGATCTGCCGGGCCACGCTCGCGCCGGCGACTCCCCGGAGCGCGTGCAGGAGCAGCGGCGCCCCGCCGAGCGGGACGAGGGCCTTGGGCACGCCGTAGCCCAGACGGGTCCCCGAGCCCGCCGCCACGATCACGACGGCGAGGGCAGCGGGGGGCTGGGAAGGCTCAGTCATGGCGTCCAGCCTAGACGACCTCAACAGCACAGAAGGCCCCGGCAGCGGGTGCTGCCGGGGCCTTCCGCCACGTCTGTGCGCAGGAGCCGTCCTGCCCAGAGAGTCCCTGATCAGGAGGCGAGGACCTCGTCGAGGACCGTCGCTGCCTGCTCCTCATCAGTCTTCTCGGCGAGCGCGAGCTCGGAGATGAGGATCTGGCGGGCCTTGGCGAGCATGCGCTTCTCGCCGGCCGAGAGGCCGCGGTCCTGGTCGCGGCGCCAGAGGTCGCGGACGACCTCGGCGACCTTGATGACATCGCCGGAGGCCAGCTTCTCGAGGTTCGCCTTGTAGCGGCGGGACCAGTTGGTGGGCTCCTCCGTGAACTCCGCACGGAGGACGTCGAACACGTGCTCGAGGCCTTCCTTGCCCACGACGTCCCGGACCCCTACGAGGTCCACGTTCTCCGCTGGCACTTCAATCGTCAGATCACCCTGGGCGACCTTGAGCTTGAGGTACATCTTCTCTTCGCCCTTGATGGTGCGCATTTTGATCTCTTCGATCTTGGCTGCACCGTGGTGGGGGTAAACAACCGTCTCGCCAACTTCAAAAACCATGTGGACTTTCCCCTTTCCCGGCTTCCACTCTACCACGGCCGGGCCCGCGGCCCCGGCGCGGGATCCCGGATGAGGCCCGGAATGACGCGGAAGAACGGCTTGTGACGATCCAGTAGGGGGTTGACCCGACCTCAAAAAGATGCTTCAGGACTGTCGCCCTGCGCCCCCGCCCGCAGGGCCCCGCCGGCGCCCGAATCTACAGAACGTCGAAGTTGGCGATACGCTAGGGGCGACCAGACTTTCCCTGACCTCTTCACAGGAGCCAGCTGTGCGTTTCACTGCATCGAAGCCGGCCAAGCGCGTCGCTCTGATCGCCGCGCTCGGCGTCGGACTGCTGTCGGCCACGGGCTGCGGGTACATCAACGCCCAGCAGACCACCCACAAGTACGCAGCATCCGACGGCATCGTCGCCGACCTCGGCCCGCTGCAGCTGCGCAACGTGCTCGTCGTCTCGTCGGGCCGGGCCGAGGGCTCCGAAGGCCTCAGCGCCGACGCCCCGGGTCGCCTGCTGGGAACGGTGTTCAACACGTCCGCGCAGGAAGTGGCCCTCACCTTCTCCGACGCCGGCACCCCGGTCCGCCTCGACATCCCCGCCAACGGCGAGGTCAACCTGGGCGAGGAGGGCATGCCGATCGAGCTCTCCGAGTCCGGTGCGATCCCCGGCGGCCTCGCCCCGATCGAGTTCACCGCGGCCGGCACGAGCAAGGAGCTCTCGGTTCCCGTCCTCGACGGCGCGCTCGCCGAGTACCGCGAGTACCTGCCCTCCTCGGCAGCCACGCCGTCCGCCACCGCGACTCCGTCGGAGTCCGGGGACGCATCCCACGCCGGGGGCGAGACCGAGGAAGCCTCCTCGGGCCACTAGCCTCCACCAGGCGACCAGACGCTGACGGCCGCCCACCCTCAGGGGGTGGGCGGCCGTCGTCGTCCGCGCCCCACCCTCGCGGGGTGGGCGGCCGTCGTCGTCCGAGTCGGCGGGCGGGCTGCCTGCTGCGCGGCAGGCGCCCGGTCACGGCTCGAACTTGTAGCCCAGGCCGCGCACCGTCACGAGGTAGCGGGGGCTCGAGGGGTCCGGCTCGATCTTGCTGCGGAGGCGCTTGACGTGGACGTCGAGCGTCTTCGTGTCCCCCACGTAGTCGGAGCCCCAGACGCGGTCGATGAGCTGCCCTCGCGTGAGCACGCGGCCCGAGTTCCGCAGGAGCATCTCGAGCAGCTCGAACTCCTTGAGCGGCAGGGAGACCTGCTCGCCGTCGACGCTCACCACGTGCCGCTCGACATCCATGCGGACCGGACCGGCCTGGACGGTCGAGGAGATGAGCTCCTCGGGCTCGCCGTGGCGGCGCAGGACGGCGCGCACCCGGGCGACGAGCTCCCGCGACGAGTACGGCTTGGTCACGTAGTCGTCCGCGCCCAGCTCAAGCCCGACGACCTTGTCGATCTCGGAGTCCTTCGCCGTGAGCATGATGACCGGGACGTTGGAGCGCTGGCGCAGCTGGCGGCACACCTCGGTGCCGGGCGTGCCGGGCAGCTGGAGGTCGAGGAGCACGAGGTCGGCTCCATTGCGGTCGAACTCGAGGAGCGCATCGCTCCCGTTGTCCACCACCTCGACCTCGTACCCCTCCTTCTGGAGGAGGAAGGACAGGGGGTCGCTGAACGACTCCTCGTCCTCGACGATCAGGATCCTGCTCAAGCGATTGCTCCTTGCTCGGTGGGCCCACCGGCCGCACTGCTCTGTTCTCGGTCTTCTTCCATCTCCGGCAGCCGCACGGTGAACGTGGACCCCTTGCCCGGCTGCGACCAGACAGTCACCTCGCCACCGTGCTGCTCTACCACGTGCTTGACGATGCTGAGCCCGAGCCCCGTCCCGCCGGTCTGGCGCGAGCGGGCCGCGTCCACGCGGTAGAAGCGCTCGAACACGCGCTCCTGGTCCTCGGGCCGCAGTCCCTCGCCCTGGTCCGTGACCGACACCGAGACGAGGCCGTCCCGGTGGCGAACGCCGATGCCCACCTTCGTGTTGGCCGGCGAGTACCGGATCGCGTTGTCGATGAGGTTGCGCAGGGCATTGGCCAGCAGGTCGGGGTCACCGAACACGGGGGCGTCCACGCGGCCGCCGACCCTGACCTCTATCCCCTTCGCCTCTGCAGCGAGGCGCGAACGGTCGACCGCGTCCGCGACGACGTCGTTGATGTCCACGGCCCGGCCCTGGTGCAGGACGTCTGCCCCCTGGAGGCGCGAGAGCTCGATGATGTCCTGCACGAGCGCGGCGAGGCGGCTCGACTCCTTGTGCATGCGCTGCGCGAAGCGGCGGACCGCGTCCTCGTCGTCCGGACTGGCCTCGAGGGCCTCGGCGAGGAGCGAGATGGCCCCGACGGGGGTCTTGAGCTCGTGCGAGACGTTCGCGACGAAGTCATTGCGGATCCGCTCCGTGCGGGTGATCTCGGTGCGGTCGTCGGCCAGCAGGAGGATGTACTCGTCGCCGAGCACGGCCGCCCGGACGCTGACGATGATGGTGCCCTGTCCGAGCGGTCCGCGGGGGAGCTCGAACTGCTTCTCGAGGATCACGCCGTTGCCGCGCACCTTCGCGGTCATCCGCAAAAGCTCCCGGTGGACCACCGTGTGGCCCCGGACGAGCCCGTACGCGTACGCCGCAGGGCTCGCGCGGACCACGCCGTCGATCGCATCCACCACGACGAAGGCCTTGCCGAGCACGGAGAGCACGTCTGCAGCGCCCGCCGGGAAGCCCGGCTCCGGGGCGGGTCCCTCGTGGATCTGGCGCTGGCGCTCGCTCGCCCGGAAGGCGAGCACGCCGAAAGCACCGAACGACAGGCCGAGCAGGCCCGCCACGATGCCGATGACGAGAGGGTCCACGCACCTAGCTTAGGCCCGGCACACGGGCGCCCCGTGTCACAGTGCTGGCCACGATGCTGGTCCCGCCGGGCCCGTTCAACTAACGTTCACTTGCAGGCGGACAACAATTCATCCGCCGCTGAAAGTGTGACGAGTCGGGGGCGCGGGGCGTCTCCGTACCCGGGACACCGAAGTGAAAGGACGCCACCGTGCGCAAGGTATTCCAGGCAGAACTCCAAGAGGTCCGCGAAGAGCTCGCGGAGATCGCGCAGCTTGTCGCGGAGGCCCTGGACAAGGCGGTCGAGTCCTTCGAGTCCGCGGATGTGGAGCTGGCCCAGGAGGTCATCGCCGCGGACGCCCGCATCGACTTCAAGCAGACCGCCCTCGACGAGAAGGCGATCGAGATCCTCGCCCTCCAGGGCCCTGTCGCCTCCGACCTCCGCACGATCGTCGCGTCGCTGCGCATGAGCGCCTCGCTCGAGCGCATGGGCGATCTGGCCCGCCACATCGCCCAGCTCACGCGGCTGCGCTACCCCGAGAACGCCGCCCCCGAAGCGCTGCGCCGCACATTCGGCAAGATGGCCGAGCTCGACCAGTCGATCATCCGGGACGTGGCCGAGCTCCTCGCAACCCACGACCTCACGCTCGTGGCGAAGATCCAGGGCTCGAACGCGGAGCTCGACGAGCTGCACGCGAGCATCTTCCGCGCTATCGCGGAGCCGTCCTGGAGCGCGAGCCCGAGCTCGAGCGTCGACGCCGCGCTCGCGAGCCGCTACTTCGAGCGCTTCGCCGACCACGGCGTCTCGGTGGCCCGCAAGGTCTCCTACCTCGTGACGGGCGAGTGGGACGGGGACATGACCTCGAGCTGAGCTGCGCGCGGGCCGGAGGGCGCGCGGGGGCATGGCTCCCAGCCCTTCCGGCCGCCCGCCCGCACGGCGCAACCACGACGGCGGCCGCCCACCTCCTGCGGGAGGCGGGCGGCCGCCGTCGTGCGTGCGCGGAAAGCCCGGGCTACTGTGGGGCTACTTGCGGCCCTGGTTCTTGACCGCCTCGATCGAGGCGGCGGCGGCCTCCGGGTCGAGGTAGGTGCCGCCGGGGTTGGTGGGCTTGAAGTCCTCGTCGAGCTCGTACACGAGCGGGATGCCGGTGGGGATGTTCAGGCCGGCGATGTCGTCGTCGCTGATCCCGTCGAGGTGCTTCACGAGCGCGCGCAGGGAGTTGCCGTGCGCGGTCACGAGGACCTTCTTGCCGGCCTTGAGGTCCCCCTTGATCTCGGTCTCCCAGTACGGCATGAGGCGCTCGAGGACGTCCTTGAGGCACTCGGTGCGCGGGAGATCGTCGCCGAGGTCCGCGTAGCGCGGGTCGCCGGCCTGCGAGAACTCGGAGTCGTCCGAGAGTGCGGGCGGCGGGGTGTCGTAGGAGCGGCGCCACACCATGAACTGGTCCTCGCCGAACTCGGCGAGCGTCTGGGCCTTGTCCTTGCCCTGCAGCGCGCCGTAGTGGCGCTCGTTGAGGCGCCAGCTGCGCTTGACGTCGATCCAGCCGCGGTCCGCCGCGTCGAGGGCGATGTTCGCGGTGTTGATCGCGCGCTTGAGCCGCGAGGTGTGGAGGATGTCCGGGAGGTAGCCCTTCTCGACCAGCAGCTCGCCGCCGCGGCGGGCCTCCTCGCGGCCCTGGTCGTTGAGGTCCACATCCACCCAGCCGGTGAACAGGTTCTTGGCGTTCCACTCGCTGTGCCCATGGCGCAGCAGGATGAGCGTGTAGGTCATGCGCCCCATGCTATCGGCCGGCAGCAGCTGCCCCCGCCTCCATGACGCGCGGGGCCGGGCGGTCCGGCGGGCCGGGCGCGACCGCGTCCCAGCCGACCGTGAGCTCGCCGAGCCGCCACCGTCCCGGACCGTGGTGGACGGGCCAGCCCGCGTCCTTCACCCCGCGGCACATCGCGACCCAGCGCTGGCGCACTCCGAAGGGCGCGAGCGGGGCGGCGGCCAGCCACGCGGCGTCGAGCGCGCCCAGGAACCCGTGGATCCTCTCCCCCGGGACGTTGCGGTGGATGAGGGCCTTGGGCAGGCGCTCGGCGAGGTCGGACGGGAGCCCGAAGGCGCCGAAGCGTGCGGCGAGGGACAGCGTGAGGGGCCCGTCGGCGTCGAGCGCCACCCAGGCCGCGCGGCGGCCGATCTCGTCGCATGTGCCCTCGACGAAGAGCCCTCCAGGGGCGAGCCGCGAGCAGACGAGGCCCCAGATGCCGGCGACATCGGCCTCCTCGTACTGGCGCAGCACGTTGAAGGCGCGCACGAGGGCCGGGCGGCCGGGGACCGGCAGCTCGAAGCCGCCGAGCCGGAAGTCGAGGCCCGGGACCTCGAGCGGCTTCGCTGCCGCGACGCGGGCGGGTTCGATCTCGATGCCGGTCAGGCGCATGTCCGGGCGGAGGGAGCGCAGGCGGGTGAAGAGCTCGAGCGCAGTGATCGGGGACGCGCCGTACCCGAGGTCGACGGCGAGGGGATCCGCCGGGAGCGAGAGGATCCGGCGCGCGTGCGGGCCCGTGATCCACCGGTCCACCCGGCGCATGCGGTTGGGATTGGTGGTGCCCCGTGTGACGTTGCCGACGACTCCGCGGGCGCCCCGCCCGGGCTGGGTCCGGCCCGCGTGGGTCCGGACCGCATGGGTCCGGATCGAGCTCGCCTTCTGCACCACGAGGGCCAGCCTAGCGGGCGCCCACCCCCATCTCGGCGGTCGGGGTGGGACGGGTCAGCGGGAGGCCACGGCCGGACGCACGTCGGCGAGGTACACGCCGGCAGCGGTCACGGCGGCGATGTTGAACAGGCCAAGTCCCCACGTGGGCCCCATAGGGCCGGTGAGGATGCCGAAGACGGTGAACGCGGCCGCGGCCCCGGTGAGACCGAGCCAGAAGCCCTTCGTCCGCTTGGAGTTGGCCTCGAACGCAGGCCCCTTGCGGGTGAGGCAGTCCACGAACGCCCACACGGACAGGCCCGCACAGAGGACGGTCACGGCCCATCCGACGCCGAACTGGATCCAGAAGATCATCATTTTCCCGTCCACGGCTCCAGCCTACCGCCCGGCTTCGAGGGACTGGCGGAGGTCCTCCCACAGGTCCTCGACGTTCTCGATCCCGACGCTGAGCCGGACGAGGCCCTCGGGCACCGTCTGCGCCTCGCCCGCGTGGCGGCGGCGCCGCTCGATCGTCGACTCGACCCCGCCCAGGCTCGTGGCAGGCAGCCACAGCGCGAGCCGCGCCACGAACGCGTCCGCCGAGGCGGCGTCGTCGAACTCGATGCTCACCACCGAGCCGAAGCCCGTGAACTGCGCCGCCGCGCGCTCGTGGCCCGGGTCGGCGGGAAGGCCGGGGTAGCGGACACGGGCGACGGCGGGGTGCGCGTCGAGGCGGCGCGCGAGCTCGCCCGCGGTCGCCTGCGAGCGCTCGACCCGCAGCGCGAGCGTCCGCAGTCCGCGCAGCCCGAGCCATGCCTCGAAGGGGCCGGCGATGGCGCCGTGGAGCGTGCGGTGCGCGTGAAGGCGCTCGCGCAGCTGCACGGTGGCGGCGACGGCAATGCCGAGGAGCACGTCGGAGTGGCCCGCGAGGTACTTCGTGGCGGAGTGGACGACGACGTCCGCGCCCAGCGCGAGCGGCTTCTGGCCCAGCGGGGTGCTGAAGGTGTTGTCGACGACGACGAGCACCCCCGCAGCGCGCGCTGCGGCGACGAGGGCGGGCAGGTCCGCGACCTCCAGCATCGGGTTGGTGGGGCTCTCGACCCACAGGACGTCCGCACCGTCGAGGGCGGCGGCAGTGGCCTCGGTGTCCGCGATGTCCACGCCGATGAGGCTCAGCTCGCCGCGCTCGGCCTTGCTCTGCGCGAGGCCGAGCGTCCCCGAGTAGGCGTGCTGCGGGGCGACGAGCACGCCGCCGACGGGCACGAGGCTCAGGGCCGCGGCGATCGCTCCCATGCCGGACGAGTACACGAGCGCGGGCAGCTCGGCGCCCTCGAGCCGGCCCACGGCCTCCTCGAACGGCTCCCACGTCGGGTTGGACACGCGCGCATAGCCGATGGCGCCCTCCTCGCCGACCCCGCCGAGGCCCACGAACGTGCTCGAGAGGACCACCGCGGGGTTGACCGGGGTGTCCGGGCCGCGCTCCGGCCTGCCCGCGGCCACCGCGAGCGTCTCGGGGGCGAGCTGGGACATCGCGGCGGCATCGAGGTGGGGGTAGGCATGGGGGTGCGTCATGGGACAAATCTAGGCCACGCCGCCGGCGGTGCCCGGTGGTCCCGGGCATCCACAGGACCCCGGCCGTCGACCCGCGCGGCGTGATCCCCCGGTAGGCTTGATGGGTGACCTCCTCCCCCTCGAACCTGCCGTCCGCGCCCGGGCTCTTCGTCGCGTTCGAGGGCGGCGACGGCGCCGGCAAGTCGACCCAGGCACGGCTCCTCGCGGAGTCCCTGCGCGCGGCCGGGCATGACGTGCTCCTCACACGCGAGCCCGGCGGGACCGAGATCGGCGAGAAGCTGCGCGCCCTCGTCCTCGAGCACGGGCACGGCGAGGTGGACCCCCGCACCGAGGCCCTCATCTTCGCCGCCGCCCGCGCCGCGCACGTCGCGCAGGCGATCCGGCCCGCCCTTGCCCGCGGAGCGGTCGTCATCACAGACCGCTACATCGGCTCGTCGGTCGTCTACCAGGGGGTGGGCCGTTCCCTCGGGGCCGAGGACGTCGAGCGGCTCAACACCTGGGCGACGGAGGGCCTCTGGCCGGACCTCACCGTGCTCCTCGACGTCGAGGAGTCCGAGGGGCGGGCTCGCCGCACCGCGGGGGAGGCGGCCGAGGACCGGCTCGAGTCCGAGCCGGACGCCTTCCACCGCCAGGTCCGCACCGCGTTCACGGCGCTCGCGCAGGCCCGTCCCGAGAGCCATCTGGTCCTGGACGCGGCCCGCGATCCGCAGTCCCTCGCCGCCGAGATCCTCGCCGCCGTGGAGCGGGCCCTCGCCGAACGCCCGCCGCTGGACGCAGGTCCCCGCGCCGGGACGTCGGGCAACGCCGTTCCGGGGCACGCCGGAGTCTCCCCGTG
This sequence comes from Sinomonas halotolerans, assembly GCF_039615075.1. Taxonomy (NCBI): domain Bacteria; kingdom Bacillati; phylum Actinomycetota; class Actinomycetes; order Micrococcales; family Micrococcaceae; genus Sinomonas; species Sinomonas halotolerans. The sequence continues at coordinate 150,221 of NZ_JBDFRB010000007.1, read as the reverse complement.
ACCGTGTGGGACGGCCTGCCGGGCCAGGCGCACGTCGTCGACCAGCTGCGGCGCGCGGCGGCGGGCGAGGGCCTCACCCACGCCTGGCTCTTCACGGGCCCGCCCGGCTCGGGGCGCTCCACGGCGGCCAAGGCCTTCGCGGCGGCGCTCAACTGCGAGGCGGACGACCCCGCGGCCCGCGGCTGCGGCCAGTGCACTTCCTGCCGCGAGGTGCTCGCCGAGACCCACCCCGACGTCGCGTTCGTGCGCACCGAGAAGGTGACCATCACGATCGACGAGGCGCGCGAGATGGTCACGAAGGCCGGGGACCGCCCGCAGAGCGGCCGCTGGCGCATCATGGTGGTCGAAGACGCGGACCGGATGGCGGAGCGGACCACCAACGTGCTCCTCAAGGCGATCGAGGAGCCCACGCCCCGGACGGTGTGGATGCTGTGCGCCCCCTCCCCCGCGGACGTCCTCGTGACCATCCGCTCGCGCTGCCGTCCCGTGGGGCTGCGGCTGCCCCCCGTCGAGGACGTCGCGGCGCTGCTCGTGGAGCGCGACGGCGCCGACCCGGCCCTCGCGCTCGAGGCGGCCCGGGCGGCGCAGAGCCACGTCGGGATCGCGCGCCGGCTCGTGCAGGACCCGTCGGCGCGCGAGCGGCGCACCGCGACCGTGCGGCTCCCCCTCACCCTCTCGACCGTCTCGCAGGCAGTGGCCCTCGCCGAGCGGCTCACGGCGATCGCGACCGAGGAGGCAACGTCGTCGAACGAGGAACGGGACGCTGCCGAGCGGTCCAAGCTCCTCGCTACCCTCGGGGTCGCCGAGGGCGAACGGCTGCCCCCGTCGCTGCGCTCCCAGGTGCGCGCCCTCGAGGAGGACCAGAAGCGCCGCGCCAAGCGCAGCGTGACGGATTCGCTGGACCGCACCCTGACCGATCTCCTCTCGTTCTACCGGGACGTCCTCGTGGTCCAGCTCGGCGGGGCGGTGGAACTCGTCAACACCGAGCTGGGCGAGGACATCGCCGGCTTCGCGGCGGGCTCGTCCCCCGAGCAGACCCTGGCCCGCATGGACGCCATCAACCTGACCCGACAGCGCATCACGAGCACGAACGTCGCCCCGCTCCTCGCGGTCGAGGCGATGGCCGTCGCCCTCATCTGACCCCGGACCCGAAAGAGGCCCCGTGACCTTCCCCGTTCCCCCTGCCGCCCCGCGCACCGGCCGCCCGCGCCGTGCAGTCCAGCGCAGTGCAGTCCGGCGCGGCGCAGCCCTCCGACGTGGCGCAGCTGCCGCCCTCGCGGCCGCCGCCCTCGTCCTCTCGGGGTGCACGGGCACGCCGGCGCAGAGCGGACCGGACCCGAAGGCGACCGAGGGAGCGCCGAAGGGGCTCGAGGAGTTCTACACGCAGAGCGTGGACTGGGCCGCGTGCGAGAGCTCGTTCGAGTGCGCCAAGGTCACGGTGCCGGTGGACTACGACGCACCGGAGGGCGAGACGATCGAGATCGCGCTCATCCGCACCAAGGGCAGCGGCTCTGCGGGAAGCCTCCTGGTCAACCCGGGCGGGCCGGGCGTCTCGGGCTATGACATGGTCAAGGACTCGGTCACGGCGATGATCCCGGAGAAGGTCCGGGACGCCTACACGGTGGTTGGCTTCGACCCGCGCGGGGTCAAGCGGTCCGCGCCGGTGACCTGCCTGGACGCCAAGGGCCGGGACCGCATGCGCGCCACGACGGTGGACCCGAGCACCGACGCGGGGCTCGAGAAGGCCTTCGCCCTCCAGCGCGAGGTGATCGACGCGTGCGTGGCGAACACCGGGCCCGTCCTCGCCCACACCGACACGGAGAGCTCGGCGCGGGACATGGACGTCATCCGCGCTGCGGCGCTCGGCGACACGCAGCTGGACTACCTCGGCTACTCGTACGGGACCTTCCTCGGCTCGGCCTACGCGGGTCTCTTCCCGGACCGGGTGGGCAGGTTCGTGCTCGACGGCGCGATGGACCCCGCGCTGGACGACCGCGACATCGTCCTGGGGCAGGCCAAGGCATTCGAGGCCGCCATCCACTCCTACGCGCGCTCATGCCTCGAGAAGTCCGACTGCCCGCTGAGCGGCTCGGAGGAGGAGGCCGTGGGCCAGATCCGCGAGCTCCTCGCCGCCGTGAAGGAACGTCCTCTGCCCACCGTGGGGGCGCGCACCGTGAACTCGATCGACTTCGTCAACGGCTTCATCCTGCCGCTCTACAACGACCGCAACTGGCCGGCCCTCACCCAGGCCCTCGCAGGCGCCCTGCGCGGCGACGGCACGACGATGCTCCGCCTCGCCGACATCGCAGCCGACCGCGAGGGCGACGGCACGTACAGCTCGAACAGCACCTACGCGTTCACGGCGTACAACTGCCTCGACTACTCCAATGACGCGGATCCGGCGGCCATGCGCGCCGAGGCGGAGGATCTGATGGCGGCCTCGCCCACGCTCGGGGAGTTCTTCGCCTACAGCGACGTCAGCTGCCGCGACTGGCCCGTGAAGCCCGTGCGCACCCCCGCCCCGGCGCACTACGAGGGTGAGAGCACGATCGTGGTCGTCGGGACCACGGGAGACCCAGCCACCCCGGTGGAGTGGGCCGGCGCCCTGCGCGGCCAGCTCGGCAACGCCGCCCTGCTCACGTGGGAGGGCGAGGGACACACGGCGTACGGCCGCGGCTCGGAGTGCATCGACGACGCCGTGGACGCCTACCTGATCGACGGCACCGTGCCCAAGGACGGCCTGCGCTGCTAGCCCGGACCGCTCCGGCGGACGCCCGGGCGGGGGGTGGGCGGAAGGCCTAGGCCGAGTGGGCGGCGGGCCAGAGCAGGCCTGGCAGGTCCGCGATGGAGGGCACGACGGCGTTCGCTCCGGCCGCGCGCAGCTCGCCTTCGCCCTGCGCCCCCGTGAGGACGCCGACGGCCGAGCCGCCGGCATGAAGCCCCGAGGCGATGTCCGCGGCGGTGTCCCCGACGACGATGACGTCCCGCACGTCCTCGACGTCCAGGGCCAGCACGGCTGTGAGCACCATGTCCGGGTGCGGGCGGCCCCGGCCTGCGTCCTCCGAGCACAGCGAGAGATCGGCGAGCCCCATCCATCCGAGGGCCTCGAGGATGCTGTTCTGGGTGTGCCGCCCGAACCCGGTGGCGAGGCAGACCTTGACCCCGCGCGAGCGCAGCTCGTGGACGGTCTCCTCGGCGCCCGGCACGGCCGTCACCGCGCCGGCAGCGATCATCCGGTCGTACGCCTCTGCGAAGGCGCGGGTCGCGCGGCGGGCGGTGTCGGCGTCGTGCGGGAAGACCTGCGCGAAGAGCTCGGCGCGGTCCAGGCCAGCGCTGCGCCGGGACCGGTCGAGCGCCTGCTCGAGCCGGGGGCCATTGACCCCATGACCGCTCAGGACTTCCCGGACCGCCCGCTCGGCAGCACCGCCGTCCGTCACGGTGGTGCCGTTCATGTCCAGTACGGCCAACCGCGGGCCACGCTCTCCGGCGGCGGGCGACTCCAGCGTCACTGCGATCCTCATTCCTCTCGGCAGCCCACTGTCAGACTGCATCCGGCGTGAGCATGCCAGCACGCTGAGTCCCAAGGCTGAACACGCCGCGTACGGGCGGTGAACAAGGCCACATCCCGGGAAATCGAAAAAACTTGGAGAAATGTGCGTCATCCCGGCGAGTCGTGGGCATCTGTCATGTCGGCGGGCCATCACGCTGGGGGTGGTGGCCCGCCACTGGGAGCTTGTGGGGAAGGCTGTGGGAAGAGGAACCATGTTCAGTCCGTCGACGCATCCGGGACAGCATTCGCTTGGCCGCCAGTTGCGGGTGGCCCACCGGAGCACCGAGCCGCGGCTCTCGCTCGGAACCTACGGGTCAGTGGACGTGGTGCTCTACCCGAGCCAGCCCGGCGGACGGCAGAGCACCCTCGCGTGCCTCATCGGGGCGACCGGCCGCGCGTTCGTGGACTCGGCCCACTATCCTTCCTGGCGGTCCTTCTCGGCCGCCGTCACCTACACGGCGAAGTACCTCGGCGGCACGGCGTGAAGGGCGTTTTGACCGTGGGCAGCGGGCTCGTCTAAAGTAGTCTCTCGGTGGATCCGCCCCGGCGGTCCACTGGTTGCCTCCTTAGCTCAGCTGGTAGAGCGTCTCACTCGTAATGAGAAGGTCAGCGGTTCGAGCCCGCTAGGAGGCTCAGCAACCCCTCTCTGACCTGCGGAAACGCAGAGCAGGGAGGGGTTTTTCCATGCCCAGACGGACCACCTGTCCGATTTACCGTCCGACAGATCCGGACGCAGAGGGCGGCGCCCCGCCGCTGGTGCCGGCGGGACCGGCCACGGACAGGGACGGCTCAGGAGACAGCGCCCCATCCACCGGAGACAGCGGCGGCGACAGCGGCTCGGGCGGTGGCGGCGGGGGCGACTGACCCCAGGCACGGCAGAAGGGCCCGGCAGCAGGTGCTGCCGGGCCCTCCGTGTCTCCACCTCTCCGGGGGCTCTCCCGCGGGCCGTGACCGGCGTCCAGAGGCCACCTGCGCTGGCCCGCGCTCTCACCGCGGACAGGAAGGGGCTTTCCGTGCCCAACCGTCAGATTTCAATGGCCGGCGCTCAGCCCGCGGCTGCGGCGCGGGCCGCGTATTCGATGGCCTTTGCCCTGACGTCCTCGGCATAGGACCGCGAGTTGTTGTAGGCGTAGACGGCACGGGTCCAGCCCGGCCCCTCCCCCAGATTCCCACCGGCCTCGCACAGATAGCCGGCTGCCGCCAGAGCGGCGTCGTCGATCTGCTGGGGGTCCGCGACGCCGTTTCCGTCGCCATCCCGCCCGAATTGCCGCCATGTCTCGGGAATGAACTGCAGGGGCCCGACAGCACGGTCCCACTGCCTGTCGCCGTCAAACTCACCCGCATCGGAGTCGCGGATGGCCGCATAGCCGTCCCCGTTCAGGGCCGGTCCGATGATCGGGGCCGTGCTGTAGCCGTCAGCGGCAAGCTCCCCGTTCCCATGGGTCGCGTGAGCGGACTCGACGAAGCCGATAGCGGCCAACGTGTTCCAGCCGAGGTGACAGTCGGGCCGCTCCCGTTGCACCACCACGCCGGCCGCAGCGTACGCCTGGAGGGCCCGCGAGGGGATCCCTGTCAGACCAGCCGTCGATTCCACCCAGCCCGGGTCGAGCAGGGTCGCTGTCCGCCCGTGAGACGCGGTCGGGGCCGCCTCGGCCGCAGCCCCCTCACGCATCCCAGCCGCTGGCGCGCTGGCGCCGTCGGGGGCCGGCGCGACCGCGAGGTACCCCGCAGGCACCGCCTCGGCGGCGGCGCCTGGTCCCGGCATGGAGCAGACCCAGCCGACGAATGCCAAGACGATGCCGGCCGCCACAGCGTTGGCAGCCGCCACCGGAGTGACGCGGGGCATGGCTCAGCCGAACCGACCGTTGACGTAGTCGCTGGTCCGCTGGTCGCGAGGGCTGTGGAACATCGCATCGGTGTCGCCGTGTTCCACGATCACCCCGGGCGTGTTCTGGGCCGCCAGGAAGAACGCGCACGTGTCAGACACGCGCGCTGCCTGCTGCATGTTGTGGGTGACGATGACGACGGTGACCTGGCCGCGCAGCGACTCGATGGTCTCTTCCACGCGCCGCGTGGATGTGGGATCAAGGGCCGAGCAGGGTTCGTCCATCAGCAGGACCTGCGGGCTGACCGCGAGGGATCGGGCGATGCAGAGGCGCTGCTGCTGTCCTCCGGACAGCCCACCCCCGGGCTGCTGGAGCCTGTCCTTGACCTCATCCCACAGCGATGCCTTGCGGAGCGAATCCTCCACGAGGAAGTCCTTCTCCGCGCGTGTCGCCTTGATGCCCGAGAGCTTCAGGCCGGCGATCGTGTTCTCGTAGATGGACATCGCCGGGAACGGGTTGGCCTTCTGGAAGACCATGCCGATGCTGCGACGGGCGGCGGTGATGCGCTGCTGGGGATCGTAGATGTCCTGGCCGTCCAGCCGCACGCTGCCAGCCAGCGAGGCGCTGGGCACCATCTCGTGCATCCGGTTCAGGATGCGCAGGAAGGTCGACTTCCCGCATCCGCTCGGCCCGATCAGCGCCGTGACGGTACCGGCGGGCATGGAGAGCGAGACACGGTCGAGCACTTTGCGTTCTCCGAACCACGCACTGATCTCCTCTGCCTCGAGCCCGGCAGCAGCAGGCCGCGCCGAGAGGTCGAAACGGGCCTTGTCCTGACGGCGGCCGGACAGTGTGCGGTCTTCGTCGAAGACAGCCAGCGGGCTTGATCGGACAGGGTCCTCCACGTGGTCGATTGCGACGGTCGGCAGCTCGGGGGTGTTGCGCATGGTGATGTCCCTAGAGGAGGTTCGGCAGGAGGAAGTTGACGTTGGTGCCGGTGATGAGCCCGGCGGCGGTGAGGGCAGGCACGAAGACCAGCCAGGTCTCCCGCCTGCCCCAGCGGGTCCAGGACCAGACGGCCGCTACGGAGACCAGGATCAGCAGCTGGAGGCACAGGACGAGGGTGAACAGGTTGGTGGTGTCCTGCCCCATTGCCTGTTCGGCTCCGGGCAGGGAGCCGGGGACCAGCACGGGCGCGGCCTTCTCAAACGGCTTGGAGACCAGCTTCGCGTCCACGCGCAGGACGTCCTCGGGCATGAAGGCAGGACCGTCCGCTGTGATCAGGGTGAGACGTCCTTCGGTGGGCAGTGGGGCCGGCGGAGCCTGGTCCCCCGCCCGTCGAAGCCCCATGACCTCGAACGCGGCCTCGCCCTGGCCGGTCGTGAGCGTGAACCGGGAGCCGGGAGCGAGGTCATGCAGGGACCGGAAGACCCCGCCGTACGCACCGGAGCGTCCCATGAGCACGCTTGTCCCGGTCTGGCCCGGGAGCGGCGTATCCCGCCGGTGGCCGGCACCGAGCATCGTCTGGGCGGACGCCGTGCCCTCGACCACTACCTCGCGCACGCCGATATCTGGAATCGACAGCAGCGCGAGCGGAGTCCCCGGGGCGACAAGCGCGCCGTCGAACGTCGTCTGGCCGAGCGGCGCGGAACCTTCGCTGAGACTGAGTCGGAGCTCTTCGTAGAGACGCTCCTGCGCAGTGGCGTGCAGGAGGGGCGAGACACCCACGAGGTTGATCAGCTGGAGAGTGATCACAGTGGCGAGCATCGTGAGCACCATCGACAGCAGCATGCGCCACGGCGCGACCGGCGCCCGGCCGACGGACGGCTTCTTGGGCCGGGTGGACGGCGGCGGGACTGCGCCCGGACGCGGCCGGCGTACCGGCCGGACCCGACGTCGCGACGACGGCTCGGCAGCGCCGGCGACCGCCGCGCCAGCGGGCTCCTCGAGCACCGTTCCGGCCGTCACGACTCGCTCCCAGACGACGATCCCTTGGGACGCCTACCGACGACTCGCGCGGCGAACGGCGGGGCCAGCACGAGCAGCAGCAGCAGGACGCCCGCGACGACCAGCATCGTCTGGGCCTGTCCCCAGCCGTTCCTGCCCTCGAGCGTGGTGGACACGGGCGAGAGGGCCTGCCCTGAAGCTCCCTGCACCTGCACAGCCGCCGATCCGCACACTCCGGTGTCGGCGTCGCACGCTCCAGCCCCGGAGCTGCCCGCGGCCGCCGCAGCGGCCTCCGGCGCGGCTGCCGCGTCCTTCCCAGTCTGGCCGCCCGCACCAGCGGCCGGCCCAGCAGCCGAGGCGCTGCCTGCCGTGGCGCTGGCCGCCGAGGCCGGTCCGCCCTTGTTGGACCCGGTGCTGCCGGGGCCCTGGTTCTCCGCCGCGCTGGCTCCGGTCCATGGGGCCTGACAGGCGGCGTTGCAGCCCGGATCGAACGGAGCGGTGCGCACCAGCTGGTTCATGGCCGGGGAATCGCCCGGCTTGAACGTGGGGTTGTTGCAGGCGGGGGCTGTTCCGCTCCTGACACTGTTGCGGGTCGCGTCCATCTTGGCCAGGGTCTCCTTGTCCACGCCCGGCACCTTGCGCAGCTGGTCCATCGCGGCCAGTACGAGGTTCATGGGCAGCGGAGAGTAGCCGAGCTCGCCCATAGGCCGCTGCCCCTCGCACAGGGCGTAGTTCGCGAAGAAGCCGAGCGTGGCACCCTGGGCGTAGTTGAGCGCAGTGGTCGTCTCGGTGGGCACGATCATGTAGGAGTAGGCGGACATGGGATACGAGCGCGGATCCCGGTAGCCATACACCTTCGAGAGGTCCTGCGAGAGGTAGTTCAGGCTCTTCGCATCCATGTTGATCTTGGCCTGGGTGAGCGCCACTGCCACAGCGGACTCCGATGGCACCGTGTAGAAGCCTGCGGAATTCTTCACCTGGGCAACAGGGAAGCCGATGCCGCGGGCATAGGAGTACTCGTCGTAGTTGATCGTGTACAGGTTGTTCGCGGTGTAGGTCGTGACACCCTGCGAGCCGTTCTGCGCCACGAAGTTGCGCAGCTGGCCGTTGCCGATGGGGAAGAAGGACGTAGCGCTCTTCGGGTCGCACCCGGTCTTGGCACACAGCTTCGCGTAGTCGGACGGGAACTGGCGGAGCAGCCACAGCGTGAACTGGGCCGTCGCACCCGAGCCGTCAGAGCGGACGACGACGTTGACGGTGGCGTCCGGAAGCGGCACGCCCGGGTTGTCGGCGCGGATGACCGGATCGTTCCATTTCTGGATCTGGCCCGTGAAGATCTTGGCGATTGCCGTCTGGGACAGCTTCAGGGAGGTCAGCCGGTTCGGCCCGACCTTGAGGTTGTACATGAACGCCGTTCCGCCGGCCACCACCGGAAGCATCGCGTACTTGAAGCTCGGGCGGCTGTTGTCCCGGGGGTCTGCGGTGTCACCCGTGTAGGGGATCTCCGAGACGGCGAACTGCTTCATCTTGTCGGCGAACTCTTTGCGACCGGTGGATGAGCCCTTGTTCTCGTAGTCGACGGTCACGCCCTGCGCGCCAACCCGTGAGACCCAGTCCTGGAGTGCATTGCCGGCCCACGACGAGCCGGAGCCGCCGATACGGATGTAGCTCGCCGCCTGGGCTGGCGCCAGGCCGGCGAAGATGAGGCCGAGGGCGGTGAGGATTCCGGCGACCATGGTGAGCGCCTCGCGGCGGCGGCCGGAGTCGTGCTTGGGCCTGCGGATCATGGCTTCTCCTGGAAGGGGACGGAGGTGGCGGACCTCGGATCGATGACGGAGTCGGAATCGCCGTCCGGTGCGGCGTGGAGGCGGTCCCGCTCTGCGCTCAGGCGGGCGTAGTTCTCCTGGATGCGGGGCAGATCGCGCCGCGACTGGTGCGCCATTCGGCGCAATTGCGCGTCCGTGGTCTTGCCGGCCTCCTGCCCGCCGATCAGGCGGGCGACGATGAAGAGGACCAGGACGACGAACAGCAGGAAGGCGGCTGTCGCGAAGCCACGGGCGACCATCTCCGGAACCGGAGACCGGACGAGATCTAGGGCCGCCAGCGGGAGCGGGGTCTGCGGACCGTAGAAGGGGTTCACGTTCATGACGCCGGTGAAGCCCGCCGTGAGCAGCACGGGAGCCGTTTCCCCGATACCGTGCGCCGTCGCCAGGATGACCCCGGTCGCGAGACCGGAACGGACCGTGGGCAGCACGACATACAGGACGACGCTCCACTGCCCTGCGCCGAGCGCGAGCCCGGCTTCGCGCAGGTTTCCCGGAACGAGCCTGAGCACCACGTCCGCGGACCGGATCATGATGGGGAGCATCAGCACCGTGATGGCAAGGGATGCGGCGAAGCCGTTCGTCTGCCGTGTGACCGCCAGGACGATGGCCGCGTACACGAAGAGGCCGGCAACGACCGAGGGCAGCGCCGTCATGGCTTCGACCACCGTGCGCACGATCCGCGCGAAGCGGCCGCCGACCTCGTTGAGGAACACCGCAGTGGTCAGCCCCAGGGGAATGGTGATGACGAGCGCGATGGTGATCTGCTGAAGCGTGCCTACGAGGGCGTGCAGGATCCCGCCCTCGTCCAGACCGGAGAGGGGCCCGGCGCCGGTCATGTCCCGGGTGAAGAAGTTCAGGTGCGTGAGCGCCTCCTGACCTCGCGCGAAGGTGAAGACGACGACGATCGCCAGAGTGCCGACGACGGCGGCGCCCGCCGCCCACATCAGCACGCTGGCAAAGCCGTCCCAGACGGCAGGGAAGGGTTCACGGAGGGCGAGCAATGCGGCGTAGAGCAGCACGAACCAGAAGAACGAGACGGCCAGCATCCAGCCGGGCGGGATCAGTCCCGAGCCCACGGTCAGCAGCACGCCCATGGCCAGCGCGCCGATAGCCGCACCGATCACGGCGAAGACACGGTCGCGGGCGGCTCCGAGCCGGACACGGTCCGGCTCGGTCGATGGCCCTTCCCTGTCCAGCAGAGGAAGGAAGGTGCGCGGCTCGGCCTGCGAGTCGCCTGCTCCAGAACGGACACTGATCTTGTCGACGATTGACATGGCTCTAGCCCTCGCTCTCGGCGCCGGAACGGGAACGGGCGATGATTGCAGAGGCAGTGAAATTGACAAGCATCGTCACGATGAACAACGTGAAGCCAGCCGCCATCAGGGCACTCATCGCGAATTCATTGGACTCCGAATACTTCAGCGCGATCATTGCGGCGATCGAGTTCGCACCCTTCTCGAGGATGTGGAACTTGATCTCGAAGACGGGGCTGATGATGAGGTAGATCGCGATCGTCTCGCCGAGCGCCCGACCGAGCCCCAGCATCGTGCCGCCGATGATCCCACCCTGCCCGAACGGCAGGACCACGGCGCGGATCATTCCCCATCGTGTGGCCCCGAGCGCGAAGGCACCCTCTCGTTCTCCGATAGGCGCGCGCCGGAAGGACTCAGTCATGATGGACGTCTGGATGGGCACGATCATCATGGCGACGACAAGACCGGCAATGAAGGTCGACGCGGTGAAGGGCACGGTGTCCCGCAGGGGACTGGACGGATCCACGCCCTCGACCTGGAAGACGGGGATCCAGCCGAACCAGAGGTAGATCCAGCGGCTGAGGTCGACGATATTCGGCTGCAGCATGTACGCACCCCAGAGACCGAAGACCACCGAGGGCACAGCCGCCAGGAGGTCGACGAGCGAGGTCAGGGTCTTCTGGAGCCACCCGCGGGCCACTTCAGTGATGAACAGTGCCGTCCCCAGCGAGAGCGGCATCGCCACGAGCAGTGCGACCACGGCGATCTGGACGGTGCCCCAGAGCACCGCGGCGATGCCGAAGTCGTTGCTCTCGGGCGCCCAATTCTGGGTGGTCAGGAACTTCCACAGGCCCACTTCGCTGATCGCATGCACACCGTTGCTGGCCAGGAAGATGCCGACCATGGCCATGATGGCCAGCACGATGACGCCGCCTACCCGCGTGATGGTGCGGAACAGGTAGTCGCCCGATTCCAGCCGGTGCTTGAGGGGGCGGGGGCTGGCCGCGCCGAGCCCGGATTCCGGGTACTCCGGCAGGTAAGTGCTCATGAACGCCGTCCTCGGGCAAGCAGTGATGACGAGACGACCGCGGCCAGAGCGACACCCAGGCCGATCAGGAGTCCGTGCTGGGGCCACGCGCTTCCGGCGCGGGCGGTCACTCCCCCGGCCAGCGGCACCGGCTGGGCCGCGTCGGCGCCCTTCGCCACGGGGGCTGCCTTGGCCGGCGACTCCGCGGCGGCGGGGACCGACGCTGCAGCCGGCGCCAGGGCGTCGGCCGGCGGACCGCCAAGCGACAGGGGGAGGATGGCGGAGCCGGCACCCCCGGCCGCGGACCTGTCCATGACGGGCAGGTCCTTGAGCGTCATCGTGCCGCGTGCAAGGCCCTTGAGCACCGTGACCGCCTCATCGAGCTGCTTGTGCAGCGTCGCTGTCAGCGGCGCGTATCCGGGAGGGAGCATTCCAGCGCGGAAGCCCTGCTGCTGGCCCGGGCCGCCGATGTACCCGAACAGTTCGGCGTACTTCGCTGCTTCCGCAGGCGTGGCCAGGGAAGCATTGACAGCGCCGTAGACAGGGACCGTCAGCGGATAGGCCCCGCCGGCGATGTCCGGAGTCCTGTCCGGGCGAAGCACTCCGGGAGTTCCCGTCGGCTCGAAGTCCTGTGCAGCCCTCGTGAGGCTCCTGTTGTCCGCTCCCACGCAGGACGTGCCCTCTGCGTCGCAGAGTTGTGCGGTCGGCAGCTGGAACTTGGCAGCGGAGGCCGAATCCGTGATGGAGATGACGTTCCGGTTGCCGAAGCTCTCGCGGGGCACGAGCTTGAACGCGGGAGGCGTGCAGTCCATGCACCAGTTGGTGACCGATGCCGGCTGCGCACGCACGGTGTAGTTGGCCGCTGCCGCCATGTCGTGCACAGTCGCGTACTGGTCCCCGACGGTCAGGGCAGGCTGCTCCACGGTGCCGTCGGCAAGTCGGACGGCCGGCCGCTCGGCCCAGTAGACCTGCGGGTATGCCGCGCTGTCCGAGGGATAGACCGGCTTCGCGTAGTTGAAGTTCGCCGGCTCTTTGGCATCTGCGATCTTCCGCTCCGCGGCAGCGTCGAGGCTCTGGGCCTGGTCCTCGCAGGAATCGTAGGTGCGCATCGAGTAGTACGGGTTGATGACCATGCCCCAGGGATCGGGACAGCCCTCGAGGAAGGCGCGCGCGCTCTTCTGGTTGAGGATCCAGTCCCAGACGGCAGCAGCGGCATCCGAGCGCAGGCCCTCGACAATCGGCGGGCTGAGGCTGGCCGCCGACCCGAGGCCCTTGGGGTTCAGCTTCTGGAATTCGGGGTCCTGCTGGACGCTGTACGGCATGGGCTGGCCGTATTCCGTAGTCCCGGGCTTCTTGAACGGGGCATCCTCGACGAGAGCGGGCGCCGTGTGGGCGATGTAGCTCTGGGTGAGCAGTTTGGCCAGAAGGCGGGCGTTGAGCTTGAGATCGCGTACGAGCGCCCCGTTCTTGGCCTTGTCGGCTTCGAATTCCGCCTCATTGGCGTATCCGCAGACCCTGGCCACCAGATCGCTGTACTCACGGGTGCAGGGATTGTCGACCGTCATGGCGACAACAACCCCACTGAGCGCCGCCGGCGCGTGAACGGCCTTCTTGACATTCGCCGCGGGTTGGATTGTGAATGCCAGGGGATTGGCGCCTTCGAGCTGCTTGCGGGCCTGCATGTCCGCCATGGGGGTGAATCCCACGGTGAAGCCTTTGTCCTCGCAGATGCCGGGGATCCACGACTTCATGGCCGCTGTCAGATTCTCTGATCCGAAGCTCAAGGTGGCGGCCTGGTCCGAGGAGCATGACGCACCGACGTTCTGGAAATGGAGCGGCACCTGCATGCGCAGGCCCCACAGGCTGGGCGCGAGAGGGCCAGCCTTGAGGACCTTGTCGATCGTCCCACTGCGGGGCACGGCGACGAGCCAGCACTTGCTCACACTGGGCGCGTCGGCCCGGTAGCCGCATCCCAGGCCTGATGCCTCTGCGCCCGTCTGCAGCTCGAACGTCCGGCTGCCTTCGCCTCTGGCACCCGTTGCCAGGAACAGCGAGTGTTCGTTCGTAGAGGTCCGGCTGAAGAAGGGATTGCGGTACTCGCTGAGGCCGAACCCGTCGGTGATCCGGGTCTGCTCGCCGGTGATCGAGAGGAAAGGCGCGGGGAGGTTCATGCGGGGCACGACGGCGTCGGGCGCCTCCCAGTCCCCGCCCTTGACGAGCGGATCGGCGAGCAGAGCCCGCTGGTGTGCGGGCGTCGAGATGTCCCCGTCGGCGCCTACAGCACCGAACTGGCACGTTGCAGGGTCCGGCTCAGTGGCGTTCGGGTCGGGCTTGCCATCGGCACCCGGACGACCCCAGCACTGGAAGACCTGCAGATAGGTGGACGGACCTCCGCTCGCGCCTTCCACCGGCTTGGCCCCGGTGAAGGACACCGTGACCGATTGGTTCTGGAGGTTCTTGGTCTGCGAGACCGTCCAGCTCAGGCCGCCGAGGCCATTGTCCGCCCCGAAGGTGGACGCCGCTGCGGTCTGGATGCGACGGTCGATGTCCGCATACGTCTTTCCCGCCGTGTGGGGAAGAGCTTGGCTGGAATCGCGGGGCACGACCGTCTCGGCCGGGTTCCCCGCGTTGTCCCAGCGCACCGTGACCGCCGAATCACTGGCCATGCTGCCCTGGGTGCCCCAGTCGGCACCGGGCACCGTCGGCGCCGCGGTCGATTCAGCAGGGAGAAGCACCGCCGAGCCGGCAATCAGGACACCGGCCAGCGCTGAGGCTTGGAACGCCTTTCGCCATGCGCGGCGCCGGACACAGCGCGCTAGGGCAGGGAATTCAATCATCGGAGGATTCTTTCGCTACGGCCGGAACTGGGCCGGACAGAATGAGCCCCACAATCGCCGGGCGCCCCAAGAATTATGGGGTGCGACCGACCGGACGGTTCTGGAAGAAGGAGAAGCAAGGGTGCCCGGAAGATGAACAATCGGTGACGGGAAAGGCGTTCCCTCCGGAGGCGAGGGCCGTGAAGAAGCCGAAGGGCGGGCCGGACGACGTCCGACCCGCCCCCTCTGTGGCAGGTGTCAGCCCACGATGCGGTACGCGGACGTGCGAGAGGCCGTCAGGTACCCGCTGCGGACGAACGTGACGCGGACGCGGATCTGCTTTCCACGGTCATAGGACGTCAGTTTGTAGGCGGAAGCCGTTGCACCCTTGATCGGGTAGCCGTTGCGCAGCCACTGGTACTGGATGACGGACGGCAGCGGCGTCGGCTTCGTGACGTAGGCCTTCAGCGTGTAGCCGACCTTCGCGGTGCCGCCGATGGTCGGGGCCACGAGGTTGGCGAACACGCCCTTGGGGACGACGTAGGCGGAAGTAGGTGTGGTGGTGAGGTATCCCGCGCGCAGGAACGCCACCTTGACCCGGATCTGCTTCGCCTGGTCAGAGGCAGTGAGCTTGTAGCTCGATCCCGTTGCACCGCTGATGGCAGCACCGTTGCGCAGCCACTGGTACCGGATGCTGGACGGGGCCGGGGACGGGACGGTCACGACGGCCTTGAGCGTGTAGCCGACAGCAGCGGTTCCGCTGATGCGGGGCGCGACCACGTTGGCGAAGACCCCGCTGACCGTGTAGGCCGTAGAAGTCCTGACCGCGTCGATGTAGCCGGCCTTGGTGTGGCGGGCCGCAACGCTGATCTTGTGCGCCTGGTCAGCGGCAACCAGCTTGTAGGTGGTCGTCGTGGCGCCCGGGATCGCAGCGCCGTCGCGGAGCCACTGGAAGGTGGTGGCGTCGGCGGCCGGGACGGAAGCGGCGACGGCGGCCGTGAGCGTGTAGCCGACAGCAGTGGTCCCAGTGATGCGCGGAACGCTGACCGAGGCGAAGGGCTCCTGCCGCGCACCGATGGTCCAGTTGCCCGCGGAGTCGGTGGTGAGGGTCGCCCACGACGCGACGGCCTGGCCGCCCACGGGGTTGATCGTCGCCTTGGTGAAGTCATCGGACAGCTGGGTGCACACGTAGCCGATGCTGTACGTGTGGTTGGGCTGCACGGCGTTCTGCATGTTCGCCACGGCCTGGCCGGCGCTGTCAAGGAAGCCGTTCTCGAGCGTGCTCGGAGCGGCAACCGTGCCGTCGCTGTTCAGCGACATCTGGAACATGGGGTCCTGGACGAACGTGTACTGCGATGCGGCCGCCACGTCGCCGGTCGCAACCGAAGGGACCTCGGAGCCCTGTTCGGCGATCACGACGAGGGCTCCCGACATGGCGTCCAGCACGGGGCAGGCCATGTCGGTGCTGAGTTCGGTCGCAGCGAGATCGGCGACAGTCCACGCGCCGGAGGCCCTGGTGGAGGTCACGGTGCCGGCAGAGGTGGAGGAGATTTCAGCGTGGGCGGGCACGATGCTGCCGCTGAGGAGCATCGCTCCGCCGGCGAGGGCAGCAACCGCCCTGGAGCCCAGGAGGCGGGCTCGGGTGCTTGCGGAAGTCATGGGCTTCCCTTTCAAGGCGTGTCCGCGATCAGCGGACGGGAATTCGGGGTGGAATGGGCGTGGCGGCGGGGGCTAGTTGGTGTATCCGGAGGGCTTGCCCGCAGCCCAGTCGCCCACATACTCAAGGTTCATGAAGCCGAACTTGTTGATGATCCGCTTGCTCGCCGTGGTCTTGAGCAGGGTCGTGATGGAGTTCCGCAGGACAACGTCCTCGGTCGCCGTGCTGCTCGCGATGCGTGCAGGGACCACGTTGAAGACATCGCGCGCGTAGCTGCCGAATCCGACCGGGGGCGCAACGGTGGGATCGCCGAAGAGCGGCCCCGGGCGCAGCGTGGGAGCGGCGCTGGCCGGGTCGATCGCCTTGCGGGAGGCGATGTCTGCCAGATGGTGCTGGGCACTCGTCGTGTTCTGGATGGCTCCGTTGTTCTGGGCGATCCACTGGGCAGCGGAGAACGGGACGATATCGCCATCGTTGACCAGAACCTCAGCGTTGTTCTCGGGGAAGCCCTGGTTCGCTGGAGGCACGCAGGTGGAGTCGAGGCTCGTGAGGGCGGCCGCCTTCATGAAGAAGGAGTACGTTCCGGACGCAGCATTGGGGACCTTGGGGGTCAGCACGAAGCCATCGACCACGGGCTTGCCTTCGGCGTTGATGGTGACCCGCCCCTTGGGCGTGCAGGAGAAGATGCCCTGGATCTCCTCCGGGCTCAGGTCCAGAGCGCGGTTCTGGCTGTCCTTGTAGGCGAACGTCATCGCGTCGCGGGCGAAGGGGAGGAAGATCAGCTCGTTGCCGGCCTTGCTCGGGGCAGAGGAGGAGCGAGCCACGCTGATGTCGCCGGGCTTGAGGGTGTAGGTCTGCTTGTCCTGGCCGATGAAGACGTGGTTGTTCGGGTTCTCGGCGGCGCTGAGCGCCTTGACGCCGGAGCCGGAACCGTTGGGCCGCGCAATGGTCTGGCCCGAGGTGTTGAGCGTGATCGTGGTGCTGCCGTCCGCAGCGAAAGCGTCCCACGAGGCGATCGAGCGGATCGGTCCGCCGTTCGTCAGGCCGTTCCAGACGCCCTGGGTCGTGTCCGAGCCGACGGCTGCGTAGGGCCGACCGCTCGACGCGGGCTCCGCCGAGGCCAGCGACACGCCGGCAAAGCCAAGAACGAGCGCGGAGGCAGTGACGGCTCCGGCCTTCTTGATGATGTTGGATCTCATGGATGTTCTCCGGTCTCAAGTCTGTGTGGAGCGGTCGAACGGTTCACAAGGGCGCACGACCGTACACAGTTTCGGCTCGAGAGGGCCGGAAACCGTCCACCGAAGACGAAGAAGAACTCCTCTTCAGGTGAACACTGGGAGACATTTCAGGGAACTCATGGGGCGGGCGCTTCCCGGTCCGTTTCGCCGCCTGCTTCCTCATCTGCCGAAGGAATCAGTCCAGGCATATACCGCGACCCGTGCCTGACGGCCTTGTCGGCGACTGTCGCAACAGAAAGGGCCGCCAGCGCATTGGCAGCCGATTGGTCGCACTCGCGCGCAAGAGGGTGCCACGCCGGTGCCATGAGGACAGGACGGTCCTCAAAACAGGCGTACCAACCCAATCGGCCCGTGGCGTGATGCCGGACGAAGCTCAGCGTCAGCGACTGCGCGTTCTCGCGGATTCTGAGTGCCTGTTCCGCTGCGCTCTTGTAGTCCGGGAACAGCCCGACACCCCGTGCGATCTCCCGGTGATTTCCGGAAATGATGCGCCAGCCCGTGCATTCGCCGAAATCGCCCAATCGCCGCACCAGCGGCTGATTGGTCGGCGGCGAAGGACGCCTGAGAACGGGAGCGGGCCGATGCCGGCCAACGAGGGCGGCCAGCCTGACCACGTGATCCGGCTGTGGGATCGCTGCCGAAAGGTCGGCTTCGCGCTCCTTCCAACGCTGGACGGCAGGCGCCGACGAGCTGGCAAAAGTGGTGAATGCAATACGCGCCATGGAAACGGCCCCTCTAGTATGAAGACCGGCCGTCCCCCCGACGTTTTCTGTCCCCCACGGCCGAAGTCAGAGTGAGGTCGTTCGGCGAATAATCGGCGACTCGCGGACTAACGCCACGAAAACGCCGCATGACAGTTCCAATTCCAGCGACACGCTCCCGTTCTCCGGTAAGGGCTGCATCGATTTCTGATTCATGCAGGAATCGAGCGTGCTGAGGCCGCGGCGCCCAGCGCGCCGCGGCCTGGAGAGGGCAGCCGCTGCGCGGCTGCAGGAGGATGCCCGTCAGTGCGAGGGCATGATGCGGTGGTGGTGTGCGTCCATGCTCGGCTTGATGGCCGCAGCCGTGACGCCCGCTGCCACGAGCCCGGCGATCCAGGACGTCCACGACGCGCCCATGAGGGACGTGTAGCTGCCCATCCACGGGGAGACGAACAGCAGGACCGCGAAGGCGAGCTGCGCGTACTCGAGCCATGGAGTCCCCGGCATCGCGAGGTTGAGCACGCCCGTGGCGACCAGTAGGACGCCGAACACGGCCATGAGGGTGGTGGAGGTGGACGTCTGGGCCGTCCACAGGACTGACAGTGCCGTGTAGAGGCCCGCCACGATCGCGACGTAGTCCTCCCAGCGGGTCCATTTCTTCATTGCTGCCTCCCATCTCTGCTCCCCCGGAACCCCCGAGGGAGTGCCGGTCAGTGGTCGGCAGTCGGTGCAATGACTGCGCCGGCGCCCGCAGCCGCTGGCCGCTTCCAGTACACGCCCGGGCGGCGGGGGTGTAAAGACCCCCGCCGCCCCGGGCGGTCCCAGAGCTGCGCGGTTAGAGCGGCCGGTCCGTGCGCGCCGGCTGGCCCTCCTCCTCGTCTTCCTCGGCCTCCTCGTCTTCCTCGTCTTCGGAGGAACCCTGGCGGGCCAGCGCCGCCGGCACCGCGATGAACGTCACGAGGCACAGCAGCAGCAGCGCGGCGCCCGCGACCCAGGACTCCCACAGTCCGATGACCTTGTAGAAGATGAGCGAGCTCGTGCCCACGATCAGCAGGCACGCGAGGACGAGTCCGATCTTCGCAGCCCACGCCCCGCTCGTGACGATCCGGTTCTTCACGTGCCTGCGGAACAGCCAGCGGTGCACGCTCAAGGGCATGAGCACCACCGGGATTGCAGCCGCGGCCGTGAGGACCATGGCGAGGTAGAGCCACACGCCGTACGCGTCCAGCTCGGCGAACCGGGACTGGAAGGGAAGCGTAAGAAGGAAGCCGGCGATGAGCTGGAGTCCGGTCTGGAGGATCCTCAGCTCCTGGAGGAGCTCGTTCCAGTTCCTGTCGAGCTTCGCCGCATACGTCTCGCGGCGCTTGTATCCGCGTTCGTCGTCGAGCGGCTCCTCGCGCTGCGGTGCGCCGGCGTCAGTGATTCCGGAGGGCATCGATCAGCTCTGCCTTCCGCATCGACGAGTAGCCCTTGAGGCCGAGTTCCTTCGCGCGGGAGCGCAGCTCCTCGACCGTGCGGTCCTCATAGTCCCCGGCCTTGCCCCCACGCCGGCCCACCTTCCCGCGGCCCTCCTTGGCGGCCGCGTTCGAGATGCGGGCGGCCTTCTCCTTCGATGCGCCCTCGTCGCGCAATTCCTCGTACAGCTCTGGATCCTTGAGGCTCGGTGGCGTCTTCCTGGCGGGCATGATGGCTCCTTCCCTCGGCCTCGGGCAGCGCAGTCGCCCCGGCGCCGGGGCTCGCTGCCGTCAGCTGATTATTGCCCCACCGGGGCTCCCTTCACACCGGTTGGCACGGTCACGCCCGTGTGCGCGCCCACACTCCCGTGCGTGGAGCCGGAGCGGGGCGGTCGACGTACCGGAGCGTCTCGAGGCGCCCGCGGACCTCCTCGACCGCGTCGCTCTCGGCGAGCATGCCCGGGAGGTAGTCCCCGCCCTTGACGTACACGTCCGGCCGGAGGCTGTGGATGAGGTCCACCGCTGTCTCGGAGTCGAACACGGCTGCGCAGTCCACGGCCGCGAGGGCGGCGACCACCGCGGCGCGGTCGTCCTCGCCCACGGCCGGCGCCTGCCCGCGCAGCCGCTCGGCCGAGGCGTCCGAGTTCACCGCGACGATCAGGAGTCCTCCCAGGCTCGCAGCCTCCTCGAGGAAGGCAGTGTGGCCTCGGTGCAGGCCGTCGAACACCCCGTTGGTGAGGACGATCCGCTCGCCCCGCCCCCTCGCCTCCTCGGCGACGGCGAGCACCTCCTCCCAGCGCCCGACGCCGGTCTTCCGCACGCCGTGGGCCCGCGCAGCGTCCGCGGCGCCGCTCAGGCCCTCCCCTGCCGCGCCAGCCGCCCGTTGCGCATCGCCCAGGTCCCCGCGCAGGCGCTCGGCGAGCTGCTCGGCGCTGCAGGTGGAGGTCCCGGGCGACTCCACCACGGCGTCCGCGGCCGCCTGCGCGATGTCCGCGGCGTCGTCGATCCCGAGCCCCGCGGCGAGGGCGAGCGCGAGGCCTGCGGTGAACGTGTCCCCCGCGCCCACGGCGTTCTGCTCGGGGGCGGGATGCGCGAGGGTGCGGTGCCGTGCGCCGTCCGGGCCGAGCACCACGGTCCCGTCCCGGTCCAGGGTCACGACCGTGTGGCTGGCTCCCGTGGCCCGGGCGATCTCGTGGGCGTGCTCGGCAGCCCACCGGCCCCGGTCCCCGTGCGGTGGTGCGGCGCCGAGGAGGGCAGCGGCCTCGGCGGCGTTCGGCGTCGCCACGTCCGCATGCAGTCCGGCCCAGTCGGCCGCGCTGTGCGCGTCGACGATGAGGGTGTGCGCGGCGTCGCGCAGGTCGTCCCGGTCCAGGGCTGCAAGGGCGCCGAGGCGGTAGTCGCAGAGCACGACGGCGTCCGCGCCCTCGAGCGCGGCGCTCGCCGCCCGCGCGACGTCCGCGGCCTCGTCGTCGCTCGCCGTGCGGCAGGTGTCCACCCGCAGGAGGAGCTGGCCGTCGGCGACCATCCGTGCCTTGACGGCGGTGGCGGCGCCGGGCCTGCGCACGAGCCAGCGGTCCTCGATCCCGGCTGCCGCCAGGCACTGGACGAGCGCCGAGCCGGGCTCGTCGTCCCCCGCGACCCCGACGAGCCGGACCCTGGCCCCGAGCGCAGCGAGGTTCATGGCGGTGTTGGCCGCGCCGCCAGGGGCATCCTGCACGCGCTGCACATCCAGCACGGGCACGGGGCCCTCGCGGCACAGCCGCTCGCTCGTGCCTTCGAAGCGGCGGTCCAGGAGGACGTCCCCGAGGACCACGACGACGGGCTGGCGCGTGCGCACACTCTCGAGGAACTGTCCGGCGGTGCGGGGGTCGACTGCCGTCATGGGGCCTCCTGCGGGATGTGGAGAGGAGAAGGAGCCCCGGCACGAAGCGGGAACCCGGCGCTGGCTGAACCTGGGACACGGACGCTGCGAAGCTGGGGGACTGGGAATGAACGCTGCTTCCTTCTCCCTTCCCCCGTTCCGTTCCTCCCACACCCGGCCGGGCGCGCCCGGTTGGGCGCACCGGATGCGTGTGCCGGTTGCGCATACCGAATGAGCGCGCCGGTTGGGCATCGCGTGGACGGGTAGATCGGCGAGGGACGGCCTCCGTGGAGGAGGCTCCGACGAGCGTGGACGGGAGACGGCATGGAGCACGAGCCGCGGTTCGAGGGCGTGGACCGCATCGCGGTGCTGCGCGGGGGCGGGATCGGCGACCTCGTCGGGGCGCTGCCAGCCCTGGCTGCCCTGCGGGCGGCCTACCCCGGCGCGGAGACGGTGCTGCTCACGACTCCGCTGCTCGCAGGCCTCCTCGAGGGGCGCCCCAGCCTCGTGGACCGCACCGTCCCCGTCCCGCTCTTCCCGGATGCCGTGGGCCCGGGCGGCGTCCGATGGTGGGCGCACGCGCCGACCCTGGCCCTGCTCTCAGCGCTGCGCGCAGAGGGGATCGACCTCGCGGTGCAGCTCCACGGCGGCGGGCGCAATACGAACCCGTTCGTCCTGGCACTCGGGGCCACGCACACGGTGGGCTGCGCCACCGACGATGCCGCCGCGCTCGAGCGCTCGATGCCGCACGCCTTCTACCAGCGCGAGCTCGACCGCTGGCTCGAGGTCGCCGCGCTCGCGGGCGCCCCCTCGGCCGGCCACGTGCCCCACTTCGCCGCGACCGCCGCGGACGCCGCCGCCGCGCGGCCCTGGCTCGACCCCGCGTGCCGGGGACTCGTCGTCGTGCATCCGGGGGCGACCGACGCCCGGCGGCGCTGGCCCGCCGAGCGCTTCGCCGCCGTGGCCGCGGACCTGGCCGCCGACGGCTGGCAGGTGCTCGTGGTGGGGGACGACGGCGAGCGCGGCCTCGCCGAGGAGGTCGCCCGCGCGGCGTCCGAGGGGCAGGGCCCGGGTGTGGGGAGCGTGCAGTCCGCCGCGGGCCGCACGAGCCTCGCGGCGCTCGTCGGACTGCTTGCGGCCGCCCGGCTCGTGGTGGCCAACGACAGCGGGCCCCGGCACCTCGCGGAGGCCCTCGGGACGCCCACGGCCTCGGTGTACTGGGCGCCCAACGTGGTCAACGCGGGCCCCGTGGGCCGGCGGCTGAACCGGGTGCAGATCGCGTGGCGCTCGGCGTGCCCGGTGTGCGGCCGGGACGGCACAGACCCCTTCGCCGAGGCGTGCGGCCACACCGTGCCCTGGGTCGAGGAGGTGCCCGTCCACGCCGTGCTCGCCGACGCGAAGAGCCTCCTCGCCGGGCGCCGGGCCGGCCGCGGGGGCTGAGTGCTCCGGTCCGGCTACGGCCAGGAGTCCTCCATGGAGCCGGCGACCAGCAGCTCGCGCACCTCGCAGCCCGGGGGCTGGGACAGCGCGAAGAGCACGGACCGCGCCACGTCCGAGGGACGGTTGAGGTTGGTGCGGTCATGGGGCTTGTACTGCTCCGGGCGGTCGTCGAAGAACGGCGTGTCCATGCCGCCCGGGATGAGGGTGGTGACGCCCACCCGGCCCTTGAGCTCGGCCGCGAGGGCGCGGCTGAAGCCGATCACCCCGAACTTGGACGCGCAGTAGGCGGTGGCCCCGGCGGCGCCGCGCAGGCCCAGGGTCGAGGCGACGGTCACGACCCTGCCTCGGCTGCGCTCGAGGTAAGGGAGCGCGGCGCGGACCACGGCCGCCGTGCCGAGGAGGTTCACGCGGACCACGCGCTCCCAGTCCTCCGCGGGCACCTCGCCGAGCTCGCCGCACTTGTCGATACCCGCGGCGCACACGATCGCGTCGAGTCCGCCCATCTCCTCGGCGGCCTGCGCGACGGCGGCCTCTGCTGCCTCCCGCTCGGAGAGGTCCACGGTCCAGCCGCGCTGGCCCTCTCCTGCCGGCTGCCGGTCCAGGACGAGCGGGACGGCACCCGCTCCCGCGGCGGCCTCGACAACCGCCGCCCCGAGGCCGGACGCGCCCCCGGTCACGAGGATGCGGGCACCTTTCAGGGGGCTCGCCGCGGCCTCGCCGGCCGTGCTCGCCGCCGGGCTCGCCGCCGGGCTCGCCGCCGGGGTCTCGGCGCCGTTGATC
Source organism: Sinomonas halotolerans (assembly GCF_039615075.1). Taxonomy (NCBI): domain Bacteria; kingdom Bacillati; phylum Actinomycetota; class Actinomycetes; order Micrococcales; family Micrococcaceae; genus Sinomonas; species Sinomonas halotolerans. Next base: position 126,845 of record NZ_JBDFRB010000007.1, on the reverse strand, counting down.
AGGTGGGTGGTGTCAGTCATGCGGGCAGTCCTCTCTCTCGGGCTGTGTTCCCAGGAATCGGGCTTCCCAGGAATCGGGCTTCTCAGGAATCAGAAAGCGGGGTCAGCTCAGCCGAGGCCCGCGATCGCGGTGGCGAGCGACGTCGTCGACCGCCCTGGCTCGAGCGGCACGGTCACCGTTTCGCCGCCCCAGCTGCGCAGGAGCGCGGTCTCGGGGAGGTCGTCGGCGCGGTAGTCACCGCCCTTGACCCAGACGTGCGGGCGCAGCCTCGCGATCGCCGCCTCGGGCGTGTCCTCGCCGAACACCTCGACCGCGTCCACGCACGCGAGGCCCTCGAGCAGCTCGGCCCGGTCCGCCTGCCCCATGACGGGCCGATCGGGGCCCTTGAGCCGCCGGACCGAGTCGTCCGAGTTGAGGCACACGATCAGGCAGTCGCCCATGGCGCGCGCTGCCTCGAGGAGGCGCAGGTGGCCCGTGTGCAGGAGGTCGAAGCAGCCGCCTGCCGCGACCACCCTCCCGCCTGCCGCGCGGACCCTCCGGGCGAGGTCCACTGCCGCGCTCGCGCGGGGGTCCTCCCCGCCCAGCCTCCCCCCATTGCCGGAGGCCGGACGGGAAACCATCTCGCGGGGTGCGGCCGCCGCAGCCGGCGAGGCCCCGGCGTCGGCCGCGGCCCCTGCGTCGGGGGCGAGGGAGCGCACCCCGCCGCTCGCGAGGAATGCCACCGCGGTCGCGACGCTCGTCTCGGCCGCTGCCTCGAGGGACTCCCCCCGGGCCAGCGCCACGGCGAGCGCGGACGCGAACCTGTCCCCAGCCCCGCACGGATCCTCGATCCGCAGTCCGGCCGAGGGCACCGCGACGTGCGTGTCGCCGTCGGGCGAGCACACGAGCGCACCGCGCTCGGCGAGGGTGACGATGACGGACTGGGCACCCCAGCGCTGCAGGAGCCGTCCCGCCGCCGATGCAACGGCACCGAGCTCGTGGACATCCCGGCCCGAGAGCGAGAGCAGCTCGGGCAGGTTCGGGGTCACCGCCGCCGCGCCGGCCACGGGGCGTGGACCGCGCGGGTGCGGGTCCCACACGAGCGGGACCCGGCTCGCGGCGGCCTCGAGCGCGGCGCGGAGGGCCGGCGAGTCCGCGACGCCGCGGCCGTAGTCGGCGACCACCACGGCGTCCACGGCATCGAGTGCGGCGACCATGGCCTCGTCCACGAGCGGCAGCGGCCTGGTCCCACAGCCCTCGTCGACGCGGGCGATCCGCTGGCCGTCCGCGGTGACGCGCATCTTCACGGGAGTCGGGCCGCCCAGGGCGCCGGCCGTGACCCGCACCGGCGCGAGCAGCGCGCGGAGCCGGGCGGCGGCGTCGTCCCCGGCGAGGGCCGTGACGAGCTCCACGTCGTGGCCGTCGTCGGCGAGCATCGTCGCCACGAGCCCGGCCCCGCCCGGGCGTTCGATCCGCTCCCGGACATCCACGACCGGCGCGGGGGCGTCCGGGCAGAGGCGGTCTGCGTGTCCCGTCAGGTCGATGTCCAGGAGGGTGTCCCCCACCACTGCGATCCTCATCTCATCCCTCCTCTCCGTGCTGGCGCGTTTCTCCGTGCTGGCGGGAGCTGCGGCCCTCGAGCTCGGCCACGCACGCGTCGAAGCCCTCGCACAGGGCGTGGATGGCCACGAGCTGGGACTCCTGCACGTGGCAGCTGCGGGCCTCGAGCGCCAGCACCTCGTCCACTGCGGAGGCGAGCGGGTTCGGTGCCGGTCCCGTGAGCGCCCACGTGAGCGCGCCGCAGTCGCGGGCGGCGCCCGCGGCGGCGAGCAGGTTCGCGCTCGCGCCGCTCGTGGAGAGCAGCAGGACGATGTCGCCGGGCCGGGCGTGGGCGCGTACCTGCCGGGCGAACACCTCGGCGTAGCCGTAGTCGTTGCCGATCGCCGTCACGGCGGAGGTGTCCGCGTGCAGCGCGATCGCCGAGTAGGCCGGCCGGTCCCCGTCATACCTGCCCACGAGCTCGGCGGTGAGGTGCTGCGCCTCGGCGGCGGACCCGCCGTTGCCCGCCGCGAGGAGCCGCGCGCCGGCGTGGAGCCGCTCGGCGAGCACCGCCGACCAGCGGCCGATGAGGGCAGACTGCGAGCGCAGGCCGAGGATGGCCTGGGCGGACGCCTCGAGATGCTCGCCGACGCGGCCCTCGAGTTCGCGCGCCCAGGCCTCGGGCGCGGCGGGGCGGGCGCTGGCGCCGGGCCGGGCACGGGCGGCGGACAGGGAGGACACGTTCACGGCGGCGGGTCCGGCCGTGTGGGCGCTCCATCGGCCGATCGATTCCGCGGCGCCCATCAGAGCGCTCCCTCAGTACGCCGAAGACGGCCTCTCGAGGCCTCGACGTCCGCGGCGGGCCATTCCCAGTGGTCCAGCATGGCGCGGTACACGCGCTCGGTGTCCGCCGCGACGCGGTCCCACGTGTAGCGGGAGCGCGCCCGCTCCACGCCCGCCGCGCCGAGAGACGCCCGCAGCGCGGGGTCGTCCGCGAGGGTCCGGACCGCCTGGGCGAGCGCCGCGGGGTCCTTGGGCGGGACGTGGAGCCCGGTCACGCCGTCCACCACCGTCTCGCTCAGGCCTCCCACGGCGGCCACGATGAGGGGGACGCCGCAGGCCATGGCCTCGAGCGGCACGATCCCGAACGGCTCGTACCAGGGCGTGCACACCACGGCGTCCACGCCCCTCAGGAGCGCCGGCATCTCGTCCCGGGCCACCTGCCCGGCGAAGATGAGCTGGTTCTCCACGCCCAGCGCCGCGGCGAGGTCCCGCAGGCGGCGCACCTCGGGGTCCGAGGCGATCCTGTCCTTGGAGGCATCGCCGCCGGCGATCACGAGCTCGATGTCCCGGCGGCCGGACTCGGCCAGGAGGCCGAGCGCGGTGATCACGGTGTCCACTCCCTTGCGCGGCACGAGCCGGCCGACTGCGGCGAGCCGCATCCGGGCGCCGTGCCGGCGGGCCGGGCCGTCCGGGGTGAACTTCTCGGTGTCCACGCCGCAGGGGACGATCGAGATGCGGCGCTGGCTCACGCCCATGCTGCGCAGCTCAAAGGCCTCGTCGGGGCATGTGGCGATGACCCGGTCCACGCTCCGGGCCACCCAGGGCTCGAGGCTCTCCCGCTCCGCCGGGCTCGTGTCCTCCACCCCCTGATGGCGGCGCTTGACCACCCCGAGGGCGTGGAAGGTCTGGGCAACGGCTGGTACGGGCAGGCCCTGCTTCTGGAGGGCCCCCACAGCTTCGATGCACGCGATGCCGGACATCCAGAAGTGGCCGTGCACCACCTGGGGAGGGTCCTCGGCCCAGTAGCGGGCGATCCGCTCCGCGAACTCGGGGATGTAGGGCAGCAGCCTGTCCTTGGGCACCGCCCGGGCCGGCCCCGCGTCCACGTTGACGAGGGCCACGCCGGAGGGGAGCCGCTGCTCCCAGTGCAGCCTTTCGCTGTCGCGGCGGGTGAACACGGTCACCTCGTGCCCGCGGCGCACGAGGGCAGCCGCGAGCTCGGCCACGTGGATGTTCTGCCCGCCCGCGTCCTCGCCGCCCACGGCGGCGAGGGGACTCGCGTGCTCGGACACCATCGATATCCTCATGTCCTGCTCCTCATCTCTCGGGCGGGCCGGGCACTGCCGGGCCGCGCCGTGCCGATGCCCCCGGGCCCGCGGAGGGCCTCGGCGAGCACGTCATCCCAGTCGGCCAGGAACCGGCCGAGCCCGTACCGGGCCAGTGCCGCCTCCCGCGCCGCGTGCCCCGCGGCGCGCGCCGCCTCCGGGTCTGCCATGAGGGCGGTCGCGGCCTCGGCGAGCTCCGCGGGGCTCGCGCTCACCAGCCCCGCCTCCGGCGGAACGGCACGGAAGGCCTCCGTGGAGCCGACGGCGAGCACCGGCATCCCCGCGTGCATGGCCTCGAGCAGGGCGAGCCCGAGGGAGGTCCAGCGGAACGGGTGGAGGTACGTGCGCCGCCGGGCGAGCTCCGCGTGGAGCCGCGGCGGGGGCACGTCCCCAGCCCAGTGCAGACGCCCGGGAGGCACGCCGACCGCCTCCCGGAGGCCCTCGCCTCCCATGCCGAAGACGTCCAGCGAAGCCCTCGCCGCGAAGCGGGGCAGGAGGTCCGTGCCCGCGGTGCGGCCGCGGCGGACGGGCTCGTTGACCGCGACGGCGAGCCGCTCGAGCTCCCCCGTGTACAGGTGGCCCGGGTCCGGGACGCCGTGCTCCACGACGTGGACGGGCGCTCTGCCCGTGTCCCACATGAGCGCGTTGAAGTGCGTCACGTGCACCACCGGGATCTCAGACTGGTCCGCGAGCGCGTGCCTCGTGTCCGGCACGGCGCCACGGGGCGTGTTGTGCTCCACGTACACGGCCGGGACGTCGGTCCCGGGGCGCAGGCCGGTGAGCTCGCGCACGCGCTCGGCCTCCTCGGGCCGCTGGAGCACGACGGCGTCGATCGCCCCGGCCCCGTCCGCCAGCAGTTCCGGGGTCGCCTCGATCGCGTTGGGCCAGTCGCGCCCGCCGGTCCCGAGCCCCCATGGGCCGCGCGCCTCGTCCACGGGCAAAACGTACTCGTGCCGCCCGCGCACGAACGCCTCGGCCCAGCCGCCGTGCACGTGCCAGAGGAGGATGCGCATCACGCCACCGCCCCGGTCGGAGCCGTCGGGAGGCCGGCCAGGCCGGCGAGGCCAGTCACGCCCGCGAGCGCGGCGAGGACATCCTCCGGCGTGACTGACGCGAGGCACGGGTGCCCCGGGACGGGGCATTCGCGCGCCCGGCTGCCGGCGCACGCCTCGTCCTGCTGGCCGAGGAGCACGGAAGGGCCTCCCCGCGGCCCCCAGCTCTGCGCCGAGACGACCGGCGAGAAGAGGCTCACCACGGGGGTCCGCACGGCCGCCGCGAGGTGCGCGGGACCGGTGTTGCCCACGACGACGGCGCTCGCCCCCGCGAGCACGTCCACAAGTGCGGGGACGTCCGTCTTCCCGCCGAGGTCTGTCCCCGCAGCACCGGCGACCCGTTCCGTGAGCTCCCGCTCGCCGGGCCCACCGGTGACCACGACGGTGATCCCCCGGGCCGCGAGGAGCGAGACGAGCTCGGCGGCATGCGACGCGGGCCACGCGCGTGCCGGGACGTCCGCACCGGGGTGGACCACCACGTACTCGCCCGGGGGACGCACCGCGCTCGGTGCCGTTCGGGCGAGTGCCGGGAGCCCGTCGTCGTCCGCGGGGAGCGCGAAGCCCGCGGCGGCGGCGATGCCGAGCGCGCGGTCTGCCTCGTGCAGTTCCCACGGCAGGTCGCGGCTGGTCACGCGCACGTCGAGGAGGCTGCCCGGGTAGTCCTCGGACAGGCCGGTAATGCGGGCGACGCCGCAGCGGCGCAGCTCGAGGGCCAGGGGAAGCGGGGACTGGTGGAACGAGGTGAGGATGACGGCCTCCTCCACACCGGCGCCGGCGATGAGCCGCTCGAGCGCGCCGAGGTGCGCCTCGCTGGCCCGCGCTGGAGGGTTGCCGATCCAGGGACAGTCCCATTCGAGGTGCTCCGAGACGCCGGGCAGGAGGGGCGCGACGGCGCTGCCCCGGGGGCCGGTGAGCAGCACCGCCTCGGCGTGGGCGGCGACGGCGCGGACAGCGGGGCCGGCGAGGACCACGTCGCCGAGGCTGTCAAGCCGGGCGACGAGGACACGCCTCACTGCGCCGCCTCCGCGGCGGTCACCCCGGCCGGCGTCTGGGCGCGGCCCAGGATCAGGTGCAGCGCGCCAGCCAGGTCGTCGGCCTGTTCCGGGGCGGCGAGGACTTCCTCGCGTCGGGTCACCGGCGTCGGCACGAGGATCCCCCGCGCACCCGCCCTGCGGGCGGCCTCCATATCGGCCCCGATGTCCCCCACCATCACCGTGGCCTCCGGCGCGGCCCCGAGGGCCTCGCACGCCGCGAGCACCATGCCAGGCGCGGGCTTCCGGCACCCGCACCCGTCCTCGGGGGCGTGCGGGCACACGCACCACACGTCGAACGGGCCGAGCAGCTCCTCGATCCGCGCGTTGACGGCGTCCGCCTGTGCGCGGGTGATGAGGCCCCGGCCGATCCCGGACTGGTTCGTGATGACGCCCAGGGCCACCCCTTCGGCGCGCAGCGCGGCGAGGACCTCGGCGGCGCCTTCGACGGGCTCCACGAGCGCGGGCTCGCCGTTGTACGGGACGTCGTGCACGAGCGTTCCGTCGCGGTCGAACAGAACCGCAGCGGGCGGAGAAGTGGGCACGTCGGTTCGAAGGCTGGGCATGCCTGAGCAGTTCCCGGCGGAAGGTAGACTAAACCGACCCGGGGCACTGGCGCCCCGCTGCTCAGGAAGAGGGCTCCCCAAGGGTTTCCCTGGAGGTCACATGAGCATGGGCTCAGCCCGCCCCGTCCTTCTCGCGCTCCGCGCGCTCAAACTCGGCGACCTGCTGGTCGCAGTGCCCGCCCTGCGCGGGCTGCGGGCCGCCTTCCCTGAGCACCGCATCGTCCTCGCCGCGCCCGGCTGGCTCGAAGAGGTGCTGCCCCTTGTCGGTGGGGTCAACGAGCTCCTCCCCACCCCGGGCCTCGAGGCCCCCATCCCGTGGAACGGCCCGGTCGACGTCGCCGTGAACCTGCACGGTGCCGGGCCCCAGAGCCACCGCCGGCTCGACGCACTCAGCCCTCGCCACAGGATCGGCCACGAGGCCCCCGGATGGCCCGGGCCGTCCTGGGAGGAGGGACTGCATGAACGCGAGCGCTGGGTGCGCCTCCTGGCCTGGCACGGTCTGCGCGCGGACGCTGGCGACTTCCGGCTCGGCGTTCCGGTGGCTGACCCGCCCGTCCACGGGGCGACTCTGGTCCACGTAGGGGCGGCGCACGGGAGCCGCATGTGGCCGGCGGACCGCTTCGCCGCCGTGGCTGCCCAGCTCAGCCGGGCAGGGCACGATGTCAGGGTCACGGGCGGCTCAGGGGACCGGGAACGGGCGGAGACGATCGCAGCGGCTGCCGGCCTCCCGGCCAGCTGCGTGGCCGCCGGGCGGTGGAGCCTCAGCGAGTTCGCCTCGGCACTCTCGGCCGCCTCACTCGTCATCACCGCAGACACGTCAGCCGCCCACTTCGCAAGCGCCTACGGCATTCCGTCGGTGGTGCTCTTCGGGCCGGCCGCGCCGGAGCAGTGGGGCCCCCCGGGAGACGGTCCCCACATCGTGCTCACCGACGCGACGCGGCGCCGGGGCGACGCGTTCGCGGAAGACCCGGACCCAGCGCTCCTGGCAGTCCTCCCCGGGCACGTGCTCGACGCCGTCGACCGGCTGCGCCTGCCCACCTCCTGAAGCGGAAGGGCCTCATGCGGCCATGCGGCGGCGCAGGCGGTCGAGGAGCTTCTTGAGCAGCCGCGAGACCTGCATCTGGCTCACGCCCAGCTCCCGGGCGATCTCACTCTGCGTCTTCTCCTCGACGAACCGCAGGGTCAGGAGGCGCCGGTCAGCGGCCGTGGAGTCCTCGAGCGCTCCAGCGAGCGCATGGAGGGCCTCGACCCGTTCGAAGCCCGGGTCGAGGGCTGACGGGGTGATGCCCACGCGCGGCTCCTCGGAATCGTCCGATCCATCACCGTGCTCCACGGGGCGGGTCACGAGGGACGCGTCAGCCATCTGGGCCTCTGCCACATCCATCGCGGGCACGCCCGCTGCGGTGCTCAGCTCAGCCGTGGTCGGGTCGTGGCCGAGCTCCTGCGTGAGCGCCGGCCTCAGGGCATTGATCTTGAGGCGCAGCTCCTGGATGGACCGAGGGGGCCGGATGACCCACGACTGGTCTCGGAGATAGCGCTTGAGCTCCCCCGTGATGGTCGGCACCGCGTAGGGCACGAAACCGTGGCCTAGGGCCTCGCGGTACCGGCGGGCCGCCTTCATGAGGCCGAGGCGCGCCACCTGCCGCAGATCGTCCGCATCGTGACCCGGGCACCGGAACCGGCGCGCGAGAGCGTCCGCGACCCCGAGGTAGTCCGTGGCGAGCGCCGCGGCAGCGTCGTCGCCGGCCGCCTCCTCCATGGGCACGGAGCGCTGTGGCGCTTCCGAGCGCTCTGCTCGGGGACGCAGCGGCTGTTCGGAGCCGTACGGCTGTTCGGAGCCATGCAGCCCGTCAGGGCCGTTCCCGTCGGGGCATGGGCGGCGAATGGGACGCGGCGCCGCACGATGGGTGCGTGTGGGCGGCTGGAGCGGGACGACGTTCGGGTGGGATGCGGCTTCCATGGTGTACCTCCTGGCTGGGGTAGGAAGGCGGCGCAGATCAGCGGTTCCTGAACCCTCCGATCCCCTCGAGCGCGTGCTCATAGGCACGTGCCACTCCGAGGACTGAGCCGGTGACACACCGGGATTCCCTGGAGGCGAGGTACACGAAGGGATCGAGCTCCGCCTCCTGCACGTCGTCGTCGCCCGCCAGGCTCTCCGCTGCCCACTCGGGGCCTCCCGCCACCGCGTTGACGCGGATGCCGCGCGAGGACAGGATGTCCGCCCAGCCGCGCGTCGTGTCGAGGACGGCCTCCGTGAGCGCCTCCTGCTCTGGCGTCAGGAGGTAGGGCGGGGAGGCGAAGAGGACGGTTGTGACGATGCTCGAGCCGGGCCCCATCTCCCGCACCGCCGATTCCGTGGTGGAGACCAGCAGGCTCATGGAGCGCTCGAGCGCATGCTCCATGCCCTCCAGGCTCAGGCCGCGCGGGCTCGAGGGGACGAGTTCGGCGGGAAGGGCCGCCGGGCCCGTGTTGATGAGCACGTCCAGCCCGCCCAGCGACTCGACGGCCTCATGGACCATGCGGGACCCCTCCTCCGGGCTCGCGGGCGGGCCGGCGTCGAGTGGCGCCGGGTCAACATCCAGCAGCGCGCCGAAGCGCGAGAAGTGCTCCCCCAGCCGGCGGGCGAGAAGGGAGTCCTCGCCCGTGATGAGGATGCGCCGGCCAGCGAGCCGGTGTGGATCGGACATGCCACTCCCTTGATCGAGGACCTTCGGAGACAGCAGTACGAACACCTCCTGTGCCAGCGTCCCGCGGGATCTCCCGGGACGTTCACCCATTCCACTACCCACTCGGGGCCGCTGAACACCCTTCACGCAGCCCCAACAGCTTTTGCGCAGCCCGGCTGCTGCCCAGGGCGCGGCCTGCTGCCGCGTCCGGTTTGCCGGAACGGGCCGGGGGTACCATCAGGGCGATGCCTCCCACAGGCATCCGGCGCCAGCGGGTGCCTGCGCCGCGTAGATCGCGAGGAGGACCTCCATGAGCAGGATCGACGGACCCCGGGACGACGACCCGCGCCGCACGGACGACAGGCTCGGCGCGGACGAGAGGCTCCTTGACGGGCCCGGACGGCACGAAGATGCCGCACTGCGTGACGAAGCCGGGCTGGCTGAAGAGCCCGGGCGGCCCGTGCGCCGGTCCGAAGAGGATGACTCGGTGCCCGGCCGCGACGAGGTGGTGCCCTCTTCCAAGGGCCTCGGCGCGGTCTACGGGGACGCAGAGCGGACCCCCAACCCCGGACCAGTGCAGCCTCCGGGCCCGGTGGACCAGGCCGCGATCGACGCGGTCGCCGCGGAATACGAGGTGGGCGAGACCGAGGAGGGAGAGCGCTACCTCACCCCCCGCGACGACGACACCGATGCTCCGCGCACCACGGACGACTTCCCAGACCGTTCCCCAGGCGCCTGACCCTTCTGGCAAAGCGACGTGAGCCCGGCGATCCCTCGGACTGCCGGGCTCCTCTGCTGCCTGTCGGCTCCCTGCCCGGCTCACGCCGCACGGGCGGAGCGCAGGAGTTCGCACACGGAACGCTCCGAGGCCCTCGGGCCGGCCACCGCCCGCCCCTCCTGGTACGCCTCGAGCAGGTGCGGGTCGACATAGGAGCTGCGCGCCACGGCAGGCGTGTTGTGCAGCCACTCCGCAGCGGCGGCGACGGCGTCGCGCCAGGCCGTGTCGGCGTCGGCCTCCTGCTGCCGGCTGCGGGCGAGGGACCGGGCTGCGACCACGGTGGCGCGCCACGTCCGGAGGTCCTTCGCGCTCACGCCGGACGCGGACGAGCCGCGGAGGTACTCGTTGAGGGCCGAGGCGCTCACGGGCTGGAAGCCGTGCCCGTCGTCGTACCCCAAGGCCGGCTCGCGAGCGGGCCGCCGCGGGAGCGCGCGCAGGTATGCGGCGAGGTCCGGGTCGGTCACGACCACCTCCCAGCGCAGACCGGACTTGCCGGGGAAGTCGAAGGCCACCGCATCGCCCTCGAGCGAGACGTGCTCGCGCTGGACGGTGGTGACCCCGAAGGTGCCGTTCTCGCGGGCATAGCGGTGCCCGCCCACGCGCATCCCCGTGCGGTCGATGATCCTCACGGCCGCCGCGAGGGCCTGGGCACGCGGACCCCTCTTGCCCCGCAGGTCCTCAGTGACGCGCCGCCGAAGGCCCGGGAGCCGCTCGGCCAGCCCGAGCGCGCGGCGGAACTTGCGGGCCTCCTGCCGCTCGCGCCAGCCTGCGTGGTAGAGGTACTGGGTGCGGCCGGCTGCGTCCACGCCCCGCGCCTGCACCCGCGCCCGCGGCGAGGCGGCGATCCGCACGTGGCGCCACGCCGGAGGGATGGCGAGCGAACGGATCCGCTCGAGGGCCTCCTCATCCGTGACCCTGGCCCCCTCCGCGTCCCGGTACACGAAGCCCTGCCCCGCCCGGCGGCGGGTCCAGAGCCCCGGCGCGGGTGGACGGGAAGGGCGCCGCCGGCGCGAAGAGGGTGGGGCCACGCCTGTGGCTTACCCGCACCGCGCGCGTCCAACCGTCATCCGCGCAGGCTGCGCGGCAAGCGGAATGGCCTTCCGCCCGGCTCCGCTGCGGCCTACCGTGGCCATGGGTCAGGAAGCGGCCCTCATGTCCACCAGCGCCTCAATCTCAACAGTGCGGAGTCCACCATGAATGACGCCCGAGAGACCACCGGAACACCCGACGACCCCCGCTCCGCCCACCCCAGCGAGGAGATGCCGCCACAGGAGCAGGAAGCCCCCGGCACCACCGCGGAGACGACGCCCACCCCGGACCACGGCGAGGCCACCTACACGGGGCACGGTCGACTGGAGGGCAGGGCCGCGCTCATCACCGGGGGCGATTCCGGGATCGGCCGCGCGGTCGCGATCGCCTTCGCCCGGGAGGGTGCGGATGTCGCCTTCACGTTCATGCCCGAGGAGAAGGACGACGCCGACGCCACCGAACGCGAGATCGTCGCCGCCGGGCAGCGTGCGTTCCCGATCGAGGCGGACCTGCGGGACGAGACCGTGAGCTCCTCGCTGCCCGAGCGTGTGAGCAGCGAGTTCGGCCGGCTCGACGTCCTGGTCCTCAACGCGGCCTACCAGCAGGCGCGCGACGGGGTGGAGAGCGTGCCCACCGAGGAGTTCGACCGCGTCCTGCGGACCAACCTGTACAGCCAGTTCTGGACGCTGCGCGCGGCGCTCCCCCATCTGGGCGCCGGCGCGTCGATCATCATCACGAGCTCCATCCAGGCCGTGCAGCCCTCGGCGGGACTCTTCGACTACGCCATGACGAAGGCCGCGCAGGTGGCGCTGGTCAAGGCCCTCGCCCCGGACCTCGGCCCGAGGGGCATCCGGATCAACGCAGTGGCCCCCGGGCCCATCTGGACCCCGCTCATCCCGTCCACCGGCTGGCCGGACCACATCGCCGAGTTCGGCCAGGACACTCCGCTGGGCCGTCCGGGCCAGCCCGCGGAGCTCGCGGCGGCGTATGTGCTGCTGGCCTCGGACGAGGGCGGCTACATCTCGGGCTCGGTGCTCCCCGTCACCGGCGGCAAGCCGTTCTGACCGGCCTGCGCTCACCGGGCCGGGACGTCAGCGGTCGGCGTCCCGGTCCGACGCCGCCCGGTGCTCGGGGGCGTGAGCGGGCCCGCGGGCCGTGCGGTCGTCGTCGTTCTCGTCACGGCGGCGGTCCGCGTCGTTGCCGTCACGGCGGCGGTCCGCGTCGTTCCTGTCGTGGCCGTGGCCCGAATCCGTGTCGTGCCTGTGGTGGTGCCCGCGCGTCTCGGGGTCGATCTCGTCCGCGCGCCGGAGCCGCTGCTCGACCTCATCCCGGCTCTCGCGGGCGGCCGCAGTGCCTTCCTCCGCCTGCTGGCGGAGCCGGTCAGCCTCGACCTGCGCGCGCTCGGCCCGGGCCCGCGCCTCGAGGCTCGCTGCCTCACGCTCACGCGCCTCGAGGTCCTCGGACGCCGCGCGGGCGCGCAGCGCTTCGGCCTCTCTGCGGGACCGCTCGTCATGGGCGGTTCGCCGCTTGCGGGCCACGGCCACGAGGACCGCGATGACGATGACGGCGAGAACGACGACGCCGATGATGATCCAGATCTGGGTGGTATCCATGTCCGACCTCTGTTTCCGGGAGTGACGTTGCACATGGGACCTACCCCCCGCACCGGGCTGCCAACCCGCTTGGTATGGTGCGGGCATGGCGAGGATTGAGGACTACGCCGTCATCGGGGACCTCCAGACCGCGGCCCTCGTCGGCATGGACGGCTCGATCGACTGGCTCTGCCTCCCGCACTTCGACTCGCCCTCGTGCTTCGGCGCGCTCCTGGGCACCCCTGACCACGGCCGCTGGCGGATCGCCCCGGTGGGCGCGGCCACGTGCACGTCGCGCCGCTATCTCCCGGGCACGCTCGTCCTCGAGTCCGTCTGGGAGACCGACGACGGCGCGGCGCGCGTCGTGGACTTCATGCCTCCCCGGGACAGTGCGTGCGATGTGGTGCGCATCGTCGAGGGCGTGAGCGGCTCGGTGCCGGTGGAGATGGACCTGGCGCTGCGCTTCGACTACGGGCATGTGGTCCCGTGGGTGCGCCGGCGCGAAGGGGTCCTCCACGCGGTCGCGGGACCGGACGCCGCGTACGTCACCACGACGGCGCCGCTCGTGGGCCGCGACCGGCGCACCGTGAGCGCGTTCACCGTGGGCCCCGGCGACCGCGTCCCCTTCGTGCTCACGTGGAGGCCGAGCCACGAGCGGTGGGAGCCGTGCGCCGACGCCGAGGTGTCACTGGAACGCACCCTGGCCTATTGGGACGAGTGGAGCAGCAGGTGCCGGGTCACCGGCCCGTACAAGGACGCCGTCGACCGCTCCCTCATCACGCTCAAGGCGCTGACCTTCGGCCCGACCGGCGGCATCGCGGCGGCAGCCACCACCTCGCTGCCGGAATGGCTCGGGGGCGAGCGGAACTGGGACTACAGGTACTGCTGGCTGCGCGACGCGACCCTGACGCTGCAGCCGCTCCTCGCGGCGGGCTACACGGAAGAGGCAGGGGCCTGGCGGGACTGGCTCCTCCGCGCCGTCGCCGGCGACCCGGCGGACCTGCAGATCATGTACTCCCTCACCGGGCGCCGCCGTGTGCCCGAGGACACGCTCCACTGGCTGCCCGGGTATGAGGCGTCCGCCCCCGTGCGCATCGGCAACGCGGCGGCGGAGCAGCTCCAGCTCGATGTGTGGGGCGAGGTCCTCGACGCCCTGGCGCTCACCCGCAACGCGCTCGGGACCGAGGACTCGTGGAACCTGCAGTGCGCGCTCATGGACCATCTTGAACGCGTATGGCGCCAGCCGGACAACGGCCTCTGGGAGATGCGCGGGCCGCGGCGGCACTTCACCCACTCCAAGGTCATGGCCTGGGTCGCCGCGGACCGGATGGCCAGGGGCATCACAGAGTCCGGCCTCGAAGGCCCGCTCGAGCGGTGGACTGCGGTGCGGGACGAGATCCGCGCGGACGTCCTGGCCCATGGAATGGACCCGACCGGCAGCCATTTCGTCCAGTCCTACGGCTCCTCAGAGCTGGATGCCGCACTCCTCCTCATCCCCCGCGTGGGCTTCCTGCCCTACGACGACCCCCGGGTGGTGGCGACGATCGAGGCCGTCCAACGGGAGCTCGCTGCGGACGGTTTCCTGCTCCGCTACCGGACTGAATCCGGAGCGGACGGGCTCCCCGGTACCGAGGGCGTGTTCCTCGCGTGCTCGTTCTGGCTCGTGACCGCGCTCGTGGGGATCGGCCGCCGAGACGAGGCGCGCAGGCTCTTCGAGGACCTCCTCGAGCTCCGCAACGACGTGGGGCTCCTCTCCGAGGAGTACGACCCCCGCCTCGGCAGGCAGCTGGGCAACACGCCGCAGGCGTTCAGCCACTTCGGCCTCATCAACGCGGCCGTGGCGCTCGAGCAGGGGATGGGCCGTTCGGACGAGCCTCCGCGTCCGCCTTCTTGAGCGGGACGCGCGCCTCCCTGACGGTCTCCGCGATCCGCCCCGCCACCTGGGCCGGGTCCTCGTGGCTCCAGAACCTCAGCACCGTCCAGCCGGCCTCGGTGAGCAGCTGGGTGGTCTCCGCGTCCCGCTCGCGGTTCCGCGCAATCTTGGGCCGCCAGTAGTCCACGTTTCGGGCAGGCTCGATGTAGTGCTCGGGGCATCCGTGCCAATAGCAGCCGTCGATGAACACGGCCACGCGCGCCCGCGTGAACACGAGGTCGGCCGTGCGCCGGAGGGCCTTCTCGGGGCGCATGGCCACCCTGTACCGCAGGCCCATCGCATGCACGGCCCGGCGCACCGACAGCTCGGGGGCCGTATCGCGGGAGCGGTTGCCGAGCATGGTCCGGCGGATGGCGGGGGTCGAGGCCCAGGAGGCTTCGCCCGCTCGGCGCGGGGACGACGACGGCGACGCACCCGCGCGGGGTGCGTCGCCGTCGTCGTGCGCCTGCTTCATCACGCCAGCGTACAAGCGCTGCCTGCGTGCCGGCCCAGGACCGCTCAGGCGAAGTCGGCCTCCGCCGGGTCAGGGCCGATCCGGCCGGCCTGGCCCTTGTCGAGGGCAGCGATCGCCTCGAGGTCCTCCGGGTCGAGCGCGACGCCGAGGGAGGCCCAGTTCTGGGCGATGCGCTCGGGCGTGACGGACTTCGGGATCACGACGCTGCCGAGCGCGAGGTGCCACGCGAGCACGACCTGGGGGACGCTCGCGCCGTGCTTGGCGGCGATGGCCTCCAGCGCCGGGTCCGCGAGCAGGTCCTTGCCCTGGCCCAGCGGGGACCACGACTCGTGCAGGATCCCGCGGGAGGCCTCGAACTCGCGCAGCTGGGCCTGCGGGAAGTACGGGTGGGTCTCCACCTGGTTGATCACGGGGCGCACGCCCGTCTCGCGCTCGATCTCCTCGAGCGCCTCGACCGTGAAGTTGGAGACGCCGATCGAGCGGACGCGGCCGGACTCCTTGAGCTTGGCCAGCTCCTCCCACGTCTCGAGGTAGAGGCCGCGCTTCGGTTGGAGCCAGTGGATGAGGTAGAGGTCCACGTAGTCGAGGCCGAGCTTGGACAGGGAGGAGTCGAAGGCGCCTGCCACGTTGTCCCGGCCCTGGTCCGCGTTCCAGAGCTTCGTGGTGATGTACAGGTCCTCGCGGGCCAGGCCGGAGGCCGCGATCGCGCGGCCCACTCCGGCCTCGTTGCCGTAGATCGCGGCGGTGTCGATGTGGCGGTAGCCCGCGTTGAACGCCTCGCCCACCACCTCTTCCGCCACCGCGTCCTCGACCTGCCAGACGCCGTAGCCCAGCTGCGGGATGGTGTTGCCGTCGTGGAACTCGAGCACAGGGGAAGTCAGGGTCTCAGTCGAAGTCATGGGCACCATACTTCCAGTGCAGCGCCGCTTCGGAAGGGGCAGGCGCCGATTTCCCGCCCGTCTTCGCGCAGCGCGAACAGCCTGCGGCGCCGAAGCCTCAGCCCGCCACGAGCTGCTCGGCCCGCTCCACCTGCTCGAACACGGAGGCTGCCCGCCGCTCCACCGAGACCGCCCCGACCGGGACGGGGCCCACCGCGAGGCGCAGCATCGCGGCGGCCTCCGCCGTGGTGGCGAGCGCGTTCCCCGCCTTGGAGAGGGCACGGTGCACGTCCGCGAAGCCTCCGGGCACGTCCAGCCCCTCGCTCGGGGCGGCAGCCTGCGCGGCCACGCACACGGCGCGCACGCGCGGCAGCAGAGCGGCCAGGGAATCGGCGATCACCACGAGTTCCGCGTACAGCGAGTCGTCCTCGATCCCCTCGAGGACCTGGTGGTAGCGGTCCAGGCCGCGGCGGAAGCGGTCATGGGCACGGCGCCACAGGCCCTTGCCGAGTTCCGCGTCATCCCGTCGGGCCTGGAACGCCGAGCTGAGGAGCCCCACCCCGCCTCTCAGAGGTACTGGCCCGGACCGTGGTCCGGATCGCGCCGATCGGGACGCATCCCGGGGCGCTGCCCCGCGGGCGCGCGCTGGGGCTCGCCGTTCTCCCCGATCACCACGCCGGGAGCGATCATCGTCCCCGGCGGGAGCTGGCGCAGCTGGACCTGGGCAGCGGCGAGCTGGTGTGCGGCCTGCTGCGCCGCGATGGCGGTCTGGATCCCGTGGAAGAGCCCCTCGAGCCAGCCCACGAGCTGGGCCTGCGCCACGCGGAGCTCGGACTCGCTGGGCACCGACTCATCGCTGAACGGCAGCGAGATGCGGTGCAGCTCGGCCACGAGCTCGGGCGCGAGGCCGTCCTCGAGCTCCGCGATCGAGCGCTCGTGGATCTCGGCGAGCCGGGTGCGGGCCGCCTCGTCCAACGGGGCGCCCTTCACCTCCTCGAGGAGCTGGCGGATCATGGTCCCGATCCGCATGACCTTGGCGGGCTCGTCCACGAGCTCCTGGAGGCTCGCCCGGCGCTCCCCGCCGGCCATGGCGGGCGACGCCGGGCCGCCGCCATCGGTCTCAGGTCCCTCCACGGGCGTGCCCTCCACAGGCTCGTCGCCGTTCCCGCTGGGAGTGCCGTCCTCTGCCATGGGTTCGCTCTCCGGTCCTGTCATGTGGCCCATACTCTCACGCGTGCCGAGACGCGCACGGCGCCCAGCGACAGCGCCTTGCGGGTCCGCGCCGGGCAGTCAGCAGCAGCGCCCCTGGGGGTTCGTGTCCTGCCGGTCCGTGCGGTCCCGCCAGAACTCACGCTCGGTCATCGCCGGGGCGGCGCAGTGCCCGGCCGCCGCCTCGGCACGGTGGTGGTCGAGGTACTTCTCGTACGCATCCGCGCCGAGGACACCCCGGAAGTAGCCCCGCGCCCCGGCGAGCGCCGAGCGCACGGCGGCGATCGCCGTCGTGCGCCCGGAGCCGCTGGTCAGGGAGGACATCAGTGGTGGCCCGCCGGGACCGTGCTGATGCCGCGGTCCTTCCACTCCTGCAGGACCGCGCGCTCCGCAGGTGTCGCGACCGGGCCGGCGGGGGCGAAGACCCGCGAGGGCACCGCCGGGTCCTCCTTGTCGGCCCCGATTCCGGCGCCGAGCCCGCGGAATGCCTTGAACGTGGAGACGAGCGCGGTCACGATCACGATGATCGCGAGGGTCACGAAGACGACGCTCAGGACCCCCTGCACCATCGTGTTCCGCACCACGGCCTCCATCGCCGCGGCCGTCTTCGCCGTGCCGAACGAGGTCTTGCCCTCCGCGAGGGCCTTCGAGAACGCCGCGTTCTGGGCGAAGTAGCCCACCGCGGGCACGGTCGAGAAGATCTTGAACGCGCTGGCCGTGATGGTCACGACGGCCGCGAACGCGAGCGGGACGGCCACAATCCACAGGTAGCGGAACGTCCCGCGCTTCGCCGCGATCGCGAGGCACACCGCGAGCGCGATGGCCGCGAGGAGCTGGTTCGCGATCCCGAAGAGCGGGAAGAAGGTGTTGATACCGCCGAGCGGGTCCGTCACCCCGAGGATCAGGATGTAGCCCCAGCCCGCGACCATGACCGCGGTGCAGATCCATGCACCCGGACGCCACGAGGTGTCCTTGAACTTCGGCACGAAGTTGCCGATCGAGTCCTGCAGCATGAAGCGCGCCACGCGGGTGCCGGCGTCGACGGCGGTGAGGATGAACAGCGCCTCGAACATGATCGCGAAGTGGTACCAGAACGCCGCGAGGCCCGCGCCGCCGATGAACTGCTGCATGATGTGGCTCAGGCCCACCGCGAGAGTCGGCGCGCCACCCGTGCGCGAGACGATCGAGGGCTCCCCGACGCTCTGCGCGGTGCCCGCGAGCATGTCCGGGGTGACGTTCACACCGGCGAGGCCGAGGCCGTTGACCCACGCCGCCGCCGTCTCCACCGTGCCGCCGGTGAGGTTGGCCGGGGAGTTCATGACGAAGTAGAGGCCGCGGTCGATCGAGATCGCCGCGACGAGCGCCATGATCGCCACGAAGGACTCCATGAGCATGCCGCCGTAGCCGATGAAGCGGGTCTGGCGCTCCTTCTCGATCAGCTTGGGCGTGGTGCCGGAGGAGATGAGCGCGTGGAACCCGGAGAGGGCGCCGCACGCGATCGTGACGAAGAGGAACGGGAACAGGGCGCCGGCGAACACCGGGCCGTTGTCCCGGAAGGCGTATTCGCTGAACGCTGGGACGTTGATCTCCGGGCGCACGATGATGATCGCGATGGCCAGGAGGAAGATGACGCCGATCTTCATGAACGTGGAGAGGTAGTCGCGGGGCGCGAGCAGGAGCCAGACCGGCAGGACGGCGGCGATGAAGCCGTAGACGATGATGCCCCACGCGATCGGCAGGCGCTCGAGGTGGAAGAGCTCCTGGCCCCAGCCGGTGTTCGCCACGGCGCCGCCGCCGATGATGGCGGCCATGAGCAGCACGAAGCCGATGATCGAGACTTCCATGACCTTGCCGGGGCGGATGAAGCGCAGGTACACGCCCATGAACAGCGCGATCGGGATGGTCATGGCCACGGAGAACACGCCCCACGGGCTCTCGCCGAGGGCGTTGACGACCACGAGGGCGAGGATCGCGACGATGATGATCATGATGAGCAGCGTCGCGATGAGCGCGGCCGTGCCGCCCACCACGCCGAGCTCCTCGCGGGCCATCTGGCCCAGCGACCGGCCGCCGCGGCGCATGGAGAAGAACATCACGAGGTAGTCCTGGACGGCGCCGGCGAGGATCACGCCGATGATGATCCACAGGGTGCCGGGCAGGTAGCCCATCTGGGCTGCGAGGACCGGCCCGACGAGGGGGCCTGCCCCGGCGATCGCGGCGAAGTGGTGGCCGAAGAGGACGTTGCGGTCGGTGCGGACGTAGTCCTTGCCGTCCGCCTTGTACTCGGCCGGGGTCGCGCGGACGTCATTGGGCCTGAGCAGGTGCCTCTCGATGTACTTCGAGTAGAACCGGTACGCGATGAGGTATGTGCAGACCGCGGCGAACACGAACCAGATGGCGTTCACTGTCTCGCCACGCACGAGCGCGAGCATCACCCACGCGAGGCCGCCGACCAGGGCGATGGCCACCCAGACGGCGATCTTCGCAGGGGTCCAGCGGCGCTCCTCGGCCTCGAGCACGGCGGGGTCCACGGCAACCGGCGGCAGTGCCGGGTCCTGGACGAGTGTGCCGCGCTCCGGACCGGTCCCAGACGCTCCCCCAGCGTCGCGTGAGACGGAACTCATGACTCCTCCTCGAGTGCAGGTGACAGACGCATACTGAGCGTAGTCCCGCGAACGCTCGCCGGGAACAGGTCTTCCCGGGCCGGGACACCCGCGCGGCGAGCGGTAGCCCTGCCGCGCCCGGCGGCTGGCGGCGGCCGCGGGTGACCGCCCGAGGCGACCGCACGCCGTCGTGCGCGCACTAGACGGTGAGCAGCACCTTGCCCACATGCTCGCCGGAGTCGAAGTACTCGTGCGCCGCCACCACCTCGGCAAGCGGGAAGGTGCGGTCCACGAGGGGCTTCACCCGGCCGTCCGCCACGAGGGGCCAGACATGCTCCCTGACGGCGGACATGATGACGCCCTTCTCCTCGACCGGGCGGGGCCGCAGGGCCGTGCCGATGACGGCGGCCCGCTTGTTGAGTAGCATCCCCAGATTGAGCTCGGCCTTCGCGCCGCCCTGGAGCCCGATCACCACGAGCCGGCCGTACGGGGCGAGGGCCTCGACATTGCGCTCGAGGTACTTCGCGCCCACGACGTCGAGGATCACGTCCGCGCCCCGCCCGCCTGTCGCTGCGCGCACCGCCTCCACGAAGTCCTCCTCGCGGTAGTTGACCGCGAGGTCCACGCCGAGGAAGGCCCGAGCCGTGGAGACCTTCTCCTCGCTGCCCGCCGTCGCTGCCACCCGCGCGCCGAACGCCTTGGCGAGCTGCACCGCCATCGTGCCGATCCCGCCCGTGGCGCCGTGGACCAGGAGCGTCTCCCCGGGCTGCAGCTGCGCTGTCATGAAGAGGTTCGAGTACACGGTCGCGCCCGTCTCGGGCAGGCCGGCCGCCGTGACGAGGTCCACGCCCTCCGGAATGCGCAGGACCTGCTCCGCCGGGACCACGACCTTCTGCGCGTACCCCCCGCCGGCCAGGAGCGCCACGACCTTCTCCCCCACCGAGAACGGGCGCGCGACCTCGGGACCGAACCCGGCGATCCGCCCCGAGACCTCGAGCCCCGGGATCTCGGACGCGCCGGGCGGGGGCGGGTAGAAGCCGCGCCGCTGCTGGACGTCCGCGCGGTTGATGCCCGCCGCGACCACGTCGATGAGCACCTCGCCCCGGCCCGGGACGGGCTCCTCGGCGTCACGCACCTCCAGGACCTCTGGGCCTCCTGGCTCGGAGATGAACACGGCCTTCATGGCGTGGGATCCTCCCTCTCCCGGGCGCTCAGTTTCCCCGGGTCGCTGGCCTGTGAAACACTACTAGGCGCAGGGAAGGTTGTCCGAGCGGCCTAAGGAGCTGGTCTTGAAAACCAGTGCGCGGTCACCCCGTGCCAAGGGTTCAAATCCCTTACCTTCCGCGCAGTGACGATGGGAACGGCGCCCCCGGAGGAATCCGGGGGCGCCGTTCTGCGCATTCGGCGGCCCTTGAAAAGTGTCAGAGGGCATGCATAGCGTCGGTGGCGTTCGGCCCACAGCTTCCCGCCAACCCAAGGAGCTTCCATGCCCACGCCAGAAGTCACCCCCGGAGCGCCCATCTGGGCCGATCTGATGACGAGCGACATCGAGAAGGCCAAGGAGTTCTACACCGCCCTCTTCGGCTGGACCTACGAGACCGGGGACGAGGAGAAGTACGGCGGCTACACGACCGCCTCGAAGGACGGCCGGGCAGTGGCCGGCCTCATGCGCAAGATGGAGGACCAGGGCTCCATGCCGGACGTGTGGAGCGTCTACCTCGCGACCGAGGACATCGCCGCGACGGCGGACTCCGTCACCCAGGCCGGGGGCCAGGTCTTCATGCCCCCCATGGAGGTCCCGGACCAGGGCCACATGGCCATGTTCTCCGATGCTGGCGGCGCGGTGTTCGGCGGCTGGCAGCCGGCCCCGATGGCCGGCTTCGAGAAGGTCGCGGAGCCGGGCTCCCCCGTGTGGTTCGAGCTCAATGCCCGCGACTACGACGCGAGCGTCGCGTTCTACGAGAAGGCGCTCGGCTGGAAGACGGACGTCATGAGCGACTCCGCCGAGATGCGCTACACGACCCTCGGCTCCGGCATGGACGCGAAGGCGGGCATCTTCGACGCCTCCAAGGACCTGCCCGAGGGCGTCCCGCCGCACTGGACGGTCTACTGGGGCGTGGAGGACGCGGACGCGGCCATCACCACTGCGACCTCGCTCGGGGCGACCGTGCTCATGACCGCCGTGGACACCCCGTACGGCCGGATGGCGGCCCTCGCCGACCCGATGGGCGCCGCATTCCGCATCATGCAGGACCTCGGCCAGGGCCAGCCGACTGCTTGACTGCAGGTGTTGGGCGCGGTGACACGCCGTGTTCATCTCCGGACGGTGGGCTGGCGCAGGGGGGATCTGCGCCACTCACATCGTCTGAGAGGGAACCATGGACACGATCGGAAGGCCGGCCACCGCGCTTGCGCTCACGCTGGGCCTCTTCGCGGTGCCGCTGCTGGCCACAGAGGCAGCAGCGGCACCCGCAGGTGATGCCGTCATCATCAACGAGGCGTATGTCAACGGGGGCAGTTCCAACGCCCCGTACAGGAACAAGTTCGTCGAGCTCTACAACACCGGCTCCACTCCCGTGAGCCTCGAAGGCTGGTCCATCCAGTACCGTTCCGCGACCGGGACATCCTCGCCGACCGCGGTGGCTGCACTCAGCGGGACGATCGCGCCGAAGAGCTTCTACCTCGTGCAGGGCTCATCGAACGGGAGCACGGGCGCTGCACTGCCCGCACCGGACCTCGCCTCGGGCGCGCTGAACTTCAGCGGCACGAAGGGCACGATCGTCCTCGCGAAGTCGACGGCGGCGCTCAGCCCCCTCGCGACCGGCTCTGTCGTCAACGACTCCCGCGTCGCGGACCTCATCGGCTACGGCCCGACCAACACCTTCGAGACCGCGGCCGGTCCGGCGCCGTCCTCGACATCGGATCCCCGCTCGATCGACCGCACCGCCCACCGGGACACCGACGTCAACGCCGACGACTTCGCCCTCACGTCCACGGTCACGCCGCAGAACACGTCCTCCCCCGCCGACGATGGCGGCTCGGGGAATCCCGGACCGGCCCCCACGCCGCTGCCGCCGGACTACCGCACGATCGAGGACATCCAGGGCACCGGTGACTCGAGTCCGCTCGCGTCCAGCACCGTCTCGACACGCGGCAAGGTCACCGCCGTCTACCCCAGCGGGGGCTTCAACGGCTACTACATCCAGACCCCTGGCACTGGCGGGACCATCGACTTCGGCACCCACACGGCCTCCAGTGGCATCTTCGTCTCCTCGTCCGCCACCGTCGGCCAGGTCAAGGCCGGCGACCACGTGCAGGTCCGCGGCACGGTCCAGGAGAGCTTCGGCCTCACCCAGATCTCCGTCCCGGCCGGCGGCGCGACGGTGCTCCCGGACGCCGCGCCCGAGGTCAAGGGCGCGCTCGTCGGGCTGCCTGCCGAACCGCACCGCGAAGCGCTCGAGGGAATGCTCGTCACCCCACAGGGCCCGTTCACGGTCACGGACAACTACAACCTCAACAAGTACGGCGAGCTCGGCGTCACCGACGGCACCTCCCCGCTCCTCTCTCCGACCACCCAGGCGGAGCCGGGCGCAGCGGCGGCGGCAGCAGCGGCGTCGAACTCGGCGCACACGGTGACTCTCGACGACGGCTCCACCACCAATTTCCTCTCCAGCGCCACGACGAAGGCCATCCCGCTGCCGTGGCTCACCGCGACGGACCCAGTGCGCGTGGGCTCGCCCGTGGCGTTCACGACCGACGTCGTCTTCGACTACCGCAACAGCCTGTGGAAGTTCCAGCCGCTCACCCAGCTCACCCGGGACAACGCCGCGACCGTCAAGCCTGCGAGCTTCGGCGCGACCCGCCCTGCAGCTCCCGCCGCCGTGGGCGGGACGGTGCAGATCGGCACGTTCAACGTGCTGAACTACTTCACGACGACGGGCGACACCCTGGGCAACTGCACGTTCTACAGCGACCGCGAGGGGAACCCGATCACGGTCAGCGGCGGCTGCGATGCCCGCGGTGCCGCCAACGCGGCCAACCTCGAGCGGCAGCGGGCCAAGATCGTCGCGGCCGTCAACAAGACCACCGCTGACGTCCTGGCGCTCAACGAGGTCGAGAACTCGCTCTGGTTCGGCAAGGACCGCGACGACGCTCTCTCACGGCTCGTCCTCGCGCTCAACGCGTCTGCCCCGGGCACGTGGGACTACGTCCGCTCGCCCAATGCCCGGCCCGGCAGCGAGGACGTGATCCGCACGGCCTTCATCTATCGTGTGGCCGCCGTGGAGCCCGTGGGCACCTCGGTGATCCTCGACGACCCCGCCTTCTCCAACGCCCGCCAGCCGCTCGCCCAGTCCTTCAAGGCCAAGGGCGCCGCGGACTCGGCCAAGTTCCTCGCCATCGCGAACCACTTCAAGTCCAAGAGCGGCAGCGGTGCCACCGGCGCCAACGCCGACCAGGGCGATGGGCAGGGCGCGTACAACGCGGACCGCGTGGCCCAGGCCAAGGCGCTCGTCGCGTTCGCCGCGCAGCAGCAGGCGGCGCAGGGCACGGACAAGGTGTTCCTGCTCGGGGACTTCAATGCCTACGCCAAGGAGGACCCCGTCAAGGAGATCCTTGCCGCGGGGTATTCGAAGACCCACCCAGCGCTCGGGAAGCAGAGCTACGCGTTCGGCGGCGCGGTCGGCTCGCTCGACCACGTGTTCGCCTCGCCGGCCGCGGCTTCGGCGGTGACCGGCCAGGACGTGTGGAACATCAACTCTCCCGAACCGGTCGCATTCGAGTACAGCCGCTACAACTACAACGCGACGCTCTTCTACGCACCGGACCAGTACCGGGCCAGCGACCACGACCCAATCCTCGTGGGAGCGAACCTCTAGCCCGTTTCGGGTACACATAAACGCGCCCAGGAGCGTTTCGGGTACACATAAACGCGCCCAGGAGCGTTTCGGGTACAGGACCAGTTCACCGCATCGCGCACTGTCGAGCGGGCGGCTGCGGTCTTCGCGCTGAAGCACGACGGCGGTCGGCGCCTTCCAGACGGACGGCGCCGGCCGCCGCCGTGCTTTTGCGGACAACAGGTCGCGCGCCGTACCCGAAACGCCGAAATGGTCCCCTTGTGTGTACCCGAAACAATGCAGCGCGTACCCGAAACGCCGAAATGGTCCCTTTATGTGTACCCGAAACAATCAGGGGAGGCCGAGGATGTGCCTGGCGATCGCGTCCGCGTCCCGCAGGGTGCGCTGCCCGCTGGGGTAGGGGGCGCCGTCGTGCGCCTCGCCCGGCGCCGCGAAGGGGTGTGCCTCGGCGGCGATCGCCGTGCCCCACTGCACGGCCGAGAGCTGGAGCCCCAGGACGTACAGCCCCTCCACCGTCTGGCCATTGACGTCCAGCGCCCGGTACGGCGGCGCGGTCACATCGAACCCGCTCGAGGGCCGCGGGGTCCCGTCCGCCCCGGCGAGGAAGCGTGGCCGCGCAAGCCCGTCCGCGAGCAGCCCCGTGACGAGCGCCGAATCCGCCTGGCCGACGCGGTTCACCGGCGCGAGCGCCTCGACAAGGCAGCGAGCCCGCACCTCGGGCCCGCCCACCCACGGCGAGGCCGCGGTGAAGCACGGGGCCCCGGGCCCCGTCCGCTCGAGCCCGAAGCGCGGCTCCGGCCCCACCGTGCTCACCACACCGGCCCGCATGAGCGCCGCGAGCTGGCGGATCCTCAGCGCGGGCGGCCCGCTCGCGAGGCCCTCCACGAGCCCCTCGAACCAGCCCCGCAGCCCCGCAGCCCAGGACTCCTCGGTGATCCCGCCGTCCGCGACGGCCTCCTTGAGCACGGCGCGGCCGCGGTGGAGGGCGGCGACCGCCATCTTGACCGGGTCGTCCTCGCCGCGCGCCGAGCCGGCAGCGTCCTCGTCGAGGCAGGCGAGGACCCGCGCATCGAGCTCGGCCCGGTCCCGCGCGTGCCAGCCGGCGAGCGGCGCGGCGAGCGCACGGAGGTCGAGGCGCCGTGCGCGGACGACGCCGTCGCGCACCACCCGCGAAGCCTCCGGCTCCCAGCCGGGCCCCTCGAGGGCGAGGGCCGCCGCGAAGCGGTCCAGGAACCCGGGCGCCACGGACTCCGCCTCGACCCGCGCGAGCGTCGAGTAGTAAGCCCAGAGGGCGTCACGGTGCAGGAGGGGCCAGAGGTCGGCGTCGAACGAGGGCTCGATGCCCGCGCGGCGGGGCGCGAGCGCCGCCTCCCGCGTGAGCCAGCGCAGCTGCACCGAAGGCGCGTAATAGGCGCCGAGCTCGGCCTTGCCCCGGTACGGGAGCCCGCGGCGGGAGGCGGCGACGATCCGCGGCTCGCGGCCGCTGGGCACGTAGGCGAGGCGGTCGCCGTCGTCCGTGAACGTGCCGCCACGGCCCTGCGTGAGCTGGACCATGACATCGAAGAAGTTCAGCCCCATGCCGCGCACGAGCACGGTCTCCCCCGCGGGGACGCGGTCCCAGTCCACGTCCGCGGGCGCCGCGGGAGGGAAGTATGCGAGCCCGAGCGTCCCGGCGGCCTCCGCGAGCGCGCGCTGCTCGCGCCCCAGCTGGGCCGGGATGTGGCCCACTGCGAGCACGACGGCGTCCGCCTCCCGGGCGTGCACGGCGTCGGAAGGGCCGTCCCCCAGGGTGAGGGCGAAGCCGTGCGGGGTACGGCCGAGCCGGACGACCTCGTGGGGCACGTGCTCGACCTCCACTCCCGGGGGCGCGGCGGCCAGGAGCGCGCTCCACGTGTCCGCGAGGTACCGGCCGTAGAGGGCGCGGGGCGGGAATCCGTCCGGTCCGAGGGATTCGACCTCGGCGCGCTCCTGCCCGGTGAGCCCGCAGCAGCCGTCCTCGATCGCTGCGCGCTGGGCGGCCCGCCACTGATCGAAGCTCCCGCCGGCGAGCGGCGGGGCGAGCCCGGGCTCGCTCGGGATGACGGTCGGGTAGAACGACTGGGTGTTCATGAGGAACAGCCTCGGCTGCTCCGTGCGCCACACGCGCCCGGGGCCGGGCTCGTACGGGTCGAAGACCGTGATCTCGAGGCGCTCTGGACGGGGCTGTCCCGCTCGGGTGGGCGGGTTCCCACCGAGGCGCGGGTCCCGCCGAGGGGGGTGACCGGCGTCGTGCTCGGAGGAGTGGACGGCGGCCCAGTTGGCGAGGAGACGCTCCACCGCAGAGGCGCCGCGGGGGCCGCCGCCCACCACGGCAACCCGCATCGCACCGCCCCGAACCATAGGGACGAGCTTATCCCGGGCGCGCTGGGGCCAGTCGTGGAAGGATGGCTTCATGACTGAGCCTGCCGCCTCCACCCCCGCGCAGACCCTCGCCCACGCCCCCGGCGAGCCGGTCGACGAGAACCTGTGGCTCGAGGACATCCATGGCGAGGACCAGCTCGCGTGGGTGCGCGAGCAGAACGCACGCACCGAGGAGCTGCTCGAGACCGGGGACTACCCCGAGCTCGAGGCCCGCATCCTCGAGGTCATGGACTCGCATGAACGCATCCCCATGGTGGCCAAGCGCGGGGACTGGTACTACAACTTCTGGCGCGACGCCGAGCACCCCAAGGGCCTGTGGCGCCGCACCCGCTGGGACAGCTACGTGACCGACGCGCCCGAGTGGGAGCCCGTGCTGGACCTGGACGCGCTCGCCGCGGCCGAGGGCACCGAGTGGGTGTGGGGCGGCGCGACGTTCCTGCGGCCCGAGGACGGCGTCTCGTGGCGGCGCTGCATGCTCCGTCTCTCCCCCGACGGCGGCGACGCGGCCGCGCTGCGGGAGTACGACGTCGAGGACCGCGCGTTCGTGGATCCGGCCGCGGGCGGGTTCTCGCTCCCGGCGGCCAAGGGCGGGGCGGACTGGCTCGACGCCGACACCCTCCTCGTGTCCTCGACGCTCGGGGAGGATGCCGTCACCACGTCGTCCTATCCGCGGCTCGTGCGCAGGCTCCCGCGGGGCGGCGACCTCGAGAGCGCCGAGGTGATCTTCGAGGTCCCCGCCGAGCACATGATGGCCGGGGCCGGCTTCGACGACACCCCCGGGTTCGAGCGGCTCATCGCGAGCGACCGGATGAGCTTCTTCGACGTCCAGCACCATGTGTGGCGGGACGGCGCGTGGGCCCCCGTCCCGGTCCCCACGGACGTGGACGTGGACCTGCACCGCGAGTGGATCCTCTTCCGCCCCCAGCGGGACTGGACGCCCGAGGGTGCCGGAGCGGGTGCGGACGGGGCAGCCGGCACAGGAAGCGCCGGCGGGACCTTCCCGGCCGGGTCCCTGCTCGCGGCGGACTTCGAGGCCTTCATGGCCGGCGGGCGCGAGTTCGCGGTCCTCTTCGCCCCGGACGGGCACACGTCCCTCCAGTCGTGGTCCTGGACCCGCGGCCACCTCATGCTCAACCTCCTGCGGGACGTCTCGAGCGAGATCCGCGTGCTCACCCCGCCGTCCCAGGACGCGGGCCAGGAGGCGCAGTCTGCGGTCCGGGAGCCAGCGGCCCAGGAGGGCGCCGACGGCGGTCAGGCTGGCGCCGCGCACGACGGCGGGTGGCCGGCTTCCGTGCTCGACGCGTGCCCGCCGCTGCACCTCGTGGAGAGCTACGCCGTGGACGACGAGGACCCCGAGGCCGGGGACGACTACTGGCTCGTGGTGACCGGGTTCCTGACCCCGACCACCCTGGTCCGCGGCACCCTCGGCGGGACGAGCGCGGACGTCAAGCGGGCGCCGTCGTTCTTCGACGAGGAGCGGTTCGAGGTGGAGCAGCACTTCGCGACGAGCGAGGACGGCACGCGCGTGCCGTACTTCCAGGTCTCCCCACGCGGGCTAGAGCTGGACGGGACCGCGCCCACCCAGCTGAGCGGCTACGGCGGGTTCGAGATCTCACGCACGCCCGCCTACTCCGGCACGGTGGGGCGCGGGTGGCTCGAGAAGGGCGGCGTCTACGTCGTGGCGAACATCCGAGGCGGTGGCGAGTACGGTCCCGCCTGGCACCAGGCCGCGCTCAAGGCCAACCGGCGCCGGGCGTACGAGGACTTCGCCGCCGTGGCCCAGGACCTCATCCGACGAGGCGTCACATCCCCGGAGCATCTGGGCTGCTCGGGCGGGTCCAACGGCGGGCTGCTCGTGGGGAACATGCTCGTGCACTACCCGGAGCTGTTCGGGGCCGTCTCCTGCGGCGTGCCGCTGCTGGACATGCGCCGGTACACGAAGCTCTCCGCCGGGTACTCGTGGATCGCGGAGTACGGCGACCCGGAGGTCCCCGAAGAATGGGAGTCCCTGCGCACCTTCTCCCCGTACCACCTGCTGCGGGACGGCGTGGAGTACCCGGACACGTTCATCTGGACCGCGACCTCGGACGATCGTGTGGGGCCCGTGCAGGCACGCAAGATGGCTGCCCGCATGGAGGCGATGGGCATCCCGAACGTGTGGTTCCACGAGGCCCTCGAGGGCGGCCACGCCGGTGCCGCGGACAACCGGCAGGCGGCCTCGCTCCAGGCACGGAGCCAGAGCTTCCTGTGGCGCGCGCTCACCGGCACGCTGCGCTGACCTGTCCGCCCCCCGCAGGGACGCTGGAACGACGGCCTGCTTTTGCGTCGCGCCCACGGTTCTGGGTACGCTTGTCCGGCTGGTAACAGCAAGGAGACGTGCCAGAGCGGCCGAATGGACTTCACTGCTAATGAAGGGTCCGGGGAAACTTGGACCGGGGGTTCAAATCCCCCCGTCTCCGCAATGTGATGTAGCGGGACATCCTTTACGGATGTGGCGAGACATCGCTGACACCCCCGGTCTTCGGACCGGGGGTGTTCTGCGTTTCGACTGGCCCTCGGCGCCCTTGGCCGGCCCCCACCGGCTCGCCGCCCGGCCTGCCGACTGCCCGCCCCAACGGGTGGGCGCCCCGGCCCGCCGCGGTGCGCGTGTGGCTGCCGCCGCAGTCCGGGGCCCGGTCAGGGACTGCCCCTCAGTGGTGACGGGTCTTGGACCAGAGGAAGACGCCGCCGGCAGCCGCGAGGGCGAGCATGATGCCCCATGCGAGAGGGCCCGGGCCGCCGATGCCGTTGGCCTCGCTCGCGGGCCGGCTCGTGAACCTCTCGTCCTCGGGGACGGCCGCAGTCGACGACGGGAAGGCGGGGGACGACGTCCACGGCGCGGGGGTGGGACCGGGGGCGGCTGCGGGGGGCGGGGATGGCGTCCCCGGGGCCTGGACCGGCTCGCGGCCGGGAGCGCATGCCTCGTCCGAGAAGTCGTGGGACCACTCCGAGGTCCCGCTGAGCATGTAGCCGGGCCGCGCGGTCGCCACCACGGTCACGTTCCCCACGGCCGAGTTGCCGCCGGGGACGAGCACGCTGGAGCCCACGCGGTAGTCGATGCCGATGATCCGCGGGACCTCGACCGTGTCCGCGGCCGTGCCGCACTCGTCGGAGAACGCCGGGGCATCCGGGGTGACGACTACGGGGCAGGGAGCCCGCATGTCCGCCGGTTCGGAGACGGCCACCGCGGGGCCGCCCGTGGACTCGCTCACGCGGGCCGTGTAGGAGTGGCCGGTGCTGATCGAGACGCTCCGGCCCAGCGCCCCCGTGAAGGTGCCGGATGCCGCGACACGCCCGGCCTCGTCGGTGACCCGGTACGCGAGCGTCTTCCCGGCGCTGCCGGCGGCGTCGAGCTGCATGAGGTCGCACCGGACACGGGTGAGGCTGGCCTCGGCCTGGATGGGGGCCGGCGAGGGCTCGACGGTGCCCGTCGGAGTGGGCTCCGGGGACGGCGTGGGAGTCGGGGTGGGAGTCGGATCAGTGAGGCTCCCCATGTCCGACGAGGTCGCCGGACCTGCCCCCTCGAGCGTCTGCGGGTCCTGCTCGGCGGCGACGGCGGTCACCGGGGGCCTGGCGATCGCGAACCCTGCGGCGCAGAGGAATGCGAGCAGCACAAGGAGCGCGAGGCGCATGGGGCGGGGGACACGCGGCACGGGCGGCCAGATCACGTCGGGAGTTTCTCCTGTGCGGGGACGTGTGGTCTCCCCCAGCCTACGCAACCGAGACCATTTCGTGACAATCCTGTGACGCGCAGCACCTCCGCTTCGGAGTCACCCGGCCTGTGCGAGGGCGAAGGGCAGCACCGGCCCCGCCCCGTGATGGCGCAGGAGGCGCCCCGCCACGGTGAGCGTCCACCGGCTGTCCACGAGGTCGTCCACGAGGAGCACAGGCTGTCCCGCGATCTCGGCGAGGCGCCCGCGCAGCTCCGCCCCGGCGTCGAACGCCTCCCACACCCCGGCCAGGCGGAAGGCGCTGTTGCCCCCGGCCTCGCCGGACCGGGCGGACGGCGTGCGCTCGAGCGCTCCGAGGTACGGCAGGCGGCCCACCTGGGCGATTCCCCGGGCCAGCGATTCCACAAGGCGCGGCCGGGTGGCGGACGGCATGCTCACGACGCCGGCGGGCCGGCCCGCGCCGCTCCAGGGCCCCGCCGCGGAGTCCCCCTTGGCCCAGCCCGCGAGGAGCTCGACGCAGGCCCTCGCGAGGGCCGGCGGCACCTCCGTGTCCGGCGCGCCCGCGGCGAAGAGCTCGCGCAGCGGGCCTCCATACCCGAGGTCGGTGAGCCGGGCCAGGGAACGCCCCTCCGCGAGCAGCTCCCCTGCGGGGATCCTGCCCTTCACCGGGATCCCGAGCTTGTCCATCCCGCTGGGCCACTGGGCGCGGGGCTCGATCGGCACGCCCGCATGGCGCAGCTGCTTCCCCGCCCTCTCGAGCAGGGACGGGTCGACATCGGCCGGGAACCACCGCCCCGCGCAGTTGTCGCAGCGCCCGCAAGGGGCCGCCGTCTCGTCGTCCAGCACGCTCGTGATGTACTCCATGCGGCACCCCGAGGTCTCCTCGTACACCACCATCGAGTCCTGCTCGGCGACTCTGGCCTCGGCGATCCGGGCGTACCGCTCGGCGTCGTAGGACCACGGCCGGCCGCTGGCCTGCCAGCCGCCGCCGACCCGCTCGACGGCCCCGTCCACGGCGAGGACCTTGAGGAGGAGCTCCAGCTGGGTGCGCCTGAGTTCGACGAGGGACTCGAGCGCCACGGTCGAGAGCGGCCGGCCGGCCTCCGCAAGCGCCGTGATGACCGCCTGGGCCTTGGCCTCCTCGGGCATGGACGCCGAGGCGAAGTACCGCCAGATGTCCGCGTCCTCGGGGCCGGGCAGGAGCAGGACGTCCGCGTTCGCCGCGCCGCGGCCCGCGCGGCCCACCTGCTGGTAGTACGCGACAGGGCTCGAGGGGGCGCCGAGGTGCACGACGAACCCGAGGTCCGGCTTGTCGAACCCCATCCCCAGCGCGCTCGTCGCCACGAGGGCCTTGACCTCGTTGTCCTTGAGCAGCTGCTCGGCCTGCTCGCGCTCGGCGGGGTCCGTCTTGCCGGTGTACGCGAGCACGCGGTGGCCGGCCTCGGAGAGGATCCTCGCGGTGTCCTCCGCCGCCGAGACCGTCAGGGTGTAGATGATCCCGCTCCCGGAGAGCCCCTCGAGATGGGCCAGGAGCCATGCGAGGCGATGGCCGGCGTCGGGCAGCCGCAGGACGCCGAGCCGCAGCGACTCCCGCCCGAGGGGCCCGCGCAGGGTCAGCACGCCCTCCCCGAGCTGTTCCTCGATGTCGTGGACAACGCGGCCGTTGGCGGTCGCGGTCGTGGCGAGGACGGGAACCGTGCCGGGGAGCCCGTCGATGAGCGCCGCGATCCGGCGGTAGTCGGGGCGGAAGTCATGGCCCCAGTCGGAGATGCAGTGGGCCTCGTCCACCACGAGCAGGCCCGTGCGCGCGAGGAGCTCGGGCAGGTGCTGCTCGCGGAAGGACGGGTTGGTGAGGCGCTCGGGCGAGATGAGGACCACGTCCGCCGTGTCTGCCTCGAGCGCGGCGTGCACCTCGTCCCACTCGAGGCGGTTCGCGGAGTTGATCGCGACGGCCCGCACCCCGGCCCGCGCAGCCGCCGCGACCTGGTCCCGCATGAGGGCGAGCAGCGGGGACACGATGAGCGTGGGCCCTGCTCCCCGGGCGCGCAGGAGCAGCGATGCGACGAAGTAGACGGCGGACTTCCCCCACCCCGTGCGCTGGACCACGAGGGTGCGCCGGCGGTGCGCGACGAGCGCCTCGATGGCCTCGAACTGGCCGTCGTGGAACTGCGCGTCAGGCCTCCCCACGAGCTCGCGGAGGACCCCGAGGGCCCGTTCCCGGATGCCTTCCTGCGTAATATTCTCGGCTTCGGGGGCACTGAGTCTGGAGTTCGGGACCATGCCTTCAAGTATGGGCGTGACCTCTGACACTTCTCGCTGCTTCCGCGCCCTGGGCGCCGATACCGTGGAACCAGT
Organism: Sinomonas halotolerans; assembly: GCF_039615075.1. NCBI lineage: Bacteria > Bacillati > Actinomycetota > Actinomycetes > Micrococcales > Micrococcaceae > Sinomonas > Sinomonas halotolerans. Next base: position 94,107 of record NZ_JBDFRB010000007.1, on the reverse strand, counting down.
GTCCAGTGCACGAGAGAAGGAATGCACCTATGACGGCAACGGCGCCGGCCCTGTCCCATCCCATCCCCGCCGATGACGCACGGGAGGCACCGCAGGCCACTGCAGCCCCCGCCGCGCCGGGCCGCAAGTCGGCCGGCCACGTGATCGTCGACTCCCTCGCCGCGCACGGCGTCCAGCGCGCGTACGTGGTCCCCGGGGAGTCCTTCCTCGACGTCCTGGACGGCCTGCACGGCGCGGACATCGAGACGATCGTGTGCCGCCACGAAGGCGGCGCCGCGTACATGGCCGAGGCGGACGGGAAGATGAACCAGCTCCCCGGCGTCGCGATGGTGACCCGAGGGCCCGGTGCGGCGAACGCCCACGTGGGCCTTCACACTGCATGGCAGGACTCGACGCCGATGGTCCTCTTCGTAGGCCTCATCCCCTTCGCGCACCGTGACCGCGAGGCGTTCCAGGAGTTCGACATCAAGTCCTGGTTCGACACCGGCGCCAAGCGCGTCATGGTCCTCGACCACGCGGAGCGCGCCTCCGAGATCGTGGCCGAGGCGATGTTCGCGGCGATGAGCGGACGGCCGGGGCCGGTCGTCGTCGGCCTTCCCGAGGACGTCATCCGCGAGGAGGTCGACGCGACGGTCCACCCCGTGATCCCGGTCGCCGGGGGCGGCATGACCGTCACGGACTGGAAGGCACTCAAGGCCGCGCTGTCCGAGGCGAAGAAGCCGCTTTTCGTCGTCGGCGGCAACGACTGGACCCAGGGGGGCGCCACCGCCCTGACCAACTGGCTCGAGGACCACAGCATCCCGGCCGCCGCGGAGTGGCGCTGCGAGGGCACCATCCCCTTCGACTCCCCCTCCTACGTGGGGCCGATCGGCTACGGCCGCCCCAAGCCCACCTATGACCTGCTCGAGGAGACCGACCTCCTCGTGTTCGTGGGCACCGTCCCCGGCGATGTCATCACGGACGGCTTCCTGGTCCGGCAGGACTGGAACAAGAAGAACTTCCTCGTCACGATCGACCCGTCCCTGCGCGGCCGCTCCGGCCCCGTCTCCTACCAGATCGTGGCCAAGCCGGACGTGTTCGTGCGGGACCTCGTCATGATGAACCTGCCCGTGCGCGAGGAGTGGAAGGCCTGGACCGAGCGCATGCGCGGCGAGCAGGAGAAGTTCTGCGCGCTGCCCCCGGCCACCCCCACGGACGGCCCGGCGCGCATGGACACCCTCATGGCCCACCTCGTGGCGGGCCTGCCGGAGGACGCCATGGTGACCCTCGGCGCCGGCGAGCACACCAATTGGGCCCACCGCTACTTCCCCACCCAGCAGTACGCGTCCATGATCTCGGCGCGCAACGGCTCCATGGGCTACTCCGTGCCGTCCGCGATCGCGGCCTCGCTGGCGCACCCGGGCCGCCGGGTCGTGACCATCGCCGGCGACGGCGAGTTCCTCATGAACGGCCAGGAGCTCGCCACCGCGGCCCAGTACGGCGCTACGCCGCTCGTGATCGTCATGGACAACCAGGAGTACGGAACCATCCGCACCCACCAGGAGCGGCACTACCCCCAGCGGATCTCCGGCACCCAGCTGAAGAACCCCGACTTCGCGCTCATGGCCCAGGCCTTCGGCGGCTTCGGCGTGCGGGTCGAGAACGATTCCGACGTCCCCGCCGCCCTCGAGGCCGCGCTCAGGGCCATCGACGAGGACGGCGTCTTCGCGCTCGTCCACCTCGTCGTCGAGCAGCGCGTCAAGGCCTACTGACCGCCCCTCCCCGTTGCGGGGTCCCGTCCCCACCAATGCGGGGTCCCGTCCCGCTGCATGTGGGGTCCCGTCCCCCGGCAGGGACCCCACAAGCGCGGGGACATGACCCCGCAACCGGCGCAGGCGCACGACGGCGCGTCCCCCACCCGAGTGGGGGACGCGCCGTCGGCCGCTTCGCCCGCCAGTAGAATCGAGCCCGTGACCAGCAACGTGAGCAGCCCTTCCAGCACGCCCGCCGACGCGCCATCGGCCGATTCCATGGCCGCCATCGACCTCTCCGCCTCCTTCAAGGCGTACGACGTCCGCGGGATCGTGGGCGAGACGATCGACGCGACGATCGTCGAGGCGGTCGGCGCCGCCTTCGTGGACGTCCTCGGCCTTGCGGGGCGGGACGTCCTCGTGGGCGGTGACATGCGCCCCTCATCGCCCGAGTTCATCGCCGCGTTCGCCAAGGGCGCGGCCGCCCGCGGCGGGAAGGTCGAGACCCTCGGCCTCATCTCGACCGACGAGCTCTACTACGCGTGCGGCGCCCTCGACGCGGCAGGCGCGACGTTCACTGCGAGCCACAACCCGGCCCAGTACAACGGCATCAAGATGGCCAAGGCCGGCGCGCAGCCCGTCTCCTCGGAGAGCGGGCTCGCGGAGATCCAGGCTGCCGCGGAGGCGTACCTGGCCGCCGGCGTGATCGAGCCGGTCGGGGAGCCCGGCCGGATCGCCGAGCGGGACGTGCTCCGCGACTACGCCGAGTACCTCCGCTCGCTCGTGGACCTGAGCGGGATCCGCCCGCTCAAGGTCGTGGTGGACGCCGGCAACGGCATGGCCGGCCTCACCACCCCGGCCGTCCTCGGCGACCAGATCCTCCCCGGCCTGCCGCTGGAGATCGTCCCGCTCTACTTCGAGCTGGACGGCACGTTCCCCAACCACCCGGCCAACCCGCTCGAGCCGGAGAACCTGCGGGACCTGCAGGCCGCCGTCGTGCGCCACGGTGCGGACATCGGCCTCGCGTTCGACGGAGACGCGGACCGCTGCTTCGTCATCGACGAGAAGGGCGAGCCCGTCTCGCCGTCGGCGATCACGGGCCTCGTGGCGCGGCGCGAGATCGCCCGCGCGAGGGCCGCGGGCGAGGACCACCCCGTCATCATCCACAACCTCATCACCTCCCGCGCCGTCCCGGAGCTCGTGGTGCACGACGGCGGTCGGCCGGTCCGCACCCGCGTGGGCCACTCGTTCATCAAGGCCGTCATGGCCGAAGAGGGCGCGGTGTTCGGCGGCGAGCACTCGGCGCACTACTACTTCCGCGACTTCTGGAACGCTGACACGGGCATGCTCGCGGCGATGCACGTCCTCGCGGCCCTCGGCGGCCAGGAGCTGCCGCTGTCCGAGCTCGGCGCCGAGTACGAGCCCTACGTCTCCTCGGGCGAGCTGAACTCAGAGGTCGAGGACAAGGCCGCTGCGGTGGCGCGGGTGCGCGAGGAGTTCGAGGGCGACGACGTGGCGATCGACGAGCTCGACGGCACCACGTTCTCCGCCGCGGACGGCTCGTGGTGGTTCAACCTGCGCCCGTCCAACACCGAGCCGTTCCTGCGCTTCAACGGCGAGGCGAAGGACCGCGCGACCCTCGAGTCGCTGCGGGACAACGTGCTCGCGATCGTGCGCGCATGAGCGGCGCGGGGACGGACGGCGGCGCGGCCGGCACGGAGGACGCCGCAGCCGGCGGGGTGGACCCGGCGGCGGACCTTCGCGAGGTGCTCGGCACGGCGCTCGGGCTCGCCCAGGAGCATCTCGAGCAGAACGGCGGCTTCCTGCCGTTCGGCGTCACGCTCGCGCACGACGGCGAGCTGCGGCTTGTCATGGTGGCCCCGCCTGAGGCGGGGGCCGGCGGGGACATCGACGCGGACGCGATGATGGCCGACGTCCTCGAGCTCCTGCGCCAGAACCGCGCGGACTGCCGTGCCGTGGCCTTCGCCTCGGACGTCCACCTGCCCGAGCACGGCGCCGGTGGCGCTGACGGCATCCACGCGGCCGCCGAGCATGCGGCAGGCGGGGTGATGGCCGCCGTCGTGCCCTACGGAAAGACGGACGCGGGCTTCGCCTTCAGCCCGCTCGAGCCGGATGGGCACGAGCCCGAGGTCTTCACCGACTGAGCCCCCGCGGGTGCGCCCAGCCGGTCCGGGCGGGCGGCGCGTAGACTTGAACGCATGCGCATGACAGCCTTCGAGGACGTGAGCCTGCGCGCCCTCATGCTGCTGTGCGCGAATGACACGGGCTTCCCGCTCGCCACCCGCACGATCGCCGACGGGATCGGAACCCCGTACAACCACGTGAGCAAGGCCGTCCTGAAGCTGCGCGAGCTCGGCTTCGTCGAGGCGACGCGGGGCCGCGCCGGCGGCGTCCAGGTCAGCGAGGCCGGTCGGCGCGCGAGCGTCGGTGACGTGCTGCGGGCCCTTGACACGCGCGAGGACCTCGCCGACTGCGAGACCCCGAACGGCGATTGCCCCCTTCGCCACCAGTGCACCCTGCGCGGGGCTCTGCGGCGCGCGCGGGAGGCCTTCTACCAGGCCCTCGACAGCGTGACCGTGAGCTCGCTCCCCCATGAGGGCCAGATGGGCCCCGTGCTCGTCCAGATCGGCGTGCGCCCGCCCGCGTGACGCTGGGGAGCCTCTCAATTTGCCATTTTCTACGCAGCGTAGAAGACTGACGTTAATTCGGCATGAGAAATGTCGAATAACCACCAGTTGAGGAGTCGACATGCTCTCGGACACCGCGCGTCCCGTCATCGAAGCCACCCTCCCCCTCGTGGGGAGCCGGATCGGGGAGATCACCCCGGTCTTCTACCAGAAGCTCTTCGCCGCGCACCCCGAGCTCCTCAACGGCGTGTTCTCCCGCGCCAACCAGGCCAACGGACAGCAGCGCCAGGCCCTCGCCGGATCCATCGCGGCGTTCGCGACGCACCTCGTGCAGAACCCCGGGACGCTCCCCGAGGCCGTGCTGAGCCGGATCGCCCACAAGCACGCCTCCCTCGGCATCACCGAGGACCAGTACCAGATCGTGTACAGGTACCTCTTCGAGGCGATCGCGGAGGACCTCGCCGAGGTCATCACCCCCGAGATCGCCCAGGCCTGGACCGAGGTGTACTGGCTCATGGCGGACGCGCTCATCAAGATCGAGAAGGGCCTCTACGCCAAGCAGGCCAACAGCGCCATGTGGTCCCCGTGGAAGATCGTCGAGAAGACCCCGGCGAGCCCCACCACCATGACCTTCGTCTTCGAGCCCGCGGACGCCACCGCCGTGACGCCCGGCGAGCCCGGCCAGTACGTCTCCGTCCGCGTCCCCGTCTCGGACGGCCTCCTCCAGGCCCGCCAGTACACGCTCTCGGCAGACGCCGAGTCCACACAGCGCCGCGTCATCACGACCAAGCTCACCGACGGCGGCGAGGTCTCGCCGGTCATGCACGAGGAGTACGGCGTGGGCGACGTCGTCGAGCTCTCCAACCCGTACGGCGACGTGACCCTGGACGGCGGCGACGAGCCGATCGTGCTCGCCACGGCCGGGATCGGCTGCACGCCGAGCGCCTCCATCCTGCGGACTCTGGCCAACAGCGGCTCCGGCCGCAGGGTGCTGGCCCTCCACGCCGACCGCAGCCTCGACACGTGGGCCCTCTACGGCCAGATGCTCGGGGACGTCGAGAGGATCAGCGACGCCGAGCTGCACGTGTGGCTCGAGCAGCCGCAGTCCGAGCCCGCAGGCGTCGGAGCGGGCGCGCCGGCCGGCGTGGCCACCCGCGAGGGCTTCATGAACCTGGACGATGTGGAGCTGCCCGCCGACGCGAACCTGTACCTCTGCGGGCCGCTGCCGTTCATGCAGAAGATCCGCTCGCAGGCGATCGCGAAGGGCATCCCCGCCACGAAGATCCACTACGAGGTCTTCGGCCCGGACCTCTGGATCGCCTCGGCCAACTAGCCGGCACCCGGCAGTCCAGACCGCACGGCGCGCACGGCACGGGCCGCCGCCCCGACCACGGAAGGCATCGGGGCGGCGGCCCGCCGTCATGTCCCCCGCAGCGTCAGTTGGCGGCGGTGAAGAACGTCCCGCGGAACCGGGGCTCCTCGAGCTCGTCGAGGAGCGCGACGGCGTAGTCCTGGCTCGAGATCGAGTCGCCCGCAGCGGGGACCCCCACCGCGGTCGTGTACCTGCCGGTCCGCTCGCCCGGCGCGATGACCGCTGCCGGAGCCTGGCCAGTCACGTCGAGCCCCGAGTCGCGCAGCGCCTCGTACGCGGCCCACGCGGCGTCCGACTCGCCCTTGTACTCCGGCGGGAATCCGGAGGTGTCCTTGATCTGCGTGCCGTCCGGCGTCCTGAGGCCGCCGAACCCGCCGACCATGTAGATGCGGGCCTGTGTGGGCACTCCGGCGACCGCGCGGTGAGCCTCGATGTACGGCTCGCGCGGCCCGCCGGTGCGGTCCGGCGAGGTCGCGAGCACGACGGCGTCGCTCGCCGCCGCGACCTCGCGGTAGGCATCGAGGTCGGCCAGGTCCGCGGAGCGCACGACGGCGGCACCCTCCACCGGGGCGCCCTTGCGGCTGATGGCGGTGACCTCGTGCCCGCGGCGCGCTGCCTCGGCGACGATCTGGCTCCCCACCATGCCGGTGGCTCCGTAGACGGCGATCTTCATGAGGACTCCTTAAGTTGAAGTGACAACTGTCTGCAACGTCGCGCGCACGCAGGTATTCCCCGCACCAGGCAACGGCGGCGAGGTTCAGGGCCTCGTGAGGAGCGGCACCACGACCTCGTCCACGATCGCTTCGAGGAACGCGGCATCCAGCCCGCCCGCGCCGAGCAGGAACCGCTGCCTCATGACCGCAGGCCCCGCCTCGAGCCTGGTCTCGGTGAGGCACGACGCCGGGCATTCGCCCCGCGCCGCGGCCCGCTCGGCGACCGTGCGCATCATCGCGAGCGCGCTCCCGCGGCTGAGCGCGGCGATCCGGTCCGGGTCGGGGTCCCGCAGGGCCTCGCCGAGGACGCCGCGCAGCGCGGCCCCGACCGGTCCTCGGAGCTGCTCTGCTGCGAGGCCCAGGACCGCGAGCGCGTCCTCGCGCAGGGACCCGCGGTCGGGGATCGCGCCGGGGCCCGGCATGGCGTCCCGGACAGCGTCCATGGCGAGTGCGGGCACCCCGTCCCAGCGCCGGTAGAGGCTCGCCTTCCCGGTGCGCGCCCGCGCGGCGACCCGCTCCATGGTCAGTCCCGCATAGCCGTCCTCCTCGACGAGAGCGAGCACGGCCTCGAAGATGGCCCGGTTCAGGGCCTCGCCGCGGCGGCGGGGAAGGCTGCGGTGGTCCACGGTCACGCTCCACCCCCCGCACGCACGGTCCCGGCGGCCCCGTCCACCAGGACCTCCTGCCCATCGCGGAGCACAGAGGTGCCGCGCACTGTCCCCATGACGGCCGGGATGCCGTACTCGCGCGCGACGATGGCTGCGTGGGACCCCACGCCACCGGTGTCCACCACCACGGCGGCCGCGCGCTGGAAGAGCGGCGTCCAGGACGGGTTCGTGTAGGGGCACACGAGCACCTCGCCCGCGCGCAGCGTGCCGAAGTCGGCGGGGCCGCGGACCACGCGCACCCGCCCGGCGGCCGTCCCCCTGCTCGCGGGGGTTCCCGTGAGCAGGGCGCCGTCCTCCTCGCGCCGGTGCGGGAAGAGGAGCTCGGGCGCGAGCAGCGGCACGCCCTCGAGGCTCCGGCGCTTCGCCGCCCTGGCCTCGACGAGCGGACGGTACCGCTCTCCCACCCACGCGGGCAGCGCCCCGCCGTCGGGCGGCGCATCCGGCACGGCGGCGAGCTCGTCGAGCCGCAGGTGCCACACGTCCTCGGCGGCGTCGAGGACCCCAGCTTCCGCGAGCCGGCGCCCGAGCTCGTTCAGCGCCGCACGCAGGGGCGGGAGGGCCTTCGTCGCGTAGAAATGCGAGTCCTCGCGGAACCCCATCCCCGCACGCGCGCCCTCCACCGCCTCGACGGCCGCGCGGCGGAGCGGCCCGGAGCGCAGCAGCGGGTGGGCGAGGAGCTCGGCGAGGGCGGCGCCGGTCTGGTCCGCGGGCTCGGGGCGGCGCCCGCGCAGGGAGCGGATGATCCCGAGGACCGTCTCGGGGGCGTCGCGCCACGTGGGCGCGCTGCTGAGGAGCACGCTCACGGTCTCGCGGTTCCCGTACTCGGCCAGGAACGCGTCGAGCTGCCCGGCGAAGTCCGCGAACCGGCCGTCCGCCCGGATCCGGGCGAGCGCCTCGGCCGGCGTCCCGGCGTCGACTGCCCGCGCGAGCTCGGGGTCGCCCTCGGAGAGGGAGGCGAGCCGCTCGAGGGCCGCGTTGGCGTGGCTCGTGCGGGTCTCCGCGCCGGCCACGAGCGCCGATCCGAGCCGCGCGCGGCCGAGCAGGGCGAGCATGAGCCGCAGCCGGCCCTGCGGGAGGAAGGCCCCGGGCAGGTAGGAGACGCGCAGGTCCGTGACGCGCGCCAGCGCCTCGAAGGCCCCGTGGACCGTCGCGACCACCCCGCTCCACGGCAGGGATGCGAGGTCCGTGGCCTCGAGCCGGCGGATCTCCTCGAGGAACGCCGCGAAGCGCGGATCCTCCCTCCAGCGCCGCACGTCATAGCGCCGCACCCTGCGCGCCACCGAGAGGGGCGCACCGAGGACGCGCCACGTGGGCCGCGGCACCGGGGGCACGAGCTGGACCACGACCCCATCCTCCTCGGGGAGAACCTCCGCCATGGACGGGAACCGGACTCCGAGGCTTCCGGCCATGCGGCGGAGCATCGCCTCGATGCCCTTCTCGATCCACCCCGAGACGTCGAGCGGGTAGGGGCGCTCCTGGAACATCTCGAGGAAGAATGGGCCCACGAGCCGCTGGAACGGGATCAGGCGCGGAGGCTGGGGGCCGAGGCCCGTGAGGGGGCGCGACTGGACGAGCCAGACGGCGCCGTCCGCGATCGCCCACTCGAGGTCCTGGGGCCGGCCGAAGTGGTCCTGTGCACGCCGGGCGAGCGCCGCGAGCCCGCTGAGCTGTGCCTCCGTGAGGAGGGGCGTGCGCGTCGGGCCGGACGCGCCGGTGGGGCTGGGCGCGCGCGTCGGGCCGGGCGCGGCGGTGGGGCTGGGCGCGGCGGTGGGGCTGGGCGCGGCGGGCGGGCTCCCGGCGTCGTCCGTCTCCTCCGCCTCCTCCGCGTCCCGGCGTACGACGACGGTGCCTCCTCCCGCGGCGGGGCCCACCACGGCCTCTCCCCCGGATGCGGTGCGGGACCGGACACGGCCGTGCCGGTCGAGCACGATGTGCTCGGGCGTCACGAGGCCCGAGACGACCGCCTCGCCCAGCCCGCTCCCGGCGTCCACGACGACCTCGGAGCGCTCCCCCGTGACCGGGTTGGCGCTGAACATGACCCCCGCGACGTCCGCGGGAACGAGCCGCTGGACGACCACGGCGATGCCCACCCCCGCAGGGTCCACCCCGACCCGGGCGCGGTAGGCGACCGCCCGCTCGGTCCACAGGGAGCCCCAGCAGCGCCGGACGGCGTCGAGGACCCCGGCCTCGCCGATGACGTTGAGGAAGGTGTCCTGCTGGCCGGCGAAGGCAGCGCCGGCGAGGTCCTCCGCCGTCGCGCTCGAGCGCACCGCCACTGGGCCGGCGCCCAGCTCGCGGTAGGCCGAGGCGATCGCGAGGGCGACGCGCTCGGGCAGGGGCGCCGCCTCGACGAGGGCCCTGCGGCGCTCGGCGGGCGCGGACTGGACCCCGGGGACAGCGGCCGTGTGGGCCTCGTACGCGGCGGTCGTGACGACGAATCCGGCCGGCACGGGGAATCCTCCGCGCACGAGCTCGCCGAGATTGGCGCCCTTCCCGCCCGCGAGGGCGCGGTCTCCCGCGCCCAGCCGCGTGAGCGGGACAGTCAGCGGCACGACGGTGCCGGGGCCCGGCGCATCAGGGGCGGTCGTCGGAGGGGCTTTGTCCATGGTGTCCTCGCTGGGTGGTCTCGGGGGCGGTGCCGCTGAATCCGGTGTTCTCCGGTGCGGTGTTCTGGGGCTCGGTGTTCTCGGGCACGGGGTTCTCGGGCTGGGCGCTTCCCGGCTGGGCGCTCTCGCCCGTGCCGCCATCAGCGAAGGCCTCGGTGCGCAGGGGCCGGTCGGGCAGCAGGAGTGCCAGGACGGCCGCGAGGCCCAAGAGGACCGCGGGCAGGAGCAGGACGGAGGTGAGCGCTCCGCCGTAGGCTGCGGCGACGTCCGCGGCGGCGCCCCGCGGGAGCCCGGCGATCGCCGCCGGGCCGAGGGCCCCGGACCGGTCCCCGAGGACTGCGGCGGCCTCGGCCGGGAGCCGGGCCCTGAATCCCGCCGTGACCGCGGCACCGACCAGTGCCACGCCGGCCGCCGCGCCCACCTGCCGCACGAACGCGACCGCGGATGTCGCGACACCGAGGGTCTCGCGGGTCGCGGCATTCTGGCCGATCATGACGAGGACCTGCATCGTGAACCCGATCCCGAGCCCCACGAGCACGAGCCCGCCGAGGGCCGCCGCGAGCCCGCCGCCTGTCCCGGCCACCGCGATCAGGGCGAGCCCCCCGCCCGCGGTGAGCGTCCCGATCCGGGGGAACACCCGGTAGCGCCCGGTGCGCGCGATGAGCACTCCCGAGCCGACCGCCGTCGTCAGCAGCGCGGCGACCAGGAGCACGAGGACCGCGCCGGACTGCGTTGCGGACAGGCCGAGGGCTATCTGGAGGTACGCGGGCACGTACGCGATCACGGAGAACATCGCGAAGCCCACGAGGAAGCTCATCGCGACAGCGAGGGAGAACGACCTGTCCCGCACGAGCTCCCACGGGAATCCCTTCCTGCCGCGCAGCACGGGCGGGAGGCGGATCCCGCGGAGGACCGCGACGAACGCGAGCACCGCGAGGGGGACGTAGCCGACGAAGATCCAGCGCCACGAGGCCGCGTCCACGATTGCCCCGCCGAGCACGGGTCCCGTGACGGCCGCCGCCATGAAGGCCACGCCGATGACGGCGAGGTAGCGGCCGCGCTCGCGCGGGCTCACGAGCTCGCCGATGACGGCCTGCGCCCCGATCATGAGCACGCCGCCCCCGACGCCCTGGACGGAGCGTGCGGCGATGAGGGTCCAGAGCTGGCCAGCGGCTGCGCACACGACGGCGCCGGCCAGGAACACGAGCACCCCGCCCGCGAGGACCCGTCGGTGGCCCAGCCTGTCTCCGAGGATTCCGGCCGCCGGCATGGCGACGGTGGCGGCGACGAGGTAGGCGGCGACGATGGCGGGCATGTGCTCGGGACCGCCGAGGTCCCCTGCCACGCTGGGCAGGGCCGCGGACATGGCGGTCTGGTCCACCGCGCCCAGGAACATGACGAGCAGCAGCGCCGGCAGCGCCCGCCGGACGGCCGGCGGAATGGGCTGGCCTCCCTCCATGCAACCACGCTACGCGCAGGTTTTAGAGAACTCAATGTGCTCTAAAGGCTGATTTCTCCCACGTGCCGGTCTGCCCGCCCGGCGCTCGCGGCCGCGGGCACAGCACGACGGCGGCGCCCCCACCCAGCCGGGGACGCCGCCGTCGTTCGGAGCTGCTACTTCTTGCCGCAGACACCGGCCTTGAAGCCGGGGTGCGGGTTGCCGTTCTGGCCCGGCACGCACTGCTGGTCGCCCGGGCCCGGGGGCTCGGCGAAGGCGGGTGCGGCCGCAGCAGCGGCTCCGAAGGTGAGTCCGGCCGCGAAAACGGCCGTCAGGATCGATCGCATGATGCTCTCCTCCTTGTTCGGTTTCCGAGACCATGCAGCACCGGGCAGCCAAGGCCGGGGGGTACCGCACCGGCACAGTCCGGACTCTTGAACCATGCCTCACTGACCGTTGGCCCACCCCGCAGGTTCCCCCGAGGCTACGGACCTCTTCAACCAGCTGTGGTGTCCCTTACCCCTGCGGAAACGGACCCAAACACCCAGATAACTCAGGCGAGGCGCGACTTGAGGCTCTCGAGCTCCGCCGTGAGGCTCTCGGGCAGCGATCCGCCGAAGCGCTCGAACCACTCCTCGAGGCCCGGGACCTCTGCCTTCCACTCCTCCGCATCGAAGCGGACGGCCTCCTGGACCTCGTCCTCGGTCATCCCGAGCCCGGTGAGGTCGAGGCTCGCCGGCGTCGGGACGAACCCGATCGGCGTCTCGACGGCGTCCGCGGCGCCCTCGATCCGCTCGATCGCCCACTTGAGGACGCGGGCGTTGTCCCCGAAGCCGGGCCAGGCGAAGCCGCCCTCGCGCGTGCGGCGGAACCAGTTCACGAGGAAGATCTTGGGCAGTCGGGCCGGGTTGGCCTTCGCCGAGACCCGGACCCAGTGGTTGAGGTAGTCCCCGGCGTCGTAGCCGATGAAGGGGAGCATGGCCATCGGGTCGCGCCGCACCACGCCGACCGCACCGGCGGCCGCCGCCGTGGTCTCGGAGGAGAGCGTGGCGCCGTAGAAGATGCCCTGGGCCCAGTCGCGGGACTGGGTGACCAGCGGGATCGTGGTCTTGCGGCGGCCGCCGAAGAGGATCGCGTGCACCTCGACGCCCTCCGGCGCGAAGTACTCGGGGGCGAGCATGTCGATCTGGTCGATCGGCGTGCAGAAGCGCGAGTTCGGGTGCGCGGCCGGGCGGCCGGAATCGGGCGTCCAGTCGTTGCCCTGCCAGTCGGTGAGGTGGGTGGGGACCTCCTCGGTCATGCCCTCCCACCACACGCCGCCGTCGTCGGTGAGCGCGACGTTCGTGAAGATGCTGTTGCCCTTGGCGATGGCGCGCATCGCGTTCGGGTTGGTGCCCCAGCCCGTGCCCGGTGCGACGCCGAAGAGGCCCGCCTCGGGGTTGACGGCACGGAGCTCGCCGTCCTTGCCGAAGCGCATCCACGTGATGTCGTCGCCGAGGGTCTCGACCTTCCAGCCCTCGATCGTCGGGTCCAGAAGCGCGAGGTTGGTCTTGCCGCACGCGGACGGGAAGGCCGCCGCGACGTTGTAGACCCTGTTCTCCGGGCTCGTGAGCTTGAGGATGAGCATGTGCTCGGCGAGCCACCCCTCGTCTCGCGCCATGACGGACGCGATGCGCAGGGCGTAGCACTTCTTCCCGAGCAGGGCGTTGCCGCCGTAGCCCGAGCCGTAGGAGACGATGGAGCGCTCCTCGGGGAAGTGCACAATCCACTTCTCCGGGTTGCACGGCCACGGCACGTCCTCCTGGCCGGGCTCGAGCGGGGCGCCCACGGAGTGGAGGGCGGGCACGAAGAAGGCGCCCGTCTCCTCGATCCTCTCCAGCACATCAGTGCCGATGCGGGCCATGACGCGCATCGAGGCGACGACGTACGCGGAGTCGGTGATCTCGACGCCGAACTTGGGGTCCTCGGCGTCAAGGTGCCCCATGACGAAGGGGATCACGTACATGGTGCGCCCGCGCATGGAGCCGTCGAAGAGCTCGGCGAGCTTGCCCTTCATGGTCGCCGGCTCCATCCAGTTGTTGGTGAAGCCTGCATCCCGCTCGTTCTCCGAGCAGATGAAGGTCTGTTCCTCGACGCGGGCCACATCGGCCGGGTCGGAGAACGCGGCGAAGGAGTTCGGGAAGAGCTCCGGGTTGAGGCGCGTGAGGGTGCCGGCGGCGACGAGCTCGTCGGTCAGCGTGCGGTACTCCGCCTCCGAACCGTTGACCCAGTGGATTCGCTCGGGCTTGGTCAGCTCGGCAACTTCCTCGACCCAGGAGAGCAGCGGCTCGTACGTGGTGGGGGCTTCCGCAAGCAGCGGCAGACGAGTATCGCCCATGTCATACTCCTTCGATCGGGTCGGCGTGTCATTCCATGCTAGGGAAGGTGGTCTGGACCACTGAGGACCTTTTCCCCTTGAGATGAGAGCATCCATCTCATAAACCCGGGTTTTTGGGCCGATCTGTGACTAAAACGCGACTTTGAGTGACCAAGGTCACATAGACCGGTCTAGTTCGCCGGTCGAAAGATGACGCCTGACGCCCCAGGAACGGGGCCGGAGCTCGCGAGGAGGCCGATTTGGAACTGGGCTTGAGTTCGCGTAAAGTTATTCGAGGCCGAGCGGGGCGGGAACGCCTCGGAAGGCCTGGCAAGCGCCCATAGCTCAGCTGGATAGAGCGTCTGTCTACGGAACAGAAGGTCAGGGGTTCGAATCCCTTTGGGCGCACCACCCACGAAGGGCCCGGTCGGAAGACCGGGCCCTTCGTCGTGGGCCCGCTTCGTGGCGCCTGCAGCCACGCGCTGGCTCGCGGGGCTCGGGCCGCCCCTATCCCCGTGAGCTCGTGGTCCTGCACCTGCCCAGCCGTCCCACCGCCAGGCCGCCGAGGCCCCGGGTCCACCCGTCCGAGGGCCTTCCGCGCGTCGTCTAGCATCGTGGGGTGGACAGCGACTTTGACGTCATTGTGATCGGCGGCGGCGCCGCGGGCGAGAACGCCGCGGAGCGCGCGGTCAAGGGCGGCCTCACGGCGGCCATCGTGGAAAGCGGCCTCGTGGGCGGCGCGTGCTCCTACTGGGCCTGCCAGCCGTCCAAGGCGCTCCTCCGCCCCGGCACCGCCCTCCGCGCGGCCCGGACCGTGCCCGGAGCACGCGAGGCCGTCACGGGCTCCCTCGACGTCAGCGCCGTCCTCGCCCGCCGTGACCAGGCCGCAGGCCACTGGGATGACACCGCCCAGGCCGAATGGGCCGACCAGGCCGGCATCACGCTCGTCCGGGGCCGCGCCCGGCTCTCAGGCTCCCGCGGGATCGTGGTGACCACGGCGGAGGGCGCCTCCTCGAACCTCACCGCGCGGACCGCCGTCGTGCTCGCCACCGGTTCGGTGCCGGCGCTGCCGAAGCTCGCGGGCCTGCCGGACGTCTCCTTCTGGACCACCGCGGACGCGACGAGCGCGCGCGAGGTCCCCGTGAGCCTGGTCGTGCTCGGCGGCGGTGTGGCCGGCACCGAGCTCGCCCAGGCCTTCGCGCGCCTCGGCACCGCGGTCACCGTCGTGGCCCGCGGCCCCCTCCTGCCTGCTTTCCCCGAGGACGCCCGCGCGCTCGTGGCCGCCGGGCTGGCGGCGGACGGCGTCGAGGTCCTCGAGGGCGCCTCGGCGGAGCTCGTGGAGGCGGCGGACGACGGCGGGGTGCGGCTCACGCTGGACGGCGGCCGCACGCTCGAGGCGGCGCGCCTGCTCGTCGCGACGGGCCGGCGCCCCGCGCTCGACGGGCTCGGGCTGCCGGCGTTCGGGATCGAGCCCGTCTCCCTGCGGGCCGACACGACCGGACGCGTGAACGGGCTCTCCTGGCTGTACGCGGTAGGCGACTGCGCAGGCGGCCCGAAGCTCACGCATCAGGGCAAGTACCAGGCGCGCATCACCGGCGATGCGATCGTGGCCCGCGCCCGTGGCGAGCTCGGTGCCGCGGAGACCCCTGCCGCGTGGAGCGCATGGGCCCGCACCGCGGACATCCTGGCCGTCCCGCAGGCGGTGTTCACCGACCCGGAACTGGCCCGCGTGGGGATGACCGAGGTGGAGGCGTGGGAGGCCGGGCTGCGCGTGCGTGCCGTGGCCCTGCCCATCAATGTCGCGGCCGCCTCCCTCCACGGGGAGGACTACGAGGGCTGGGCGCAGATCCTCGTGGACGAGGACACGCGGACCATTGTGGGCGCGTGCTTCGCGGGACCGGACGTCGCCGAGCTCCTGCACGCCGCCACGATCGCGATTGCGGGCGAGGTGCCCTTGGACCGGCTGTGGCATGCGGTCCCGGCGTTCCCCACCCTCTCCGAGGTGTGGTTGCGGCTGCTCGAGGCCTACGGCCTCTAGGCGCCCTGCGGTGGGCGTCCTCGGGAGCCTTCGGCGACGCCGGCTCCGTGATGCCGTGCGGGAGGCACGCGACGTGCAGCACAGAAACGTCGGACTGCCCTGCCACACTTGAGCCATGGCTGCCCCGCCCCGTCCCCGCTTCCGCCCGCTGCGCCCCAGCGCCCGCGCCTCCCTCTGGAGCGCGGGAGCGACCGCCATCCTGGGATTCGTCACGTTCCTGACCCTGGATGCCGGATCCGCCACGCTCACGCTGGTCTCCGCCGGGGTGTTCGTGGCGTGCTCGCTCTACGCGGTCCTGGCCATGAGGCGCTACGTCGCGGCTGGGACTGCAGCGGCGGGCACGGCGCTCGCGCTGGGCGCCGGGCTCGCGTTCCTCCGGGTCCTCGGCATTGCATGGGACCAGAGCCCCGAGGCAGTCGCGACCGTCTCGACGCGGGACGCCGATCCCTACTTCCTCGGATCAGTCCTCGCCGTGTGCCTCACGCTCGCGGTGCTGTTCGCCGGCGCGGTGTGGCCGGAGCAGCGGGCCCTGCGCAGCACCCCGTCCCGCGCCCCGCGCGCGCCGCGGGCCAGAGCCGCCAGGGCACCGGGTCCCAAGAGCGCTGCCGCGCCGCGCCCCAGGACGGGGGTGGCCCCGCGCGCGTCCCGGCAGGGCACTGCGGCGGCCGCCCCGGCGCGCACGCGGGCGAACGCCCCGGTCAGTGCCGCTTCCCGCGGGGCACGGCGAAGCGGGTGAGGCGGGCGTCCTGGCCGTCCAGCTCGGCCCAGGGTCCCTCGACCTCGAGGACAGCGAGGCCCGCCGTCGGGAAGTGGCTCGCCGCGTCCATGTAGGCGTCCTGGTCGGAGTCGCGGGAGGCCAGGCGGAGGACGAGGTCCTGCACGCCGGGCATGTGGGCGATCACGAGCAGGGTGCGCACGGTCTCCGGCACATGGTTGACCACGGAGAGCATCCGCGCGGCGCTCGCGGCGTAGAGGCCGGTCTCGAGCTTGGGCGTGGGCGCCTTGTCGCCGAGCTGCTCGCACACCCACGTGCAGGTCTGCCGCGTGCGGAGCGCCACGGAGCAGAGGATGAAGTCCGGCACCACGCCGTGCTTGGCGAGCCACGCGCCCGCCGCCGGCGCGTCAGCGTGCCCGCGCTCGGCCAGCGGCCGGTCGATGTCATCCACCCCGAGCGGCCAGGCAGCCTTGGCGTGGCGGAGGACGACGAGGCGCTTGAGGTGGTGCTGGGTCACTCCCCCAGCCTACGGCGGCGTGGGGGCACAGCCTACGGCGGCGTGGGGGCACAGCCTACGGCGGCGTCCGGGCAGGTCGGCATCACCGGCCTTGTGAGCGCTGCCGCCGGGTCGGGCGGGGTGGGCTAGATCGAGTACTCCGGCGCGGCCCAGACCACGACCTCGGGGTGCTCGTAGAAGCGGTAGCCCTGGCCGCGCACCGTGCGGACGGTGTTGGCCAGGCGGCCGAGCTTGGAGCGCAGGCGGCGGATGTGCACGTCGATGGTGCGCTCGTTGGGGACTTCCTCGGCGTTCTTCCAGAGCCCGTCCAGCAGCTCGTCACGGCTCACGGTCCGGGTGCCGTTCTCGACAAGGTAGTTCAGGAGCTCGAATTCCTTGAAGGTCAGATTGAGTGTCTCGCCGTCGAGGTGGACCTCGCGGCGGGCCAGGTCGATGAGGACGCCGCTCGGGCGGGCGTCCTGCGGGGCGACCGGCTGGCGGGGCTCGGGGCGCTGCTGGCGCACCGAGGCAGTGGGATCGCCGAAGGTCGAGCGGACGACGTCCAGCGGGGTGCCCGGTGCACCGGCAGGGGCGACGGCGACGGCAGCGTAGGACTCGACGCCGGCGAGGAGGGTCTGGGCGTAGGCGCGGACCTCCTGGGCGATGCGCGCGACCGACGTGCCGGCTGCTGCCGCCTCCTGCTCGGACAGGCCCACGTAGAGCACGAAGCCGTGGGCCACATTGTCGGCCGGGACGGCTCGCACCGGCTCGGCGGAGGGGGCGATCACCGGCGTGGGCGCCGTGATGGGCGCGTAGTCGTGACCGGCGGCGCGCAGCGGCTGCGCTACACGGGCCGCGAAGGGCTGGCGTGCGGCGCCCTGCTGCGACTTCTGGGCATTGCGGACGGAGATGTGGACGTAGCCGGATGCAAGTGACATGGGATGCAGACCTCGTTCGTGACTAGCCGCCGCAGCGGCTTCGAATGCGGAGCGCAGGCGCCCGCGAAGGCGTAAGTGGGCCCGACGCTGGGCTATGGACGTGCGATTGCTGGGGTGGTGCAGTCAGCTCGACATTCGACAGCGGCACAGTGCGCGGCCAGCGGGTGAGCCGGCGGCGCGTTCTCGAGCGAAACGTGCTGCTGAGTCCTTGTTCACACACCGAGTGTGGCCCGTAACAATCCCTACAGGCAAGTAACAATGTCAGATTCGTCTCACATCGTGAGATTCGCAAAGGAGTTGTGATGAACCTCACGATTCGATAACTGGCTGATGTGAACCTCATTTTTCAGGGTTTTACCGACCGAATGGACGTTTATCGAAGATTATTCGGTCGACAGGCGCTCTTGATCCGACCCTCCGGGAGAGATCGCCGATCTCACAATTCGGACTTCACTGGACAAGCACGCCGCAGTCCCCCATTTCCGTTGGACAGGGGCTAGAGCATGCGGTAGGCACGCGGGGCGAATCTGCCGTTACCCAAATGTGACAAAGGGAGCCGTGGTCGGTACCGTGGAATGCATGCCCGCGCCACTGCGGGCTCCCCCGGGCCGTGCCCGCCGAGCTCTGCCGGCAGCCTGGGAGGACATGCAAGGCAGAGACGGAGGACCCCACACCCGGCCGCCCCGCACCCCCCAGCGAGTGCGGCCTCGGGGTGAAGCCCACGCCCCAGCGGCGGGGCCGGATGACTCTCATCCGAACCCGACAGCTAACTCCGCAGGCGCCACCGAGAGGCCCCCAGTGAGCAAGTCGACGTTCCGCGCTTCCGCGCGCCCCCACGGCCGCCGCCGTGCAGCTGCAACCACCCGCACCCCCCTCGCCCGCATCGCCGCGTCCATCTCGGACCCGAAGGCCCCCGGCGGCCGCCTCGGCCACCGCAGTGCTGTCGTGGCACTGTCGCTCGGACTCGTCGCAGTCGGCGGCGGCGCCGCCGCGACGACCGCCGGCGACCTCGGCCAGACTGCCTCAGTGGAGACGGCCCAGGCAGCCCTGCCTGCAGAGAACACAGCAGAGAACGCGGCGGCCCGGACCGCCGCGGAGCAGGCCAGCCTGCGCGAGGCCGCCGAGCGCATGAAGGCGGCCCGCGAGGCCAAGGCCGAGAAGGCCGAGGCCGCCAAGGCAGCCGCCGCCAAGGCCGCTGCCGCGAAGAAGGCCGCCGCCGCGAAGAAGGCCGCGGAAGCCAAGGCCGCCGCCGCCCGCCCCGTCAATGACCCGGCCGCGGCGAGGGCCTACGCGGCCAGCCGCCTCGCCGCCTACGGCTGGGGCCAGGACCAGATGAGCGCGCTCGAGACGCTCTGGACCAAGGAATCCGAGTGGCGCACGGACGCCACGAACCCCAGCAGCGGCGCCTACGGGATCGTCCAGGCCCTCCCCGCGGGCAAGATGGCCTCTGCCGGCGCTGACTGGCAGACCAACTTCCGGACGCAGATCGACTGGGGCCTGGACTACATCAAGGAGCGCTACGGCTCGCCGGCGAACGCGCTCGGCTTCCACTACGCCAACAACTGGTACTGAGCCGGCCTCCCTCCAGGGCTCGCGGCTCCCGCCGCCCGCCCGGGTGACCCACCGCGGCGCCGCCCGCCTCCCCCACGAGGCCGGCGGCGCCGTCGTGCGCTTCCGCCCCCGGCCACGCGCCGGCGCTAGGCTTGCCAGCACAGCCGGGCCTGCCCGCACAGCTGGCCCACAGCTGGGCCATAGGCCCGCCACGAGTGCACCCGGGAGGCTTGGACCCATGGAACGCCCCTTCTCCGTCTCCGACCTGCCGGCCATCACGCGCCCCGACGGCACTCCCATCCGCGCCCTCGTAGCGGACGACGAGCCGAGCCTCGCAGACCTCATGGGCATGGGCCTGCGCATGGCCGGGTGGACGGTCCGGACCGCGGGCGACGGCCCGAGCGCCGTCGCCGCCGCGCGGGACTTCCGTCCGGACGTCCTCGTCCTGGACGTCATGATGCCGGGGTTCGACGGCGTGGAGGCCCTCTCTCGGATCCGGCAGTTCCTCCCCGGGGTGCCTGCGCTCTTCCTCACGGCGAAGGACGCGCTCGAGGACCGCATCACGGGCCTCGCCGCTGGCGGGGACGACTACGTGACCAAGCCGTTCAGCATGGAGGAGGTCATGCTGCGCCTCCACCGCCTCGTGCAGCGCTCGGGCGTCGCGGCGCAGGACGACGCGGAGCTCGTGGTGGGAGACCTCGTCCTCAACACGGACACGCGGGAAGTGACCCGCGCCGGCGAGGACATCCAGCTCACGGCCACTCAGTTCGAGCTCCTCCGCTACCTCATGGAGAACCCCAGGCGGGTGGTCAGCAAGGCGCAGATCCTGGACCACGTGTGGCGCTACGACTTCGGCGGGCAGGCCAACATCGTGGAGCTGTACATCTCCTACCTGCGCAAGAAGATCGACGCCGGCCGCCCGCCGATGATCCATACCGTGCGCGGCGCCGGCTACGTCATCAAGCCGGCCGAGGGGTGAGCGGGGCTGTGGGCGCCGCCGTCGGCACGCCACGGCCCCGCCGCTGGCGGCATCCGGACACCTGGCATCTGCGCACCAAGCTCGTGCTCGCCACGATGCTCCTGCTCGTCACCGCCAGCTCCATCATCGGGACGCTGCTCTACGCCTCGATGGACTCGGTGCTCACGCGCCAGCTCGACTCGGAGCTCGCCGCCGCGAGCCATCGCGCCGCCCAGTTCGGCGGAGGCGGGGGGCTGCGCATGGACCCGCTCGACGCCCGGGGCCAGGGCGCCGGGACCCTCAATGCGCGCATCAGCGGAGGGGTGGTCCAGATCGGGGGGCTCATCTCCCCCGAGGGGGAGCGCCTCGAGCTGCAGGCGTTCGACGCCGTCACCCTCGCCTCGGTGCCCGTCTCCGGCACGCATGCCGACGCGTCCCGCTCGGGCCTGACGGACGAGGACGGGGGGCTCATTGCGGTGGAGCGCCGCCTCAGCGTGGGCGACTACCGCCTCGTCGCCGTGCGCACGGGGTACGGCGACACGATCGTCACGGGGCTCCCGCTCGCCCAGCAGCAGGCCACGCTCGGCTCACTCGTGGCCACGACGCTCCTCGTCTCCCTCGCGGGGCTCGTCCTCCTGGGCCTCGTCGGGACGTGGATCATCCGCCGGACGCTCGCGCCGCTCGAGGAGGTCTCGCGCGTCGCCGGGCAGGTGGCCCAGCTGCCTCTCGACGCCGGCGAAGTCGCCCTCGCGGTCAGGGTCCCGCCGTCGGCCGCGCACCCCGGGACCGATGTGGGCCAGGTGGGGCACGCGCTGAACCGGATGCTCGAGAACGTGGCCGGGGCGCTCGAGGCGCGGCAGGCCTCGGAGAAGCGGGTACGGCAGTTCGTCGCGGACGCCTCGCACGAGCTGCGCACGCCGCTCACGGCGATCCGCGGCTACACCGACATGGTGCGGCTCACCGAGACGCTCTCGCCCCAGGGCACGGAGTCGATCGCCCGGGTCGAGGCGCAGTCCCGGCGGATGGGGCGCCTCGTCGAGGACCTCCTCACGCTCGCACGGCTTGACGAGGGGCAGGCCCTCTCGGTGCGCCCGGTGGACGTCACGCAGCTGGTCATCGAGACGGTCACGGACCAGAAGGTGATCGGGCCGGACCACGTGTGGCGGCTCGAGCTGCCGGACGAGCCGCTCGAGGTCCGCGCAGACGCGCAGAAGCTGCACCAGGTCCTCGTGAACCTGCTTGCGAACGCCCGCACGCACACCCCGCCGGGGACGGTGGTGACGGCCGCCGCCGGAAGGGACCCGCGCGGGGGCGTGGTCATCACGGTCACGGACACGGGGCCGGGGATCCCCGACGAGCTGCGCACCACGGTGTTCTCGCGATTCGCGCGCGCGGACGCTGCCCGCTCGGGCACGTCCGGGGAGGGCTCCACCGGCCTGGGCCTCGCGATCGTCGAGGCGATCGTCGAGGCCCACGGCGGGAGCGTGGAGCTCACGTCGCGGCCGGGGCAGACGGTATTCGCGGTTCGCCTTCCGGGGTGAGGGCCGCCTCGCGCCGGCCGCTCGTCGCGAGGACGACGCCGGCCAGGACGAGGACAGCGCCGATCCCCAGCAGCGGGGTGAGCGGGTCGCCGTGCAGGGCGACCCCCAGCGCGAGGGCGACGACGGGATTGACGTACGCGATCGCCGTCGCCCGTGCGGGCCCCGCCTCGGCGATGAGCCGGAAGAAGAGGAGGAACGCGAAGGCCGTGCAGAGGAGCCCGAGGAGCACGAGCGAGCCTGTGGCCGTGAACGAGGGCGGATCGGCGGGCCACGTGGCCGCCGCGAAGGGGGCCGAGACCACGGCAGCGATGCTCAGGCACACCGCCGTGAGGGGCAGGGCGGGGACCTCGCGCAGCTTCACCGCCGCGATCTGGGGGGCCACGGCGTAGCCGACCGCCACGAGGACCATCTCCGCCACGGGCCACGGCCCGGAGGCCCTCATCCCGTCCCCGCCGAGGGCTGTGACGCCCGCCACGGCAAGGACGAGTCCGAGGATCCGCAGCCCGCCGATGCGCCGCTCGAGCCCGCTCACCCTTGCCGTCAGGAGAGCGAGCACCGGCGCGAACGCGATGAGCAGCCCGGCCAGCGAGCTCGTGATGTGCCGCTCGGCGTCGCTGAGGAGGAACCAGGGGCCAACCATCTCGATGAGCGCGAACGCGAGGACGGGCCACCGGTGCTCCCACAGCTTCCGCATCCCGCGCCACGCGAAGGGCAGGAGCACGACGGCGCCGATCGCCGTGCGCGCGAACACCACGACCGCTGGGCTCACCTCGTGGACGGCCTCGCGGATGAGGAGGTAGGGGGTGCCCCAGATGAGGCCCATGGCGATGAAGAGCACCCACGTGCGCCGGGTCACGCGGAGTTCCTGGAAGAAGTGCTGGAGTCCACCCACTCACGATAGGGCTGGGCGGTCGGGCCGGCGACCATTCGGTCTGGACCGAATCCCCGTGCCGCTCCAGAGAGGATCCAGGGGGCCGCGCAGAATTCTTCCGGGCCGCGTGACCTTTCCGCAGGGGGCATCGGTTGACCCCGTGTAAGGACGCCGCGATGGCGCCTTGAAACCGTCCCCACAGACCCCAGGAGCTTCCATGTCGCTGTTCACCGTCCTCGCCTCGAGCAAGATCGCTGCGAGCGCTGCCGCGCTCGGCGCCCTCACCGTCGGCGGCGTGGGCACCGCCGCCTACACCGGCTCCCTCCCCGCCCCCGCGCAGGAGATGGCCCACAGCCTCATCGGGGCTCCCGCCCCTGCCGTCGCCGAGGCCCAGGCCGAGGGCGAGTCCCGGGCCCAGGCGGCTCAGGCCTCGGCCGAGGAGCTCGCCGCCGACGCGCAGGCCAAGGGCACGTCCCAGCTGGACGCCGCGAAGGGCGAGGCCGAGCAGGCCCTCGCCGACGCCCGCGAGCTGGCCTCGAAGGCGGTCGGCAACGGGTCGGACCCGGCGAACCTGGACGTCCTTGGCCTCTGCACCGCCCACGCCAACGGTGGCCTCGACGCCGACTCGACCGCCTACCGCAGCCTCTCGGTCTCTGCCGAGGGCGAGGCCAACATCGCCGCGTACTGCGCCGATGTGACGGCCGAGGCCGCCGCCCAGGGCGCAGCCAGCGCCACGGGCTCGGTCGAGGCGCCGGACGCCCCGGCTGTCCCGGCTGTCCCGGCCGAGGATGCGCTCCCGAGCGCCCCGGCCCCGTCCCTGCCGGCCGTCCCGACCGAAGCCCCGTCCGGCCTCGCCGAGGGCGTCCGCTAGGCTGAACCCTTCGCGGGAGCCCGCCGCGGCGGGCTCCCGCGCACCACACCATCCCGGCCGGACTGCCGCGTGACGACGCGGAGGTGACAGGCCACAAGGAGGAACACGGGTTGACGACGCACGTTCAGGCCGGGCAGAGCGCCCCCGCCGACGAGCCCACCGACCTCACTGGGCTCTTCACCGCGGCCTACCGGGCCTACTCGCCGTCCGTCCGCGGATACCTCCGCGCCCGCGGAGTGGACGACCCCGATTCGGCGGCCCATGACGTCTTCCTGGCCCTCTACACCCGCATGGCCCCCGAGGACGGCGACCGCGGCCCCGGCGCCCGCCCCCGCCTCACAGGGGGGCTGGACGGCGCCAAGGCCCTGGCCTTCACGATCGCCCACGGCCGCGCCGTCGACCACCACCGCCGACGTTCCCGCACCCCCCACCTCGTGCCCCACGAGGCCGACGAGGATCCGCGCCGCGCACCCCTGACCCCGGAGGACGAGGCGCTCGAGGCGAGCGGCGTCGTCGCGCTCCTGGGCGGGCTCGCAGACGACCACCGCGAGGTCCTGCTGCTGCGGATCGTCGCGGACCTCTCGATCGAGCAGACCGCCGCCATCATGGAGCGGAGCACCGGGGCCGTCAAACAGCTCCAACGCCGGGCGCTCACCGCCCTCAGATCCCACGCGCTGACTTCAGAACTGAGCACACCATGAACGCCACACCGGACCCGGACGACCTCAGGGTCGTCGACGAGTTCCTCGCCGAGTGCGATGCCGACGACGCCGCGTCGATGCGCCCTGTGCTCGATGAGCTGCGCGCGCTGGCCCACAGCGGGCCCGTCGCGCCGAGCCGGGCGCTCAGGGCCCTCATGTCCCCGGATGTGGCCCTCATGTCCCAGGATGTGGACCGGGCCGCCGTGCCGACAGCAGCGCCGGTGCCCCAGTCCGCGGCGGCGGCTGCCGAGGCCGCCCTCCTGACTGCCGCTGCCGCCTCCGGGCCGGTGGAGACGGCGTCTGCCGTGACCGCACCACCGGCGCGTCACCCGGGCGAGGCGGGCGACGTCGTCGACCTTGCCCGGGCGCGCGAGCGCCGCCGCCGGCGCCGCGCCCCCCTGGCGGCCGCGGCCGTCGTCGCCGCCCTCGCCACGGGGACTGCCGCGGCGAGCGTTGCCGATCCGGGCCTGCGCGAGGGCATCAGCACGTCCCTCACCACGATCCTCGGCGCTGTCGCGGGAACCCCGGCCGAGCAGGCCCCGGCCCCCGCAGAGCCCGCAGCACCCCAGGAGTACACGGCTCCCGAACCGGGGACGACGGACGCACCGCAGCCAGCTCCCTCGCCCTCGGCGACGGACGGGGCGGTAGGCTCCCCCGCCCCCGCGCCGGTCGACAGCCTCGGCCAGCCCGTTCCCGTGCCGACCGCTCCGCAGGTCCCGCTGGGCCCGACCGCGCCTCCTGCAACTATGGACACCCCGCCGAGCCTGCCGGTGCCGTCCCTGCCCTCGCTCGTCGAGCCTCCCGAGGACCCGCTCACCGGCCGGTGAGCGGACGCGCCGGAGGCAGGAGCGCTACTTGGCGAGCCCGTAGAGCCTGTCGCCGGCGTCGCCGAGGCCGGGGACGATGTAGGCCTTCTCGTTGAGCCGCTCGTCGATCGAGGCGAGCACCACGGTCACGTTCGCGTCAGCAAGCTCCTCCTCGAGCTTGGCCAGGCCCTCGGGCGCGGCGAGGAGGCAGATGCACGTGACGTCGGAGGCGCCGCGGCGGAAGAGGAACTTGACGGCCTCGCGCAGGGTGCCGCCTGTGGCGAGCATCGGGTCGAGGACGAACACCTGGCGGCCCGTGAGGTCCTCGGGGAGCCGTTCGGCGTACGTGATGATGTCCAGGGTCTCCTCGTTGCGGGCCATGCCCAGGAAGCCCACCTCAGCGGTCGGCACGAGGCGTGTCATGCCCTCGAGCATGCCGAGGCCGGCGCGCAGGATCGGGACGACGAGGGGAGTCGGCTTGGTGAAGGCCGTGCCCACGGTGGTCGCGACCGGGGTCTGGATGGTGACGGGCTCGGTGCGGACGTCCCGCGTGGCCTCGTAGGCCAGAAGGGTCACGAGCTCCTCGGTGAGCTGGCGGAACACGGGGCTGGGGGTGTCACGGTCCCGCAGGACGGTCAGCTTGTGGGCAACGAGCGGGTGGTCCACGACGAGTGTGCGCATGGTGAAAAGCTATCAGCCCCCGGGCCCGGCCCGGCCGGCCCGGCCGGCCCTCCGGGCCCGGCGGGCACGGACGAGGATGAACACCCGGTGGGCGAACACCACCACGCTCAGCCATGCGAGGCCGAGCAGCCATGCGGCGATCACGTCGGTGAGCCAGTGGTGTCCGAGGTACACGCGGGAGAGGCCCATGGCGAAGGCGTAGAGGGCGGCGACGGCGATCGCCGCAGCCCGGGGCCATGCGCGGCGGAGGTGCAGCGCCACGAGGTAGACGATGATCCCGGCGAGGACGGTCGCGTTGAGCGTGTGGCCGCTGGGGAACGACGGCGAGTACTCGAACGGCGGGACCGCAGAGGCGAGCGGAGGGCGGGCCCGCCCGGCCAGGTCCTTGCCGAACACCGTGACGAGGAGCGAACCCGCACCGGCGGCCGGGACGAGCACGAGCGCCCGCCAGTGGTTGGTGCGGATCGCGATGAGGATGGCGGCCGCGGCCGCGGCGATCGGGGAGATCAGCCCGCCCCCGAGGTTCGTGAACGCGGTGACGGCTGCGACCGACTCGGGCGTCCGGGCGGCGACTGCCGCCTCCAGGACGGGCTGGTCCATCGAGGCGAGCCGCCCCTTCTGGGCCACCGACTCGTACACCTCCCCGCCGGCCACGCTGAGTGCGAGCGTGAGCCCCGCCCCGATCGCGAGCAGCGCCCACATCGAGGCGTTGGGCCCCAGCCACCGGGCCAGGGCGTCGAGCAGACGGCGCACGCGTTCCTCCCCCGGTCGACTGGACCCGAACCTATCATTGGAGCCATGCCCACCGCCGATCCCCTGCGCCAGGACGCGCGCCACGAGGCCTGGATGCGACTGGCGCTCGAGCAGGCCCGCGCCGCTGAGTCGACCGGGGATGTCCCGATCGGCGCCGTCGTGGTCGGCCCCGGCGGCGAGGTGCTCGCCGTCGGGCGCAATGAGCGCGAGGCGTGCGGCGATCCCACGGCGCACGCCGAGGTGCAGGCCATCCGCGCCGCTGCCGCGCGGCTGGCGCACGACGGCGGCGGGGACGGATGGCGGCTCGCGGACTGCACGCTCGTGGTCACCCTCGAGCCGTGCGCGATGTGCGCGGGCGCGATCGTGCTCGCACGGATCCCGCGCGTGGTCTTCGGGGCATGGGACGAGAAGGCCGGTGCGGCCGGCAGCGTCTTCGACGTGCTGCGGGAGCGGAGGCTCAACCACTGGGTGGAGGTGTTCGGGGGTGTCCTCGAGCAGGAGTGCGGAGACGTCCTGCGGGCGTTCTTCGCCGCGCACCGTTCGGCCGGGGCCGATGCCTGAGCCGGACCTCACATTCCGGGCTCCGGGAGCGTCTGCACAGTGATGGACACGAAACAGCCTTTCGAGAAGCTCGTGGAGCTCCACGGCGCCACGGTGCTGCGGGTGTGCCGAGCCGTCGTCGGGCCTGTGGAGGCGGAGGACGTCTGGCAGGAGACCTTCATCGCTGCCCTCCGTGCCTACCCCGAGCTCCCGCCGGATGCGAACCACGAGGCCTGGCTCGTGACCATCGCGCACCGGAGGTCACTGGACTCGGTGCGCGCGAGCGGACGGCGCGCGGTGCCCGTGGACTCGGTGCCCGACCGGGCCTCGGCGCACGGCAACCCCGGCCCGCCGGACGGCGTGTGGCATCTTGTGGCGCAGCTGCCGGACAAGCAGCGCCGCGTCATCGCGTACCGCTACCTCGCGGACCTCCCGTTCGCGGACATCGCCGGGATCCTCGGGGGCAGCGCGGCCGCCGCCCGGCGGTCCGCGGCGGACGGGATCAAGAGGCTGCGATCGTCCATGGCCGAAGAGACACCCACAGGAGAGGCCGCACCATGACCACCACCGACTGGACGCCCCCGTCCGGGGCCGTGGACCTCGTGTTCCCGACCCACGCCACCGCCATCGAGCCCGGCGCGCTCGATCGCCTGCGCGCGTCGCTTGCCCAGGAGGCGAGCCGCGAGGGGGTGCTGGACATCGCCTACCGCGTGGTCGAGTCGCCGCTGGGAGCACTCCTCCTGGCCGCAACGGAGCGAGGCCTGGTCCGCGTGGCGTTCGAGCGCGAGGGCCACGACGCGGTCCTCCAGCAGCTGGCCGTGCGGCTGAGCCCGCGCATCCTCGAGGCTCCTGCACGGCTCGGCGCCGCATCCCGCCAGATCGAGGAGTACTTCGCGGGGCGGCGCCACGCCTTCGGCCTCCCGCTCGACCTGAGCCTGTCCTCCGGGTTCCGCCGGACCGTCATCCAGCACCTCGAGCGGATCCCCTTCGGGCGGACTGAGAGCTACACCGAGGTTGCCCGGGCGGTGGGGAGCCCCAAGGCGGTCCGCGCGGTCGGCACGGCGTGCGCCACGAACCCTCTCCCGCTCGTCGTCCCGTGCCACCGTGTGCTCCGCTCCGACGGCAGCCTGGGCGGCTACCTCGGCGGTCTGGAGGCGAAGACAGCGCTCCTGTCACTCGAGTCCGCGGCAGCATGAGCACGCTCTTCGGCGACGAGCTCCTGTCCCGGCCGCGCCGCGAAGTGGCGCCGGGCGCCGTGCACGTCCCCGGATGGCTGCGGCCCGACCAGCAGGCATGGATTGCCGACCGGTTCCGGGAGTGGGCCGCCGGCCCCGTGCCCCCGCGCGCGGCCCTCGTCCGGGGCCACCCGATGTCCGTGCGGACCGTGTGCCTCGGATGGCACTGGCAGCCCTACCGCTACACGCGGGAGGCCACCGATGTGAACGGCGCCAAGGTCCTTCCCCTGCCGGACTGGCTCGTGCGGGTCGGGCGCCTCGCTGTGGCCGAGGCCTACGGGACGGACGGGCTCGCGGGCGGCGGCCTCGAGTACACCCCGGACGCCGCGCTCGTGAACTTCTACGATTCCGAAGCGCGTATGGGGATGCACCAGGACAAGGACGAGGCCTCGCTCGCGCCGGTGGTCTCGCTGTCCATCGGCGACAGCTGCGTGTTCCGGTTCGGCAACACGCAGACCCGCGCGAAGCCCTATCAGGACCTGACTCTGGAGTCCGGGGACCTTTTCGTCTTCGGCGGGCCCTCGCGGCTCGCCTACCACGGCGTGCCGAGCACCCTCCCCGGCACCGCACCTCCGGGGTGCGGCCTCGAGTCCGGCCGCATCAACATCACACTGCGGGCCACCGGCCTGGAATGAACCCCGGGTCCACCGCACCCGGCATGTGAGAGGAAGGCACAGCACGATGGGCGAGACTGCACTGGTCACCGGAGAGGACGGACTCCTGCGTCCATCCTGGGCAAGCGCCGACGCGCTCATGCGTGAGTACTACGACACGGAATGGGGCATGCCCGTGCTCGACGAGCAGGGCCTCTACGAGCGGATCTGCCTCGAAGGCTTCCAGGCCGGGCTGTCCTGGGCGACGATCCTGCGCAAGCGCCCGGCCTTCCGGGACGCATTCGCCGACTTCGACCCGGACGCCGTCGCCACGTTCACCGACCAGGACGTGGAGCGGCTCATGCGCGATACGGGAATCGTGCGCAATCGGGCCAAGATCGCCGCGGCCATCACCAACGCGAGGGCCACGATCGCGCTGCGCGAGGAGGGCGGACTCGTCGACTTCGTCTGGGGATTCAAGCCCGAGCGGACCCCTGAACCGCGCAGCTTCGCCGACATCCCCTCGACCTCACCGGAATCGGTCGCCCTCTCGAAGGCCCTGCGCAAGAAGGGCTTCTCCTTCGTCGGGCCCACCACGATGCACGCGCTCATGGAGGCGATCGGGATCATCGATACCCACCTCGTGGGCAGCCATCGCCGCGGCAGCTCGGGGATCTGGCCACTCGCGGCGGGCGGCTGAACTCTCCGGCGGGGGCCTCATCCGCCGATGGGTCCGCCGGCCGAGGGGTGCTGCCAGGGCCGAGGGGTGCCGTCAGGTGGAGCGCTTCGCCCGGACGCGCCTGATGACCCATATCGCCACGGCCACGCCCATCGCCACGAGGACGAGGTTGCTGAACCCGCCGACATAGGGCCGCACCGACTGCCACTTCTCCCCGAGCAGATAGCCGGCCATGATGAGGCCGCCGTTCCAGAGCAGGGAGCCTCCTGCGGTGAGGAGGGTGAAGAGCACAGGGCCCATGCGGGTGATCCCGGCCGGGATCGAGACGAGGCTGCGCACCACCGGGACCATCCGGCCGAAGAAGACGCTGCTCTTGGCGTGCTTGCCGAACCAGGCTTCGGCCTTCTCGACGTCCTCGAGCTTCATGAGCGGGAGTCGGCCGAGGAGCCGGTGGGTGCGCGCGCGCCCCAGGAGCGCCCCGACGGCGTACAGCGCCCATGCGCCCGCAAGGGACCCGGCCGTGCACCACAGGATCATCTCTACGACGCCCAGGGGGCTCTTGGACGCGGTGAAGCCGGCCAGCGGAAGGATGATCTCGCTGGGCACGGGCGGGAAGAAGCTCTCGAGAGCGATGAGCAGGGCGGCGCCGAGGCCGCCGAGCTGCTCAATGATGCCGACGGCCCAGGCCCCGAACCCGCCGAGCTGTTCTGCAGAAGACGATGCGGCGAGAACCAGGACTCTTCCTTTCCTTCGGGGGTGCTCCCACGAGACTACCCACTCATCGCCAAGGCCCCGGGGCGGCCCGCCGAGCCCGGGCTGTGGCCGGTTTGGACCTGCGGCGAGCACCCGGTAGAGTGGATGCCTGCTGGTGGTGTGTCCGAGCGGCCGAAGGTGCATCACTCGAAATGATGTTTGGTGTAAAAGCCAACGGGGGTTCAAATCCCTCCACCACCGCCCAGCACGAAGGCCCCTGCGGCCCCGGAATACCGGGGATGCAGGGGCCTTTGTCATGCGGTCCGGCTGACCATGCTTCCGGGCTACCGTGCTGACTGGTTTGCAGCCGAAGCCGCCCGCCAGCAGCCGTCAGGCTGCCGGCGGGCGGCTTCGAGGAACGGGCCCGGGCGGCCCCCGAAGGAGCCACCCGGGCTGAGGCGTCACGCCGCCGGGTAGGCCTTGGGCAGGCGCATGCCGCGCTCCGCCATGAGGTCACGGAGCACGTTCGGGTAGTCCGTGATGATCCCGTCCACGCCCATGTCGATGAGCGCTTCCATGGTCGCGCGGTCATCGCACGTCCACGGGATGACCTTGAGGCCGCGGGCGTGCGCGTCCTCGATCATCTTCTCGCTCGGGTAGAAGCGGAAGCCCGGCTGGCCGACCTTGCCGTTCTGCGGGAAGCCGTAGTTCGGGGACAGCGCCGTGACGCCCTCGATCGAGGCGGCAGCAGCGACGAAGTCGCCGCCGAAGTCGTCCGCGTCGATCCCGCCGAGCCACGGCGAGGCGCCAGGCTTGCCGACCTGGAGGAAATCGTAGTTGGTCAGCGCCACGAGGGGCAGGTGGGGGGCGATGCGGTGCATCTCCTTGAGCGCGCCCCAGTCGAAGGACTGGATGGTGACCTGGCGGTCCATGCCCGCCGCTGCGATCTCCTCGTAGACCCGGCTCACGAAGAGCTCGCGCGGGGCAGTCTGCTCGGGAGCGCCCGCCTCGACCTTGGTCTCGATGTTCATCATGACGCCCTTGGCATCATGGGCCTTCACCACGGCGAAGATGTCCTTGAGCTCGGCCATCTTCACGCCGGAGACGACCTCCTGCTCCGGGTAGCCCGGCAGCTGCTGCCAGCCGCAGTTGAGCGTCCTGACCTGGGCGAGGGTGAGGTCCTTGATGTACTTGCCCACGTACGGGTACATCGTGTCCCCGGGGGTGACGGGGGCGGTGTCGGCGCACTTGCGCGCCTGGACCTGGCGGTCGTGGGTGACGACGACGGCGCCGTCCTTGGTGATCTGCGTGTCGAGCTCGAGGGTCGTGACACCGAGCTCGAGGGCCTTCGCGAAGGCCTGCGGGGTCTCCTCGGTGGTCATGCCGAGCCCGCCCCGGTGTGCCTGCAGGTCGAAGTGGGTCTTCTGCGGGAGCACGGCCTGGGGGTGCGGGGCAACGGTGGTGTCGGTAGCGGCGACGGCGGGGAGCGCTGTGAGCGCGAGGGCGCCGGCCGCGGCAAGGGTACTGACGGTGGTCAAAAGCTTCTTAGCCATGCCCGGGAGACTAGGGAGCGATCCCTGACCAGCGGTGTCCAGATTGTGAGATCCGGGCAACGCCCAGGTGAACGGCTGGCGCCGCGCTCCCCGAGCGCCGCAGTAGACTTGAACCGCCCTGCCGGGCCTGTGGACGCCAGGGCCACACCACCGGCGGGAAGCCAGAGAGCCCGGCCGGCGCCCGCCACAGCCCGAGGCCAGACCCCGAGGAGGTGCCGTGCACACCGCGCGCGAGACCCCTTCGGTGCCCGTGCCCCCCTCCCTGCGCGGCGGCAATGCCGTGCGCTGGATGCGGACGACGGCGATGGCCGGCACCGTGACCGCGCTCGCCGCCGGAGCACACGCCTGGGCGGGAGGGTCCCTCCCGCATCCGACGGTCCTCGCGGCACTCCTGGCCCTCGTGGCACTGGGCTCGACGCTCCTGGGCCGCGTCACGCTGCGCCTCCCCGCCCTGATCGGCGTCCTGGGAGCGGGCCAGCTGGCCCTGCACGAGGCGTTCACCCTGCTCTCGATGCCCGCGGCCGTGCCCGCGGAGGCAGCGAACGCGCTGGCATTCGGCCGCCACCAGCACGTGGGGGATGCCGTGTCCGCGCTCGCCTCGTCCCACCCCGCTGCCGGGGCGGCCGCGCCGGAGCACGCCCATGCGTCCTGGGCCATGGTCGCGCTGCACGCGGTCGCCACCCTGGCGTGCGCGGCGGTGATCCGCCAGTCCGAGCTCGCGCTCACGGCACTCGCCGAGTGGATCCGGCCGCTCCTGCACCTGCCCCAGCCACCCGCCGTCGTGCCTGCCCCTGCGCCTGCTGCGGCGCCCCCGTACCCCGTGCAGCGCGCTCTCGCGTGGCGGACCCTCGCGCCCCCGCCCCTGCGCGGCCCTCCCCCGGCAACCGCCTTCGCCTGAGTCCCGCGCCTCCCGGCGCATCCCTCCCGCCGCGCTCGCCGCGCACCCCCGTGCCGAGCGCCGGCGTCCTTGGCGCGCGCCCGCGCGCCGCGAAAGGCACTGCCATGAACACCGAGAACACCACCACTGCCGGCACCCCGATCACCACGCCGAGCTCCCGGAACACCCGGACCGCCCGGACTGCCCGGGCCGCTGCCCGGGCGCGGAACGCCCGCGTCCTCCTCGCCCGCGCGGGCGCTGCAGCCGCCGCGAGCGCCGCACTCGCGCTCTCGGGGGCCGGTGCGGCATCCGCGCACGTCTCGATCGACCCGAGCGCCACCGAGGCAGGCGGATCCGCCCTCCTCGCGTTCGGCATCCCGCACGGCTGCGGTGAGAGCCCCACAAGGCAGGTCGCGATCACCCTCCCGGAAGGCATCAACGACGCGACGCCGACCGCCCACGCCAACTGGACAGCACGGAAGGTCACAGAGAAGCTCGGCACCCCGATCACCACCCCGGACGGCGCCACGATCACCGAGCGGACCTCGCAGATCGTCTACACGGCCATCAAGCCGCTGCCGGCGGAGCTGCGCGACGACTTCGTTCTCTCGGTGAAGCTCCCGGCGGACGCCGCGGGCAGCACCCTCCGCTTCCCGACGCTCCAGACCTGCACCGAGGGCAGGACGGACTGGGCGCAGGTCCCGGCCGAGGGCGGGGGGCACGATGCCGTGGAGTACCCCGCGCCGTCGATCGAGGTGACGTCCGCGGCAGCCAGCGGGCACGCAGAGGATGGGCACGGGGAAGGCGGGCACGCGACGGCCGGTTCGGACGACGGCGACGCCTCCTCGCCGATGGCGGGCGCCTCGGGCGCGGAGTCGGCAGGATGGGCGGGCCTCGTGGCGGGCCTCGCGGGCCTGGCCATGGGGACGCTCGCGTTCGTGCGCACGCGCTCTCCGCGCGGCTCGGCCTGACACCGACGGCGGAGTGCTGAGCGCCGCCGCGGGTCCCGCTTCAGGGCAGGGCCCGCGGCGGTCCGGCGTCCGGCGTCCCGGATCAGCTGGGCGGCCTTCACTGTGTGCGCCGAGCGGGATTCGGTGCTGGGATGGACCCATGAGCACTCCAGCGAACCAGCCACGCCCTGCCCGCCGCGCCGTCGTCACGGGCGCGAGCTCCGGGATCGGCGAGGCCACCGTGCGCCACCTCGTCGACGCCGGATACTCCGTCCTCGCGGTTGCCCGCCGCCGGGAGCGCCTCGAGGGCCTCGCGGCCCGCACCGGGTGCGACATCCTCGCCGCGGACATCACGGACGACGCCGACGTGGCGCGGATCGCCGAGGCCGCAGGTTCCGTGGAGGTGCTCGTGAACAACGCCGGCGGCGCGCGCGGCGTGGAGAGCATCGCGGAAGCCGACCTCGAGAAGTGGCGGTGGATGTACGAGGTCAACGTGGTGGGCACGGTGCGCGTCACGAAGGCCCTCCTCCCCGCGCTGCGCGCGTCCGGCGGGGACGTCGTGGTGGTGTCCTCGATCGCTGCGGACGTCTCCTACCCCGGCGGCGGCGGGTACTGCGCCGCGAAGCACGCGGAGCGCGTGGTCTCGGAAACGCTGCGCCTCGAGCTCGTGGGAGAGAAGGTGCGCATCATCGACATCGCGCCGGGCCTGGTCCACACCGAGGAGTTCTCGCTGCGCCGCCTCGGAGGGAACCAGGAGGCCGCCGATCGCGTGTATGCGGGCGTTCCGGACCCGCTCACGGCGGACGACGTGGCCGAGTGCATCGTGTGGACCGTGCAGCGGCCGCGGCACGTGAACATCGACCGGCTCGTGGTCAAGCCGGTCGCGCAGGCCGCGCCGCACCTCGTGCACCGCGATCAGTGACGCCCGCCGGCCGCGCGGATCCGCGCGGCCGGACCGTGACACGGCGCACGGGAGCTTGACGCGCGTGTGACAGGAGTGAATCGTGGGATTATGACTCGCCTCTCCCGCGCCGCTGCCGTCCTCTCGCCGCTCGTGCTGGCCGCGGGCCTGGCAGGCTGCGGGCTCCCCGGCCCCTCGGCCACGAGCCCCTCGCCGACCACGGAGGCCACGAGCCCGAGCCCCTCGGCCAGCCCGTCGGCGTCGTCCGCCTCGCCGAGCGCCTCCGGAACCGCCACGAAGGCGGCAGGCGGGACCGCGCGCTGCCTCTCCACCCAGCTCAAGGGCTCCCTCGCGCCCGGGCAGGGCGGGGCGGCGGGCACTGTGTACCAGAAGATCGTGCTCAAGAACGTCTCGAAGACCGCGTGCCTGCTCGAGGGCTTCGCCGGGGTGTCGCTCACCGCGGGCCCGGAGGGCAAGCCCATCGGCGCGCCCGCGGACCGCGACCAGGCCACCGCGGTCACGCCGGTGGTGCTCGCTCCCGGCGAGTCCGGCGCGGCGGAGTTCGGGCTGCGCCAGGCGCGCACGTTCACCGGCTGCACCGTGGTCCAGGCCGCCGGGCTGCGCGTCTACCCGCCGGAGGACTACGGCTCGGTGTTCATCCCGGCGCCCGCCGCGGCGTGCAGCAACGCGGACATCCACCTGCTGACCCTCCGCGCGTTCCAGCCGGCCTAGCGGCCTGCCGCGCGCGCTGCCGGGCCAACGCGGTGCCGGACCGAGGAGTGTCGGCGGGGTGCGGGATGATGGTGCGGTGACGGACGGACCGGACGGAGTTGCGGCGGTGGCCGCGGGCGTGATGCAGCGCTTCGGCGCGGCCACGCGCGAATGGTTCCTCGGGGCCTTCCGCGAGCCCACGCCCGCCCAGACCGGCGCCTGGGACGCGATCTCCTCGGGCCGCCACGCGCTCGTCGTCGCCCCGACCGGCTCGGGCAAGACGCTCGCGGCGTTCCTGTGGTCCCTCGACCAACTCATCGCACGGCACCCGGGCGCGCACGACGGCGGGGAGCCGCCTCCCGCCGCGCCCCTCCCCGGGCTGGAGCAGGCAGGCGGCAGCCACCCCGACGAGAGCACCGCGGAAGGGGGCGGCAGGGCGGCAGGCGGGCGCCGGCGTCGTGCGCCGAAGAACAAGACCAAGGTGCTCTACATCTCCCCGCTCAAGGCCCTCGGCGTGGACGTGGAGCGCAACCTGCGCGCGCCGCTCATCGGGATCGCGCAGACTGCCAAACGCCTGGGCCTGCCCGCGCCCGAGGTGAGCGTGGGGGTGCGGAGCGGGGACACGCCGTCGTCCGACCGGCGCGCGCTCCTGGCGAACCCGCCCGACATCCTCATCACGACGCCCGAGTCCCTCTACCTCATGCTCACCTCGCAGGCGCGCGAGACGCTCGCGGGGGTCGAGACGGTGATCGTGGACGAGGTGCACGCCGTGGCCGGGACCAAGCGCGGGGCGCACCTCGCGGTCTCCCTCGAGCGGCTCGACGCGATCCTGCCCAGGCCCGCGCAGCGGATCGGGCTCTCGGCCACCGTGGAGCCGCGCGAGCTCGTCGCCCAGTTCCTCGCGGGGCGCGCGGCGTGCGAGATCGTGGCGCCGCCGGCCAAGAAGACGTGGGAGCTCACGGTCACGGTGCCGGTCGAGGACATGAGCGACCTCGCCGGCGCCGCCGCAGCGCATGACATGGGGCCGGCCTCGGGGCTGCAGCCCAGCGCGTCGATCTGGCCGCACGTCGAGGAGAAGATCGTCGACCACGTGCTCGCGAACCGGTCCACGATCGTGTTCGCGAACTCGCGCCGCCTCGCCGAGCGGCTCACCGGCCGGCTCAACGAGATCTACGCCGAGCGGACCCAGCCGAGCGTGTGGGACGAGCCTCTGCCCGCCTCGGAGCGCGGGCTCACCACGGCGGGAGCAGCCGCCGGGGCGGCCGCGGCGGCGGTGGCCACGCGCACACCCGCCGAGATGATGGCGCAGGCCGGGCAGACCTCGGGCGCGGAGCCCGTCCTCGCCCGCGCCCACCACGGCTCGGTGTCCAAGGAGCAGCGCGCCCAGATCGAGGACGACCTCAAGTCCGGCCGGCTGCGCTGCGTGGTCGCGACGAGCAGCCTCGAGCTCGGCATCGACATGGGGCTCGTGGACCTCGTGGTCCAGGTCGAGTCGCCGCCCTCCGTCGCCTCGGGCCTCCAGCGCGTGGGCCGGGCCGGCCACCAGGTCGGCGAGGTGTCCCAAGGCGTCCTGTTCCCCAAGCACCGCGCAGACCTCGTGCACACCGCCATCACGGTCGAGCGCATGCTCGCCGGGCGCATCGAGGCCCTCCGCATCCCCGCCAACCCGCTGGACATCCTCGCGCAGCAGACCGTGGCGGCCACCGCGCTCGGGCCGGTGGACGTCGAGGAATGGTTCGACGTGGTGCGCCGTGCCGCGCCCTTCGCGACCCTCCCGCGCTCCGCCTTCGACGCGACCCTCGACCTCCTCTCCGGCAAGTACCCCTCGGACGAGTTCGCCGAGCTGCGGCCGCGGATCGTGTGGGACCGCACCGAGGGGACCATCGAGGGCCGGCCCGGTGCGCAGCGCCTCGCCGTCACCAGCGGCGGGACCATCCCGGACCGCGGGCTGTTCGGCGTGTACATCATCGGGACCGAGCACGAAGGCGGCGGGGGCACGGCGGCCGCGCAGGCCGCGCGCGGCGGACGGCGCGTGGGCGAGCTCGACGAGGAGATGGTCTACGAGTCCCGCGTCGGAGACGTGTTCGCGCTCGGCGCCACGAGCTGGAAGATCGAGGACATCACGCACGACCGCGTCCTCGTCACCCCGGCCTTCGGCCAGCCCGGCAAGCTGCCCTTCTGGAAGGGGGACGGCCTGGGCCGCCCCGCCGAGCTCGGCCGGGCCCTCGGCGCCTTCCAGCGCGAGGTCTCCGGCGCGGACCGGGACCGCGCCGCCGCCCGCATCGAGGCCGCGGGCCTGGACGCGTTCGCCGCCGGGAACCTGCTGGCCTACCTCGACGAGCAGAAGGAGGCCACGTCCGTCGTCCCCAGCGACAGGACGCTCGTGGTGGAGCGCTTCCAGGACGAGCTCGGCGACTGGCGGTTGGTGCTCCACTCCCCCTTCGGCATGCCCGTCCACGCCCCCTGGGCCCTCGCCGTGGGCCGCCGCCTCCACGAACGCTACGGACTCGACGGCTCCGCCATGGCCGGGGACGACGGGATCGTACTGCGCGTGCCCATGATGGAGGACGAGCCGCCCGGCGCAGACCTCTTCGTGTTCGACCCCGACGAGCTCGAGGGGATCGTCACCGAGGAGGTGGGCGGGTCTGCCCTCTTCGCCGCGCGGTTCCGCGAATGCGCCGCCCGTGCGCTCCTGCTCCCCCGCCAGAACCCCGCCAAGCGGCAGCCCCTCTGGCAGCAGCGCCAGCGCGCGTCCCAGCTCCTCGACGTCGCCAAGAAGCACCCGACCTTCCCCATCATCCTCGAGGCCGTGCGCGAATGCCTCCAGGACGTCTACGACCTCCCCGCCCTCCGTGACGTCGCCGCCGCCGTCGAGCGCCGCGAGCTTCGCCTCGTCGAGACCACCACCCAGCAGCCCTCCCCGTTCGCCCGCTCCCTCCTCTTCGGCTACGTGGCGCAGTTCCTCTACGAGGGCGACTCCCCCCTCGCCGAGCGCCGCGCCGCTGCCCTTTCCCTCGACCCCACGCTGCTCAACGAGCTCCTCGGCCGTGCCGAGCTCAGCGAACTGCTCGACGCGAAGGTCATCGAGCAGACCGAGCGGGAGCTGCAGCGGCTCGCCGAAGACCGGAAGCTCAAGGGCCTCGAGGGCGCGGCGGACCTGCTGCGGCTGCTCGGGCCTCTGTCCGTTGATGAGGTGGCCGAGCGGCTCGTTGACGACGGCGAAGCTCACCTCCGCGCCTCCGACGCTCGTGCGCACCTCGTCGACGTCGCGGGTCACCTCGAGGAGTTGGTCGCGGCCCGCCGCGCCCTCTTGGTTTCTGTTGGTGGGGTGGAGCAGTATGCCGCCATCGAGGATGCCTCGCGGCTGCGGGATGCTCTGGGGGTTCCGCTGCCCATTGGGGTGCCGCTCGCGTTCGTCGAGCCCGTGGCCGATCCGCTCGGCGACCTCGTCGGCCGGTACGCCCGGACCCACGGGCCCTTCACGGCAGGCGAGGCGGCGGCCCGGCTGGGACTCGGCGTCGCCGTCGTCCACACCACCCTCAAGCGGCTCGCCGCGGACGGACGGGTCATCGAGGGCACCTTCCGCCCGGCCGCGCCGGCAGCGGAAGGCGAGCCGACAGCAAGCGGCGGCCCCGTCCCCCCTTCAGTCGCGGAGGCGACGACGCACCCCAGCGCCGTCGCCCGCGAGGAGTGGTGCGACGCCGAGGTGCTGCGGAGGATCCGCCGCCGCTCCCTCGCGGCGCTTCGCGCGGACGTGGAGCCCGTGGACCAGGCGGCGTTCGCCCGGTTCCTCGCGGCGTGGCAGCACATCGGCGTGTCCGGAGGCCGGGCGCGGGGCACGCTGCGGGGGCACGACGGCGTGCTGACCGTGGTGGACCAGCTCGCCGGGGTGCCGGTGCCGGCGAGCGCGTGGGAGCCGCTCGTGCTGCGCTCGCGCGTCTCGGACTATTCGCCGGCGCTGCTGGACGAGCTCATGGCGGCGGGCGAGGTGATGTGGACCGGCGCCGGGTCGATGCCCGGGCACGACGGCTGGATCACCCTGCACGTGGCCGAATCGGCGGCGCTCACGCTCTCGCCCGACCCGGAGTTCGAGCCGGACGACGCGCAGCAGCGCGTCCTCGACTTCCTCGCCGGCGGGGGCGGCTACTTCTTCCGGCAGCTCGCGGCGGCGGGGTCCGCAGGCGCAGGCTCGGCGGAAGCGGAAGCGCCCCTGTCCGACCAGGCCGCGGTCCAGCTGCTGTGGGACCTCGTGTGGGCCGGCCGGGTCACCGGCGACACGTTCGCCCCCGTCCGGGCGCTCCTCGACGGGGGGAAGGGCGGCGCGCACCGGCAGCGGGCCAGGACGCCGCGCGCCCGCACGTACGCGGGCCCACTGCGCGGCGGGCGGCTGCCGCGCGTGGGGCGGCTCGGGGCCGTGGCCGGCAGCGGCTTCGACGCTCCCGCCGCCACCGTGCCGCCCATGGCGGCAGGGCGCTGGTCAGCGGTGCCGCTGACGAGCCTCGAGACGACCGTGCGGATGCACGCCCTCGCCGAGCTCCTCCTGGACCGCTACGGGATCCTGACCCGCGGCTCGGTCATGGCGGAGGGCATCCCCGGCGGGTTCGGGCTCCTGTACAGGGTGCTGGCCCGGCTCGAGGAGTCCGGGACCTGCCGCCGCGGGTACTTCGTGGACCGGCTCGGCGCCGCGCAGTTCGCCGTCCCCGCCACGGTGGACAGGCTGCGCACCTTCGCGCGGGACGATCCCGGCTCGCCGGACGGGCCTCCCCGCGAGGCGCTCGCCCTCGCCGCGACCGACCCCGCCAACCCGTACGGCGCCGCGCTCGCGTGGCCGGAGGTCCCCGGCGCCGCGACCGGCCACCGCCCGGGCCGCAAGGCGGGCGCGCTCGTCGTGACGGTCGACGGCGCGCTCGCCCTGTATGTGGAGCGCGGCGGCAAGACGCTGCTCGCCTTCACGGAGGACGACGCCGTGCTGGCGCCGGCCGCGGAGGCGCTGGTCGGCGTCGTGCGCTCGGGGGCGGTGGACAAGCTCGCCATGGAGAAGGTCAACGGGCACGACCTCCTCGACACGCCGCTCGCGCGCGCCCTGACCGCGGCGGGGGCGTACTCCACCCCTCGCGGAGTGAGGATCCGGCCGTGACGGGAGGGGGCCGGCGTGCCTGAGGGCGACAACGTCTACCAGGCCGCTCGCCGCATGCACGCAGCCCTCGCGGGGAAGCGGCTCGCCGCGAGCGACTTCCGCGTGCCGGCGTTCGCGACGCTCGACCTCACCGGATGGACAGTGCTCGAGGTCGTCTCGCGCGGCAAGCACCTCCTGCACCGCCTGGCGCCGCCGGAAGAGGGCGCGAGTGGCCACGCGAGCAGCGGGACATGGCCACGCGACGGGCGAGAGGTGGCCACGCGTGGGGATGGGCGGCTGAGCGTGCACTCGCACCTGTCCATGGAGGGCGCCTGGGACGTCTATCCGCCCGGGAAGCGGTGGCGCAGGCCCGCGCACACGGCACGGGCCGTGCTCACGGCCGAGGACGGAACGAGCGCCGTGGGGTTCTCCCTCGGCCTGCTCGAGGTGGTCGCGACCGCCGAGGAGGGCGAGGCCGTCGGGCATCTGGGGCCGGACCTCCTCGGCCGCGACTGGGACGCTGCCCTCGCCGAGTCGAACCTGCGGGCAGAGCCGGCACGCGCCGTGGGCCATGCCCTGCTGGACCAGCGCAACCTGGCCGGGATCGGCAACATCTACCGGTGCGAGCTGTGCTTCCTCGGGCGCGTGCACCCGGCCACGCCCGTGGGCGAGGTGCCGGACCTGCCCGGCATCGTCGCGATGGCCAAGCGGCTGCTCGAGGCGAACAAAGACCGCTCGCGCAACACCGTGGGCGGCTACGGGCCGCGCAACGGGACGTGGGTGTACGGGCGGGCCGGCCAGCCCTGCCTCCGCTGCCGGACCAGGGTCCAGCACGCCACGCTCGGCGGCCGGGACGGGCCCACAGCCCCCGACGGGCGCGACGAGTTCGAGCGGGACATCTGGTTCTGCCCGAGCTGCCAGCCGCTGCGCTGAACCGCCCCCCCGGCTCCGCCGCACTGCCGCGGGCCGGCCTGCAGCGGGCCGGCCTGCAGCGGGCTGGCCTTCAGCGACGGCCTTCCGCGCTGCCTACCGCCGCCCCGCCGCCACGCCGTGCCCCGGCGGCCGGCGGACCTTCGCCTTCCCCGTGTGCACCACGAAGGGCACGGCACGCCGATGGACCCGCGTGTGGGCGTCATGCCCGGCGAGGGAGGGGACAGGGGCCGGTGGAGCCGAGGGATGCGGGGCCTGCTCGTGCGCGGTGCGGTAGAAGAAGTGCTTGGCCGTCTCGATGAGGACCAGGTACAGCACGACCATCCCGGCGAGGGCGAGGAAGAACGGCACCGGGAGCGGGAAGAAGCCGATGAGCGTCCCGAACTGCGTGTACGGGATGACGGCGCCGACCGCCACGACCGCCAGGACACTGGCCGTGAGCACCGCCGACGCCCGACTGCGCACGAACGGGATGCGCCGTGTCCGGATCGCGAAGACGATGAGCGTCTGGGTCGCGAGGGACTCGACGAACCAGCCTGCCCGGAACTCCTCGGGAACCGCGTGCAGGACCCAGAGCATGAGCGCGAAGGTCGCGAAGTCGAACAGGGACGAGATCGGCCCGAACACGAGCATGAACCGCCGGATCCCGGCGATGTCCCAGTGTGCGGGCCGGCGCAGCTGCTCGCGGTCCACGCGGTCGGTCGGGATGGCGAGCTGGCTCGAGTCGTAGAGGAGGTTGTTGAGCAGGATCTGCCCGGGAAGCATGGGCAGGAAGCTCAGGAATGAGCTCGCCGCCGCGGCCGAGAACATGTTGCCGAAGTTGCTGCTGGTGCCCATGAGAAGGTACTTGACTGTGTTGGCGAAGATCCGGCGCCCGCCCACCACGCCGTCGGCCAGTACCCCCAGGTCCTTGTCGAGGAGC
Source organism: Sinomonas halotolerans (assembly GCF_039615075.1). NCBI lineage: Bacteria > Bacillati > Actinomycetota > Actinomycetes > Micrococcales > Micrococcaceae > Sinomonas > Sinomonas halotolerans. The sequence continues at coordinate 51,956 of NZ_JBDFRB010000007.1, read as the reverse complement.
ACGACGTCGGCGGCGTCCTTCGCGACGTCGGTCGCGGAATCGACGGAGATCCCGACGTCGGCCTTCGCGAGCGCAATCGCGTCGTTGACGCCGTCGCCGAGGAACCCGACGGAGTGCCGGCGCCGCAGGAGCGCCACGACGCGGGCCTTCTGCTCCGGCGAGACCCGGGCGAAGACCCGTGCGCCGGTCGCCGCGCGGGCAAGCTCGTCGTCGTCCATCCCGTCGAGGTCTGCGCCGGTGAGCACGTCGCCGGCGCGCATCCCCAGCACGCCGGTGACGTGCTGGGCGACGAGCGCGTTGTCCCCCGTGGCGATCTTGACCTCGATCCCCAGCTCGGCAAGCCGGCCGAGGGACGCCCGGGCGTCCTGCTTGGGGCGGTCGATGAAGCTCAGGAAGCCCTCGAGCCTCAGCGGGCCGCCCTCCGTGCCCGCCGCGGCCGGCGCCCCTCCGCCGGGTCCAGGGCCTCTGGCTGTCCCCGCCGGCCCGCTCGCGACGGCGACGACGCGCGCCCCGCGCCGGAAGAGGGCGTCGAGGGCGGCCCGGGCGTGGTCGTCGGCGCCGGCGGCGGGACCGGAGCACAGGGCGAGGACCGCCTCGGGCGCGCCCTTGACGATCCGCAGGGTCCCTTCCGGGCCGGCGTCCGGTCCGTCCCAGCGCACGGCGGTCTCCATGGTGCGGGTGCCGTGGTCGAAGGGGCGCAGGGCCACGCGGATCCTCCCGGCAAGGGCGGCGGGGAGCTCGGGGAAGGCTTCCCACAGGGCCGCGTCGACGGGGTTCTGGCCGGCGCCGAACGCGCCGGCCTCGCTCGGGTCGACCTCGCAGCACAGCATCGCGAGTTCCGTGAGGCGCCGCCGCTCCAGCTCGCCGCCCCCCGTGTTCCCGCCTCCCGTGTTCCCGCCTCCCGTGTTCCCGCCTCCCGCCGCGCTGACCGGCACAGCTTCCTCGAAGCCGATCCGCCCCTCGGTGAGCGTCCCGGTCTTGTCGGTCACCAGGACGTCGAGGTTGCCGAGGTCCTCGATTGCGAGGAGCCGCTTGACGAGCACGCGGTCCTTCGCGAGGAGCCGCGAGCCGGCCGCGAGGCTCGTGCTCACGACGGCGGGAAGCAGCTGGGGCGTGATGCCGACCGCGATCGCGAGGGAGAACAGCACCGACTCGATGAACGGCCGCTGCAGGACGAGGTTGATGGCGAGGATCCCTGCCGTGAGGGCGATCCCGACCCACAGGAGCATCACGGAGAAGTCCTTGAGCCCGCGCTGGAAGCCCGTCTCGGGGAGCCCTTGGGCGAGGCCCGCGGCAATGCGGCCGAACTCGGCGTCCCTGCCCGTCGCGGTGACGACGGCGCGCCCCGTCCCCGCGTGGATGACGGTGCCCATGAGCAGGCACGCGCTCAGCTCTGCGAGCGCCGTCCCCTCGGGGACCGGATCCGCGTGCTTCGGCACCGCCGCGGACTCGCCGGTCAGGACGCCCTCGTCCGCCTCGAGCCCGTCCGCCTCGATCACGCGCGCGTCCGCGGGGACGATGTTCCCCAGTCCCACGCGCACGACGTCGCCCGGCACCAGGTCGCGGACCGGCACCGGGCGCTCGTTCCCTCCCCGGGTGACGACCACGGTGTGCGAGATGCGTGCGTGCAGGTCCGCAGCCGTCTTCTCTGCCCGGAACTCGTTGACGAACCCGAGCAGGGCGCTCCCGAGGAGGATGGCGACGATGATGACCGCGTTGAGCCGGTCCCCTGTCGCGAAGGAGAGGACCGCGGCTGCGACGAGCAGTCCCTGGAGCGGGCTCGCGAACTGCCGCACGAGGACGTGTACCCCGCTCACGCGGCGGGCTTGGAGGACGTTCGCGCCGAGCGCGAGCCGCCGGGCGGCCTCGTCCTCGCCCAGCCCGGCAGGACCGGTCCCGAGGGCCGCGAGGACCTCGTCCGCAGGCATGCCGGCGGCCTGGGCGGCCGGCAGCTGGCAGCGATCGGAGACGGCCTCGACGCTCACGCGGCCCACTCTACGCGGGGCCGGGCAGGGCGTGGGCGGCCCTCGGCGGGTCCGTCTCCCAGAGGCGGGGAGCCCCGGTGGGCAGCCCGCCGCGAGGGCCCGCTGGAGGGGAACCGGGCTACCCTCCCGTCGCCCTCAGCCGCAGGGTGAGGGTGCGGGCCTCGGGCCGCAGCGCCGCCGTCGGCCACACGTCCGGCCCGCAGGCCCGGGAGCCGAGCCCGTGCTGCGCCGCATCGAGGTACAGCCACGACCGCCCGGAGCCCGGCAGCTCGTGCGGGTGCGCCGCCGCTGCGGTCTCCTGCGCCGTGTGGCGGCTCAGGGTGAAGCCCGGCCGGCGGCCGAGGGAGTCGGCGGATGCCTCGATCCGCAGCCACGGGGCGCCGGCAGCGGCGAGGTCGAGGCTGCGCAGGCCCCCGCGGTGCCCCGTCTCCTGCGGGCGCGCGTATGGGACGGACAGCTCGTCGATCCCGGCCTCCCAGCGGCCGACGAGCGCGGAGCTGATGCTGTCCGGGTAGGACTCGCGCGGGCCGAGGCCGAACCAGGCAGCCCGGTCCACGCTCGCGTCGAGGCCGAAGCGCACGCCCACGCGCGGCCAGACGCCGTCCCAGCCGGTGCTCGGCACGAGGTCCACGCGCAGCCACAGCTCTGCGCCGTCGAGCTGCCACTGCTCCTCGACCGTCACCGAGCAGGCGCGGTCCGCCGCGGCGTAGCGGGTGCGGACCCGCAGCGCCGCCGGCCCCGCCTCGACCGACTCGACCCGGGCACGGAGCCGGTGCAGGCCCAGGGCCTCCCAGCGCGCGGCCGACGACGGCGCGGGCCGTCCGTTGCCCGGGACGCCGTGGGCGTCGGGAGTCCAGGGGTCCACGCCCTCGTAGCTGCCGAACCCGCCGCCCCGGTCGTTGTCCGTGGGCGCGCGGAACAGCTCGAGCCGCGGCCCCTCGGCGGACAGCCCGGCGAGCGCCACGAGCCGCCCGTCCTCGAACTCCGCAGGGCCGAGCACCAGGCGACCGCGCGCCCCCGACGCCGCCGGGAGCCCCGGGAGCGGCGCAGCCGGGAGCGGCCGTGGCCCGGCCACACGGGCCGCACGCTCCGAGAGCTGCAGCTGTGCGGCAGCGACCTCGTGGCCGGCCTCGGCCCAGACTGCTGCCTCCGCGAGCTCGGCCGTGACCGTGAGCCACGCCTCGCCCGCGCACAGCCCCGCGGGCACGGGCACCTCGAGGAGGGCCTCTTCGCCCGCCCGGAGCGGCCCGCCCGCGGGCCCGGCCACGGCCAGCCCGCCCGAGGCGACGCGCACGCCATCGTCCTCGAGCCGCCAGCGGAAGGCGAGGTCGCCGGCGTCGGCCGTGTGCCTCAGGTTCCGCACGCGCACGGCCGGCTTGGCGCCGTCGCGGGCCACGAAGCCGAGGCGGACGGGCGCGACGACCTGCTTGAACTCGTAGAGCCCGGGGCTCGGGGTCGAGTCGGAGAGGACCATGCCGTCCATGACGAAGTTGCCGTCGTGGACCTCCTCGCCGAAGTCGCCGCCATACGCGAGGTACTCGGTCCCGTCCGCAGTGCGGGCGAGCAGGCCGTGGTCGCGCCACTCCCACACGAACCCGCCGTGCAGGCGCGGGTAGCGGTCCACGAGGTCCTCGTACGCATCGATCGCGCCGGGGCCGTTGCCCATCGCGTGGACGTACTCGCACAACAGGAACGGCCTGCTGCGCTGGCGGGCGGCCTCGGCGGGCGAGCAGCCGAGCAGGGGCGAGGTGTCGCCGTCGCGCCCGATCGTCCCGGTCTCGGGGACGGAGGCGTACATGCGCGAGTACACGTCCGTGTACGCGCCCGTGTAGTCGCCCTCGTAGTGCACGGGCCGCTCGGGGTCCCTCGCGTGGACCCACGCCGACATCGCGGCGAGGTTGGCGCCCGTTCCGGACTCGTTGCCGAGGGACCACAGGACGATGCAGGGGTGGTTCTTGTCCCGCTCCACGGTCCGCTCGATCCGGTCCAGGTACGCGGCACGCCACGACGGGTCGTCGCTCGGGTTGCCTGCCCAGCCGTGGCGCTCGAACCCGTGGGTCTCGAGGTCGCATTCGAGGATGACCCAGAAGCCGAGCTCGTCCGCGAGCTCGAGGAGCCGGGGGTGGGGCGGGTAGTGGCTCGTGCGGATCGCGTTGACGTTGAAGCGCTTCATGAGCAGCAGGTCCTCGCGGGCGAAGTCCTCGTCGAACGCACGCCCGCGCGCCATGTGCGTCTCATGGCGGTTGACGCCGCGGAACACGACGCGCCGGCCGTTGACGAGGAACCGGTCGCCGCGGATCTCGACCGTGCGGAAGCCGATCCGCAGCGAGACCGTCTCGGCGGCGCTGGACACGGTCGCCTCGTAGAGCCGCGGCGTCTCCGCGGTCCAGCGCTCGACGGCGGGGATCCGCACGGGGGCGACCTCGCCGGGGCCGGCCCATTCGACGTCGATCCCGAGCTCGGGCACGCCGAGGCGGACGGGGAAGGACGACGACGGCGCGGTCACCTCGGGCTCGATCGTCCCGGCGCCGCCGTGGTAGCCGGCGCGCAGCCACACGTCCTCGATGCCCCCCGCCGGACGGGACAGGAGCGTCACGGAGCGGAAGATGCCGGGGAGCCACCACTGGTCCTGGTCCTCGACGTAGCTCGACGCGGACCACTGGTGCACGCGGACGGCAATCGTGTTGGTGCCCGCCCGGACGGCCTCGGTGACGTCGAACTCCTGGACCAGGCGGCTGCCGGTGCCCCAGCCGACCTCCTCGCCGTTGACCCACACCCTGTAGCGGGACTCGACGCCGTCGAAGCGCAGCACGACGCGCCCTGACCCGCCGCCCGCCGCGCCGCGGCCCTCGTCCTCGTGCTCGTCCTCGAGCCAGGCGGCGGGGACCTCGAACGTGCGGCGGTAGTCGCCGGTCGGGTTCTCGTCAGGGACGAAGGGCGGCTCGCACGGGAACGGGAACTGGACGTTCGTGTAGACCGGACGGCCGTACGCGCCGTCGCCTTCCAGGACCCAGTGGGAAGGGACGGGCAGCGTGTCCCACGCGCCGTCGTCGTACGCCTCCGCCGCCATGGCCTCCGGTGCCTCGCCCGCGGGCAGCACGCCGCGCCCGCCAGGTGTGCCGGGCACGCCGGGGAGGAGGCGGAAGCGCCAGTCGCCGTCGAGGGAGAGCGAGGGCGCGTCGCTGCGCAGCCAGGACCGGGCCGGGACCCGGCGGCCGCCGCCGGGTGCCGTGTCGGTGACGTAGTGCTGCTCGGGGACTGCGGTCATGAGGACTTCCTCTTCGTGGACTGGAATCCATTCGGTGGCGGCGTCGGGCCGATCGGACCAACGTGACCCACACTACCCTAAAATTGAGTAGTCGCTCGAATTTCATCGGTCCGACCGTCCCTAGACTGGGGGACTGTGGCAATCAAGGGGACAGGGCGCAGCCCGCGGGGCCCGTACGCGAAGACCGCAGAGCGGCGCAGGCAGATCGCCCAGGCCGCGCTCGAGGTCTTCGGCGCACGGGGCTACCGCGGAGGGACCGTGCAGGAGGTCGCCGACCGCGTGGGGATGAGCCAGACGAGCGTGCTCCACCACTTCCCCACGAAGGCCGCCCTCCTCGTGGCCGCGCTCGAACACCGCGACGCCATCGCCGACGAGTCCCCCGGGACCGGCGACCGCTTCGCGGAATCGGTGGTCCGCCAGGCCGAGCACAACGAAGGCGCTCCCGGGCTCATCGAGCTCTACGCGGTCCTGTGCGGCGAGTCCACGACCGAGGGGCATCCAGCCCGCACGTACTTCGAGGAGCGCTTCGAGAGGCTCCGTTCCGAGTACGCCGAGGAGCTGCGGCACCTGGCCGAGGCCGGGCGGCTGCGACCCGGCGTCGACCCGGAGACGGCAGGGACGACCCTCCTGGCCCTGTGGGACGGCATCCAGGTCCAGTGGCTGTTCGCTCCTGCGGAGATCGACATGGCGGCGACCCTCAAGGCCTATCTGGACCTGATCATGCTCCCCGCCCCGGCGGCACCGGCCCCCGCGGCACCGGCCGACGCGCCCTGAGAGGGCCTATCCGTACAGGCCTTCAAGGTACGCCGACCACGCCTCCGCGTTGGCCGCAGCCTTCGCCGTCCGGTCCCCGTCCGAGCCCTCGCCCGTCGAGAAGTCGTGCACCGTGAGCCCCACACGGTGCCCGTAGGCCTGCCGGCCGAACACCCGCACCATCAGGTCCTCGGTGCGCAGGCCCAGGAAGTTCTCCTCGAGGTAGTCCACCGTCACCTCCGCGGGTCCCAGCCCCGGGACGTCGAGGTCCCGCTTCTCACCCGGGATGGCGCCGAGCAGGCCGAGCGAGCCCACGAGGAGCTCGAACGCGTCAGGCGCGGCCGCGCCGTCGGGCCCCTGCACCTCGCTGAACGCGACCGGCCGGCCGTCGAAGTGGGCCAGGTACTCGGCGAGCGTGTGCAGGTAGAAGGCCGTGTGCCTCACGGCGGCGTCGTACTGGCGCTCCCAGTCGTCGGTCAGGACGGACGAGTGGACGTAGTGCAGGTGCGTCCCCTCCGGGCCCGGCGTGAGGACGTACTCGAGCTGGTTGTACCAGCCGCCCTCCCCCTCCATGCGCTGGACCAGACGCGCGGGGTACTCCTCCGCGACCCGCTCGTGCGGGTAGGCCTCGTGGAACGGGTACATCCACGCGGCCGTGTCCTCGGTGAGCGCCTGCCAGATCCGCTCGGGCGCCGCGTCGATCAGGACGTCCTGGACGATCTCGAAGGGATGGCTCTCGGTCATGGCTGGTCTCCTCGTCTGTGGCGCCGCCGCCGTGCCACGATGGCCACGGCCGCGTTCCCGTGTCAAGACCGGGCAGGTGCTCGTTCGGGACAGTGGAACGGGCTTACGCTGGAAGCAGCTACCGGCTGGGAGGCAGCGTCCCCACTAGGAGCAGTCATGGCATCGACCCCGCACGGCGCAGCTGTCATCCCCCTCGGCCACCTTCCCGGCGACAGGCCCGCCGGCGCCGCAGCCTATGCGGCCGCCGGGATCGGAGTCGTGAGCGCGGCAGCCCTGGCCGCCATGTTCGCCGTCGAGGTCCCGCGCGGCGGCCCCTACGTCTTCGGCGGCATCAACGACTTCACAGGAGGACTGTTCTTCGCCGCCTCCATCCCCGCGATCGTCCAGATCCACCGGCGCCTCGGTCAGGGACCTGGGAGCCGGCTGGCCCTCGGCGCGACCGTCGCCGGCTCCGGTGCGGCTGCCGTGAGCAGCGTCCTGCTCTCGCTGCACCTTGTGGACTTCACGGCGTCCACTGCCGTGACGATGGCGGGCATCCTCGGCCAGGCGGTGTGGACGGCGGTGGCCAACCACAAGCTCGCCCACCGCGCCCCCTATCCCCCGCGGCTCGCGCGGGCCGGCCGGGCCCTCGGGACAGGCATGGTCATCGCGCTGCCGGTCGTGTCCGCCGGCTACGCGGCTGCCGGGATCCCGGCGCTCCAGACGGCGCTCTTCGCCGTAGGGGGTGCCGTGGGCGCGGCTGCCTACCTTGCGTGGCCCATCTGGCTCGCCTTCGCCGGCCGCCAGCTCACGGGCGCTGCCGAGCGCCGGGCCCCGATGCGCCAAGCGCCGGCCGCGGCCTGACCCTCAACGGCCCTAAGACCCTAGCCCCTCCGGCCCGTGCCGGGAAGAATGATGGGACTTGGGGAATGCTGGGGGACAGAGTGAGGAGTCGGCTGTGTTCGACGGAATGCGGGATGAAGGCAAATTCGGCGACCATCAGGATGACGGCAAGGCACCGCTGAGGGTGTTCATCCTCGACGACCACGAGCTCGTGCGGCGGGGGCTGCAGGAGCTTCTCGAGGGCGAGGGCTTCGACGTCGTGGGCACATCTGCGACCGCGGCGGAGGCCACGCGGCGCATTCCCGCGCTCCGGCCGGACGTCTCGGTTCTCGACGTCCGCCTGCCCGACGGGACCGGGATCGAGGTGTGCCGCGACGTCCACGCCGTGGACCCTTCCCTCCCCTGCGTCATGCTCACGAGCTACGACGACGAGCAGTCGCTCCGCGGCGCGGTCCTCGCCGGGGCGAGCGGCTACGTGCTCAAGGAGATCCGCGGGACCGAGCTTGTCACGGCACTGCGCCGGGCGGCGGCCGGGGAGTCGCTCTTCGACCCGGAGGTCCGCACGCGCGTCCTCGCGGGCCTCACGGCGGTCGAGCCGGCCACGGACCCACGGCTGGACCTCCTCAGCCCTCAGGAGCGGCGCGTCCTCGAGCTCATCGGCCAGGGCATGACCAACCGGGAGATCGGCGAGCACCTGTTCCTCGCAGAGAAGACGGTCAAGAACTACGTCTCCTCGCTGCTGGCCAAGCTCGGCTACGAGCGGCGGACCCAGGCCGCCCTGTTCATCGCCCGCAACCGCACCGGGGCTTGATCACACGGGGCCTCATGCAGGCGGGCTTGGTGCACGGGGCCTGCTGCACGGCCCCAGCACGTGAGCAGTCGGCGCCCTGATTTCTCCCTCGCGCCTGATTGCGGGCACTGTACCCCCCTACGGCAGGCCGGGCAGGGGCTCGGAGAACACGACCTACATCACGGGCCACAGCTGGGAGGACCGGGATGCCCCGTTCAACCGCCTCAGCACGGACGTCAAGGTGGGAGACGCCGTCACGGTGACCACTGCGGCCGGGACGATCCGGTACCGGGTGGACTCGGTCAGCACGCATGACAAGCAGACGCTCAAGGACAGCGGCATCTGGCGCGCCGTGCCCAACCGGCTCGTGCTCGTCAGCTGCTACAGCCAGGACCTGCACGGCAGGAACGTGATCGTGACCGCGGTCCCGGCCTGACCCGGCTCTGTCTGGCGGCCGCCCGGACTACCGACCGCCCAGCGGGACCTCCCAGCGCAGGCGCGTGCCGCCGTCGTCCGACGAGCCCACCTCGCAGGTGCCGCCGAGGACGCGGGCGCGGTCCTCGACGTTCTTGAGCCCGCTGCGGCGCGTGACCTCGCCGAGCCCCTGGCCGTCGTCGGACACCACGAGCTCGAGCCTGCCGCCGCTCACCGAGGCCGTGACCCACAGCGAATCCGCCTGCGCGTGCCGCACCACGTTCGAGACGCCCTCCGTGAGCACCGCGACCACATGGTCTCCCACGGCCGGTGAGACGGCGGTGTCGATCGGCCCGTACAGCTCCACCCGCGGCGCGCTCGGGAGGGACCGGGCGCCGTCCTGCACGACCCGCACGAGCCGGGCGCTCAGGCGGTCCGTGGCGCTGGCCTCGTTGAGCGAGTAGATGGTGCTGCGCACGGCTGCGATGCTCTCGTCCAGCTCGGCGGTGATCGCATCGATCTTCTCCCCCGCCCCGTGCGGTATGAAGCGGCGCAGGCCCTGCAGGCTCAGGCCCGCGGCGAAGAGGCGCTGGATCACGATGTCGTGGAGGTCCCGCGCGATCCGGTCCCGGTCGGAGAACACCACGAGCTGCTCGCGCAGCAGGTGGGTCCTGGCCACCTGCAGCGCGAGGGCCGTGTAGGCGAAGAAGCCCGGCGCCATCTCGACGTCCACGGGGGATATGGGCGGGCCGCCCTGCGCCCGGGCCAGGACGACGGCGCCGATGCCCTGGCTCCCGGGGACCACGAGGACCTGGCGGATGCCCCGGTGCGCCCCGCCGAACACCTCTGCGCCCTCGGCCAGGATCGGATGGCCCCCCGCCACCGCGCGTGCGGCGAGTGCCACGGCCCCTGCGCGCGCCACGGCGTCGAACTCCTCCGCCGCGGCGCCGACCACCGCCGGCCACCGCACCTGCTCGCCGTCGTGCCACGGGAGTGCCACCGCCGCGAGGTCGGACTCGGACAGCACGAGCGCCTGCTCGGCGATGAGCTCGAACGCGTCCTCCGGCTCGTCCATCTCCAGGATCCCGCCGGCCACGCCCATGCTCGCCTCGCGCCAGCGTTGGCGCCGGGCGATGTCCGCGAAGAGCCGGGCGTTCTCGATCGCGACGCCCGCGGCGGCCGCGAGGGCGACCGCGAGGTCCTCGTCCTCGGCGCTGAAGTCCTCCCCGCCCGCCTTCTCCGTGAGGTAGAGGTTGCCGAACACCTCGTCCCGCACTCGGATGGGCACGCCGAGGAAGGAGTGCATGGGCGGATGGTTCGCGGGGAATCCGTAGGAGTCGGCGTGCGCGCCCAGATCGTGCAGCCGGATGGGGTGCGGCTCGCGGATGAGCAGGCCCAGGACACCATGCCCCGTGGGCGGGGCGCCGATCCGGCTCACCGTCTCGTCGTCCATCCCCACGGTCAGGAAGTGGCTGAGCAGGCCGCCCTCCGGGGCGAGCACCCCGAGCGCCGCGTACCGGGCACCGACCAGGTCCCGTGCCGAGGTCACCACCCGGTCCAGGACCGCCTCGAGCGTGAGCTCCTCCGCGACGGACACCACTGCGGAGAGCAGCCCGCGCATGCGCTCCTGCGTCTCGAGCAGCTCATGCGCCCGGGACACGAATTGCTTCAGCAGGTCCTCGATCCGGTTCGCCGCCGTCTCGGGCAGGATCGAGCCGCCGCCCGTCTCGTGTACGTCCACTGTTCCTCCTGATTCCAGTATGACCACGAGTGCTTGCAGGGGGCAGGAGGGGGACCAAAGACACTTACACCGCGCGGCGGGCGCGCCAAGAATCGAAGGGCGAGGGGCCGGCGTCGTCCGCGATGGCGACCGCCCCCGGAAGGCCGCACCGCCCCGCGGCACCCCCTTCGACCAGGAGCGCGCCATGACCCACACCCGGGATGCCCTCGTTGTCCACCCGGCGGCCCCGGACATGTCCGAGGAGGAGCGGACCGCGCTCACCGAGGCGATCGACGCCGCCCTCGCGTGCGCGCAGGCATGCACCACGGGGGCGGACAGCTGCCTCGACGAGCCGGGCATCGCGCACCTGAGGAACGTGGTCAGGGCCCAGCAGAACGCCGCCGCCATGTGCTCCGCCGCCGCCCAGATCCTCTCCCGCTTCGGCTCCGACTTCGGGCCGACTCCCGCCACCGTGCTTCACGCGCTCGGGGACGTGGCCGCGTTGTGCGAGGACGCCGCCCGGGTCTACGCCGGCGCCTACGAGCACTGCCGCGTCACCGCCGAAGCGTGCGCCCGTGTGCGCGCCGCCGCGGCCGGCCTCCTCGCGAGGGGCTGAGCCATGGCGACCGCCGTGGAGCATCCCCGCCCCGGGACGGACTCGGCCGGCCTCGTCGTCGCGTTCGAGGAGGTGGGGATCGGGGATGTGGCGCGTGTGGGCGGCAAGAACGCCTCCCTCGGGGAGCTCGTGCGGAGCCTGAAGGAGGCCGGCGTGGCCGTGCCCGAGGGCTTCGCGACGACCTCGGAGGCGTACCGGCTCTTCATCGACGCCAACGGCATCCGCGGCTCCCTCGGCGCGGTGCTCTCCGCGTACCGGGGCGGCGGCGCGTCCCTGCGCGAGACCGGCGCCGCGGCCCGCGAGCTCTTCCTCGCCGGGGCCTTCCCCGAGCAGCTCACGACGCCGATCCTCGCCGCGTACCGCAGCCTCGCCTCGCGCGTGGGGCTGGAAGCGCCCGCGGTCGCGGTCCGCAGCTCGGCGACGGCCGAGGACCTCCCCGAGGCGAGCTTCGCCGGCCAGCAGGAGACGTTCCTCAACGTCTCCGGCGAGCGGGAACTGCTCGACGCATGCCGCCGCTGCTTCGCGTCCCTCTTCACGGACCGGGCCATCGCGTACCGGGAGCTGCGCGGGATCGACCACCTCGACGTGGCGCTCTCGATCGGCGTCCAGCGCATGGTCCGCTCGGACCTGGCCGGCTCCGGCGTCATCTTCACCCTCGACACCGAGTCCGGCTTCCCGCGTGTGGTGGAGATCAGCGCGGCGTGGGGGCTCGGGGAGACCGTGGTGCAGGGATCAGTGAACCCGGACCTTTACGAGGTCTTCTCCCCGCTCCTCGGGCAGCGGGGGCTGAGGCCCATCATCGGCAAGGCCGCCGGCGCGAAGGAGCGCAAGCTCGTGTTCGCCCGCTCCGGCTCGGGGACACTCGCGCTCGAGACCTCGCGGGCCGAGCGGGAGGCGTTCGTGCTCGACGACGACGAGATCCTCACGCTCGCGCGCTGGGCCGTCGCGGTGCAGGAGCACTACGGCCGGCCCATGGACATGGAATGGGCCAAGGACGGGGTGACGGGCGAGCTGTTCATGGTCCAGGCCCGGCCCGAGACCGTCCAGGCGCGGCGGAGCGCCTCCGCCCTGCGCATCCACCGCCTGACCGGCACGGGGCCCGTGCTCGCGCGGGGCGCGGCGATCGGGGACGCTATCTCCTCCGGGGAGGCGTGCGTGATCGCGGACCCCTCCGAGATCGGCAGGTTCCGGGACGGCGCCGTGCTCGTGACCACCATGACGGACCCGGACTGGGTGCCGATCATGAAGCGCGCATCGGGGATCGTCACCGACCACGGCGGGCCCACGAGCCACGCCGCGATCGTGAGCCGCGAGCTGGGCGTGCCGGCCGTCGTCGGCACCGTCCACGGGACCACGGCGATCCCGGACGGCGACCCCGTCACCGTCTCGTGCGCCCAGGGCGCGGAGGGCCTCGTCCTGGGCGATCTCGTGCCGTTCGAGGTCGAGGAGGCGGACATCGGAGCGCTGCCGGAGACGCGCACCCGGGTCATGGTGAACCTCGCGGACCCCTCCGCGGCGTTCCGCTGGTGGCGGCTGCCGGCCGCCGGGGTGGGGCTCGCGCGGATGGAGTTCATCATCTCGGGCCTGATCCGGGTGCACCCCATGGCGCTCGTCCACCCCGAGCGGGTCACGGATCCCGCGGACCGCGAGGCCATCGCGGAGCTCACCCGCGCCTACGCCGACCCGACCGAGTACTTCGTGGACCACCTCGCGGCCGGGATCGCGAAGATCGCCGCCCCGTTCCACCCCGCGCCGGCGATCGTGCGCCTGAGCGACTTCAAGACCAACGAGTACGCCGGACTCCTTGGCGGTGCCGCATTCGAGGAGGCCGAGGAGAACCCCATGCTCGGATTCCGGGGCGCCTCGCGCTACCACGACGAGCGCTACCGTGAGGGCTTCGCCCTCGAGTGCCGCGCGCTGAAGAAGGCGAGGGAGGTGCTCGGGTTCGCCAACGTCGTCGTCATGGTGCCGTTCTGCCGCACCCCCGCTGAGGCGGACGCGGTGCTCGCGGCGATGGCCGAGAACGGCCTGGCGCGCGGCGAGAACGGGCTCAAGGTGTACATGATGTGCGAGATCCCCTCCAACGTGGTGCTCGCGGAGAAGTTCGCCTCACGGTTCGACGGGTTCTCGATCGGCTCGAACGACCTCACGCAGCTTGTCCTGGGGGTGGACCGCGATTCGGCGTACCTCGCCGAGCAGTTCGACGAGCGGGACGAGGCCGTGACCGCCATGATCGCCGAGGCCATCCGCAAGGCCCACGCCGCCGGCATCCCGATCGGGATCTGCGGCCAGGGGCCGAGCAACCACCCGGACTTCGCGGAGTTCCTCGTGGGCGAGGGCATCGACTCCATCTCGCTCAACCCGGACAGCTTCCTGCGGACCGTCCCGATCATCGCCGAGGCCGAGCGCCCCACCCCCTGACGTTCCGGGTACATATAACAGGACCATTTCGACGTCTCAGGTACACATCACAGCGCCCTTTCACCGTTCCGGGTACACCGCGCTCCTCTTCCCGCCGTCGTGCGCCGCAGCGCGGGAAACGCCCCGACGGGCGCTCAGCCGCGCGTCACCTGGATCTTCGCGGACGGCGGCGGAGCCGTCTGCGTCGGGACTGGCACGCGCACCTCGAGGACGCCGTCCTTGTAGCTCGCGGTGACATCGTCCCCGGTGACGCCCTCGGGGAGCGGGAGCGTGCGCGAGAAGGAGCCGTACCGGAACTCCGAGCGGTAGGAGTCGTTGTCCTTGTGCTCGGACTTCTCCTCGCGGCGGGCGCGGATGTGGAGCGCGCCGTCGGAGACGCTCACGTCCACGTCCTTGTCCGGGTCGATCCCGGGCAGCTCGGCCTTGACCACGAGGGAATCGCCCTCCCGGACCTCCTCGACCTTGATCGCCGCGCCGCCGGTTTCCCCCTCGAAGAGCCGCTCGAGCAGCTCGAAGGGCGTACGGCGGTGGTCGAACCACTTGGCCAGCTCTGACATGGGTGTACCCCTTTCCGTTTCGCGCGGGTCGTCGGGCGGGCCCGCACCTCCAGCATGTGCGGCTGCGCGAACGACGGCGAGGGCCCTTGGTCCCGCCGGCGGGTCAGCCGGTGTTGCGCAGGCCGGCCGCGACTCCGTTGATCGTGATCAGGAGCGCCCGCTGCAGCCCCGCCAGCTCCCCGGAGCCCTCCGAGCCCTCTGCCGGCACGCCGGCCTCGCGGATCCGGCGCAGCAGCTCCACCTGGAGGTAGCTGATCGGGTCGAGGTACTGGTCACGGATCTCGAGCGTGCGCTTGAGGGTGGGCGAGGCCTCGAGCAGGGTGGACTCGCCGGTGAGCCGCCGCACCTCGGAGACCGTGAGCTCGTACTCGGCCCGGATGTCCTCGAACACGTGGTGCAGCTCGGCCGGAACCAGGGTCGCCACATAATGCGAGGCGATCTCGAGGTCCGTCTTGGCGAGGGTCATCTCCACGTTGGACAGGACCGAGCGGAAGAAGTGCCAGCGCTCGGAGATCTCGCGCAGCTCGTCCTCCTTGCCCGCCTCCCGCGCGGCCTTCAGGCCGGAGCCCACGCCGTACCAGCCCGGGACGATCTGGCGGGACTGCGTCCAGCCGAACACCCACGGGATGGCGCGGAGGCCGCCGAGGCCCGCCCCGGAGTCGGGGCGCTTGGACGGCCGGGAGCCGATGTTGAGCTGCCCGAGCTGCTCGACCGGCGTGGAGGCCACGAAGTACGCGGGCAGGTCCGGGTCGTCGATCAGGCCCCGGTAGCGCGCGAACGCGGCATCCGAGATGAGGTCCATGAGCTCGCCGTACCGCTCGCGCTCGTCCACGGTGGTGCGCGGGTCCTTGTGCAGGGCCGTGGCGCGCATGACGGCCGCGAGGGACAGCTCGAGGTTCTCGCGCGCGAGCTCGGGCAGCGAGTACTTGTCCGAGATGACCTCGCCCTGCTCGGTGAACTTGATCTCGCCCTCGAGGACGCCGTTGGGCTGGGCCAGGATCGCGTCGTACGTCGGCCCCCCGCCGCGCCCCACGGACCCGCCGCGGCCGTGGAAGAGCCGCAGCCGCACCCCGTGCCGGGCCGCGACGTCGCGCAGCTTCCGCTGGGTCTTGTGGATCTCCCACTGGCTCGTGAGCACCCCGGACTCCTTGTTCGAGTCCGAGTAGCCGAGCATGACCTCCTGCACGTCCCCGCGCAGCCGCACGATCTCGCGGTAGGCCGGCTCGGAGAGGAGCTGGTCGATGATCTCGGCGGAGCCGCGCAGCTCCTCGACCGTCTCGAGCAGCGGGGCGAACCCGATGTGCGCGTACGGCTCGTCGCCGTACAGGCGCACCAGGCCGGCCTCGCGGGCCAGGAGGGCCGGCGCCAGGACGTCGTCAGCGCCGCGGGTCATCGAGACGATGTAGGTCTCGATGACGTCCGGCCCGTAGAGCCGCCGGGCCTGGCGGATCACGCGCATCGTCTCGTAGACGCGTCCCGCGTGGCCCGGGAGCTCGATCGGGTGGCCGGAGAGCGGACGGCGGGACCCCAGCTCGAGGGCGAGGACCCGTCGCCGCTCGGCCCGGGGCAGCTCCAGGTACGGCCGGGACAGCTCCGCGAGGGGGTCCAGGAGCAGGCCGACGGCCTCGTGGTGGTAGTCGGCGTGCTCGCGGATGTCCAGAGTGGCCAGGTGCAGCCCGAACGAGGCGAGGACGCGGCGGGCGGTGGCCAGCACGCCGTCGGCCGCGAGGGGCGAGTGGATGCGCAGCGCGCGCTCGAGGACGGCGAGGTCCTCGCGCAGCTCCTCGGTCGAGATGTAGTCCCGGCCCGGCTCGTGCGGGGTGCCGGCGGAGACGCGCCGGCCCGTGTTGAGCAGCTTGGCCTTGATGCACGTGAGCTTGAGCCGGTACGGCTCCTGGGCATTGAGCTCGAGCACGCGGCGGTCGATCCCGGGCAGCTTCGCGAGGTCCGTGCGGATGGACTCCTCGAGCTCGGGCGCGGCGCCGGCGAGGGCGGTGGAATTGGAGAGGACGCTGATGAGCTCGTCTACGAGCGCGACGGCGATGCGCACCGCAGCCTGGTTCTGCAGCGCGAGGATCTCGCGCGTGACCTCGGGGGTCACGTTGGGGTTGCCGTCCCGGTCCCCGCCGATCCACGAGCCGAAGCGCAGCGGCGCGCGGTCCTCGGGCAGGCGCACGCCGTGCTCGGCGAGCAGTCCCGAGAGCTCGTCGAGGACCTCGGGCATGGCCCCGGTGAGGATCTCCCCGAGGTAGTAGACGGCGTTGCGGGCCTCGTCGATCGGGGTGGGGCGGACCTGGCGCAGCTCGTCCGTCTGCCACATCTGGTCCATGAGCTCCGCGAGGTGCCGGTCCTGGCGGGCGCGCAGTGCGGTGCCCTCATGGGAGGCCACGGACAGGACCCGGGAGATCGCGCGCAGCTTGTCCAAGACTGATCGGCGCGAGGCCTCCGTGGGGTGCGCGGTGAACACGGGGCGCACGTCGAGCCGGTCGGCCACATGCTGCAGGGCCTCGGCGCCGGCCTCCGCGGCGATGTCGCGGACGGCGGAAGCCAGCCACCCGGCGTCGTCCGCCCGCTCCCCCAGCTCGCGCACCCGGTGGAGCTGCTCCGCGGCGTTGGCGAGGTGGAAGTAGAACGCGAACGCGCGCACGAGCTCCGTCGCCTCGTCGAGGGGCAGGGAGGCGAGCAGCTCGCGGACCTGCTGTGCGACGTCGGCCGCGTTCCACGGGCCCACCGCACCGGCGCCGCCGCGGGCCGCCTCCTTGGACTCCTTGGTGAGCAGCCGCACCTCCTCGACGAGGTGCAGCAGATCCGGGCCGTGCTGGCGCACGAGCGACTCGCCCAGGAGGGTCGAGACGCGGCGGACGTCCGCTCTGAGCTCTGCTGCCGGTTCGGCGGCCAGGCCGGGATCCTCCGCCCGGGGAACGTCGACGGCATCGGCGGGCGCGGGCATGGGCGACTCCAGCGGGTGAGGGGCTCGTATGCGTCGCTGGATACTGTGAGCCGGATTACTAGTTCCAGCGAACGAGGATACCCCAGCCGTCCGCAGTCCTCTGCGGGGTGTCCGCATACTGGCTACCCTTGAACGGTGATGAAATCCCCCCTCCCCGTGCGCGACGGCGTCAACGCCACGCGCCTGCGCCTGCCCGAGACGGGGTGGGACACCGCGCTGGACTACATGCTGCACCGGTGGGGGCACATCGACCCGGAAGGCATCCTCGAGAGGTTCGACGGCGGCGAGATCGTCGGGATGGACGGCTCGCCGCTGCACCGGGGCACCCCGCTGGATGAGCACACCTTCATCTGGTACTACCGGACCCTGCCCGCCGAGGAACGGCTCCCCGTCGAGCTGTCCGTCCTCCACCGGGACGAGCACGTCCTCGTCGTGGACAAGCCGCACTTCCTGCCCACCACCCCGGGCGGGACGTACATCCAGGAGTCCGCGCTCGTGCGGCTGCGGAACGCCCTGGACCTGCCGGACCTCATCCCCATGCACCGCCTCGACCGCATGACCGCGGGCGTCCTCCTCTTCTCGGTCAACCCGGAGACGCGGGGGAAGTACCAGGTCCTCTTCGAGCGGCGGGCGGTGCGCAAGGAGTACGAGTGCGTGTCCGCGCTCGCGCCGTCGGCGCCGGTCCGCTCAGGCGCGCACGACGCCGGGTGGGCGGCAGAGCGGTTCGCCGCGCCCGTCGTCGTGCGCAACAGGATGGAGAAGCGGCGCGACTACCTGCTCGCCTCTGTGGTGGACGGGGAGCCGAACGCCGAGACGAAGGTGGCGCTCGAGCGGGTGGGCGGCCCGGAGGAGGCGCCGCGGGCGCTGTTCCGGCTCGAGCCGCACACGGGCAAGACGCACCAGCTGCGCGTGCACATGGCCGGGCTCGGGGCCGGGATCGTGCACGACCCCTTCTACCCGGTGCTGCTCGACAAGGCGCCCGACGACCACGCGAAGCCGCTCCAGCTGCTGGCCCGCGGGATCCGGTTCCGGGACCCGGTCTCCGGGGAGGACGTGGAGTTCCGCAGCCGGCTGTCGCTGCAGGAGGCCCCGCCCGCCTGAGCGGCCACGCGGACGGCGAGAGGTGGCCACGCGATCCTGACCCCCCGCGTGGCCAGATCCCACTTATCCCGTGGCCAGATCCCGCCCCACACGTGGCCGTATCCCGCACACTGGTTCCATGCGGATCGAGATCGTCGAGGGCGACATCACGCGACGGGACGTTGACGCGATCGTCAACGCCGCCAACTCGTCCCTCCTGGGGGGCGGCGGCGTCGACGGCGCCATCCACCGTGCGGCAGGACCCGAGCTCCTCGAAGCCTGCCGCGAGCTGCGGCGTGTCCGGCTGCCCGGCGGACTCCCTGTCGGGGCCGCCGTCGCGACCCCCGGCTTCCAGCTCGCGGCACGCTGGATCATCCACACGGTCGGGCCCAACTGGCACGCCGGCGAGCGAGACCCCGGCCTCCTGGCCTCGTGCTTCGCCGAGAGCCTCGCGGTCGCGCAGGACCTCGGCGCGGAATCCGTGGCCTTCCCCGCGATCTCGGCCGGCATCTATGGATGGGACCGCCGCGAGGTGGCCTCGATCGCGGTCTCGACGGTGCATACCGCGGCGCCGGGCAGCGTGGAGGTGGTCGAGTTCGTGCTGTTCGGACCGGAGATGGCCCGGGCCTTCCGCAGCGCGCTGCGCGAGGTGGGCTGAGTGGACCCCGGAATCGCCGACGGCCTGGGCGGGCCATGGATGCTCGCGTGGCTCGCGGTGCTCGTGGTGCTCGACGGATTCATCCCGCCCGTCCCCTCGGAGATCGCGCTCGTGGCCGCCGGGAGCTTCGCGGAGGAGGGTCGGGTCAGCGCCCTGGCGCTCGTGCTGGTGGGCACCCTCGGATCGCTCGCTGCGGACCTCGGCGTCTACCTGCTGTTCCGTTACCGCATGGCGGACGTCCTCGACCGGACCCGCTGGGGGCGGCAGGCGCACCGCACCATCCGCAGGGTGGTGGAGAGGTTCGGGACGTCGACGACCTACGGGGCCATCATCGGCGTGCGCTTCCTCGCCGGCGGACGGCTCACGGCGAGTGCGACGGCGGGCGTCGGCGAGGTGCCGATCCGCCGCTTCGCGGGGGCGGCGGGGATCGGCGGGTTCCTCTGGGCCGCGTGGCATGTGGCCCTCGGCTACGTGACGGGCCAGGCGACGAGCCTGCCGTTCTGGGCGAGCACGGCGGTCGGCGCGTCGGTGGGGCTCGTGGTGGGGCTCGTCGTCGCGGTTGCGGCGGCGACGAGGCACCGGCGGCGCCATGCGGCCTCGCCCGGTGCGGGCTCAGCCGAGGCCGGGCCCGCGGAGCCCCCGAGTCCGGCCGGTCCCGCGGCCCCTTCCTAGGGTCACACCGGGAGCCAGCGGCCGCGGGAACGCCGCAGCACCTGGAGGCGGCCGGTGGTGGCCACGTCCTCCACCGAGTCCTGCATGATGAGGCCGGCCCGACGCGCGGCGGCGATCTCCTCGGGCTCGTTCGCGGCCTCGACGAGGAAGCGCACGGTGATCTGCGGGATCCCCCGCACGATGTCGATCTGGTCCGCCTCGACGAGGTGCACCGAGGCGACCGCCTCCTTGGCCGCCGCCATGACGCGCTCGGGCGGACAGCCCGGCCTGAGGCCCGTGATCTGCAGGACGGCGCGGTAGCTGGGCATGGGCCCACGCTACCGCGCCGTCCCGATACGGTCCGCGCGGCCTCAGCCGAAGAGGGCCGACGCCTTGATCAGGGTCATGGTGATCCCGTACAGGAGGGGCACCCCCACGAGCGTCCAGCCGAGTGCAACACGTGCTGCCTTCATGTCAGTTCTCCTTCTGCGCGCCGACGGCGACGGGCTGCTGGGGCTCGTGGAACCGCTCGTGGACCGGCCGCACCATGAGGTTGGCGATGAATCCGACCACGAGCAGGCCCACCATCACGAGCAGCGCAGGCTGGTAGGCCGCGGCGGTGAGCTTTCCGGGCGTGCCCTGGGCGTCCAGGACCGCGTTGACGATGAGCGGGCCCACGACGCCGGCCGCGGACCAGGCGGTGAGCAGGCGCCCGTGGATGGCGCCCACCTCGAGGGTCCCGAAGAGGTCCCGCAGGTACGCGGGCACCGTGGCGAACCCGCCGCCGTAGAACGAGATGATGATGAACGCGAACAGGACGAACAGGGCCGTGGCGCTCGAGCCGGCGAACGCCAGCAGGATGTAGAGCACGGCGCCTACGCCGAGGTACCCCATGTAGATCCGCTTGCGCCCGATGATGTCCGAGGTGGTGGACCACACGAAGCGGCCCGCCATGTTGCCGATCGAGAGCAGCCCCACGAACCCGCCGGCCACCGAGGCCGCCACGAGCGACTTCCCGTCCGCCTGGCGGAAGAAGTCCTGGATCATGGGCGCGGCCTGCTCGAGGATGCCGATCCCGGCCGTCACGTTGCAGAAGAGCACGGTCCAGAGGAGCCAGAACTGCGGGGTCCGGATGGCCTTGGAGGCGGTCACGTTGGCCGTGGTGACCAGTGCCTTCTTCCGCACCGACGCCGGGTCGAAGCCCGCCGGCGCCCAACCGGGCGGCGGCACCTTGATGGTGAGCGCGCCGAAGAGCATGTAGGCGAAGTACACCACGGCGAAGGTCAGGAACAGCAGGCCCACGGCCTCGCCGCTCGGCACGCCGCCGGGCACGGCGGAGTCCGGGTCATAGGCGGTCAGGAGCGCGGTGGAGAGCGGGCTCGCGATGAGCGCGCCGCCGCCGAACCCCATGATGGCCATGCCCGTGGCGAGCCCAGGCCGGTCCGGGAACCACTTGATGAGCGTGGAGACCGGGGAGATGTACCCGATGCCCAGGCCGATCCCGCCGATCACCCCGTACCCGAGGTAGACGAGCCACAGCTGCCGCGTGAAGATGCCCGCGGCCCCGACCAGGAACCCGCCGGCCCAGAACAGGGCGGCCACGAACATCGCCTTGCGCGGCCCGTTGCGGTCCACCCACGTGCCCATGACGGCGGCGGAGAGGCCGAGCATCACGATCGCGACCGAGAAGATGACGCCGATCTGCGTGAGGCTCGCGTCGAAATGCTTCACGAGGGCTGTCTTGTACACGCTCGTCGCGTAGGCCTGGCCGATGCACAGGTGCACCGCGAGCGCGGCCGGGGGGATGAGCCATCGGTTGAATCCGGGATGCGCCACGGTGTGCGCCCGGTCGAGCCACGACATGCGGTTCCTCTCATTCAGGCCGGGCCCAGCGCCGGCCACACGAGGACAACTATTCCCCGTCTGTGACTCACGTAACATCCAGCCTGCGCCGAACGGTAGCTCCCGCGCGACGAACGGCGATGCCGGTGCACCGCCCCGGCGGGCCGACGGCGGGACGGAGGGTTCGCCGTCGTGCGCCCGAGGCCGACGCGGGGCGAGCGGCGGCGGACCGTATCCTTGGGAGGTGACGCTCTCCGACTCCCTGCTGGGCTTCGCCGCGCTCGCGGCGCTCATCACCGTCATCCCCGGGACGGACACCGCGCTCGTGCTGCGCTACACCCTCAGCCAGGGCCGCCGACACGCCTACACTGCGGCGCTCGGCATGATCTCCGGCGCGTTCATCTGGGGCGCCGCCGCCGCGACCGGGGTGTCCGCGCTCCTCGCCGTATCCACAGTCGCGTACGACGTGGTCCGGTTCGCCGGCGCGGCCTACATGGTGTGGCTCGGGGTGGGTCTGTGGCGCGCCTCCTTCGCGAAGCACGACGCCGACCTGCCGCCAGGCGCGCTCCCGCACCACAGCCTCGAGCCGCTTCGGCGGACGTGGTTCAAGGGCTTCGTCTCGAATCTGCTCAACCCCAAGTACGGGATGTTCTGCATCGCCGTCATCCCGCAGTTCCTCGTGCCCGGCGTCCCGCCGATCCTCATGGGCCTCCTGCTCACCGTGGTCAGCAACATCGAGGCCGTGCTGTGGTTCGTGGCGATCGTCTCCGCCGCGCAGTTCTTCAAGAAGTGGATCAACGGCGCGCAGTTCCGCAAGTGGATCGACCGCGTGACCGGGACGGTGCTCGGGGCGTTCGGCGTGGTCACGGTGCTCGAGGCGCGGCACGCCTGAGCCTCCGCATCACGGGGACTGGGCATCGCCGCGCGGGCGTGGCATCGTCGAAGCATGACTGAGGATCCGCAGCTCGCGCGCTGGCAGCGCTTCCGCGAGAACCGCACGAACGCCCTGGCCGAGGAGCACGGCTGGCTCTCGCTCACGTCCCTCCAGTGGCTCACGCCCGAGCCCTCCCGCCTCGACGGCATCCCGGGCCTGTGGCACACGGACGAGTCGACGGGACTCGAGACCGCTGTGCTGACGGCTCGGGCGGACGAGGGGCTCGTGTTCGTCGAGGAGGGCGATCCGGTGGACGGTACGTTCGCCGCGCACCTGGACAACGAGGAATCCCTGAACTGGGTGCGGTACGGGACGGTCGTCGTCGAGCTCGCCATGCGCGGCGGCTCCTACGCGGTCCGCACCCGCGACTCGCAGTCCCCCACCCTCACCGAATTCCGCGGCGTGCCGGTCTACGACTACGCGCCGGAGTGGGTGGTCGAGGCGCGGTGGGAGCCGTACCCGGAGCCGCGCAAGGTGCCGATCTCGACCGCGAACCCGCTCGTGGACGGCGTGCACAGGTCCGCTGGCGAGGTGGTGTTCCACCGGCACGGCCACGAGTACCGGCTGCAGGCCGAGCAGGGCCGCCTCGGGGACCTGACCATCACGTTCCACGACGAGACCAACGGCCGCACCACGGACGACTGGCGCAAGGTCTCGACCGCGGCGCCGCGCCCGGACGGGACCGTGATCGTGGACTTCAACCGGGCCATCAACTACCCCAGCGCGTTCACGCCGTACGGCACCTGCCCCATGCCGGTCCGCGGCAACTCGATGGACCTCGCGGTGGAGGCGGGTGAGAAGGCCCCCGACGCCAGCTAGCCATCGCGGGGCCACATCCCCCCACCCCATTGCGGGGTTCAGACGATCGCTGAGACTCCCGTGACGTCCCGGCCCACGATGAGCGAGTTGACCTCGAACGTCCCCTCGTAGGTGTAAATGGCCTCGGCGTCCGCGAACACCTTCGCCATGCCCCGGTCCGCGAGGATCCCGTTCCCGCCGAGGATCCCCCGGCCCAGCGCCACGGTCTCCCGCATCCGGGCGGACACCCACGCCTTGGCCAGCGCCACCCGGGCCATCGTCGCCTCCCCCTCCTCCTGGAGGGCCGCGAGCTCCGCGAGCATCGCCATGGACGCGGTCGCGTTCCCGAGCATCTGCGTCAGCTGCGCCTGCACGAGCTGGAACCTCGCGAGCGGCCGGCCGAACTGCTCGCGCTCCACGGCATACGCCCGGGCGAGGTCGAAGGCGGCCAGCTGCTGCCCGACCGCCTGCCACGCGACGAGGAGCCGGGACCCGAGCAGCATGGTGCGCGTGTCCTCGAAGCTCGAGATCGCGGGGAACCGGTCCTCCTCGGGCACACGGACCCCGTCGAGCACGAGGTCCGCGTTCTGCACGGTCCGCAGCGCGGTCTTGTGCTCGATCCTGGTGCGGGTGAGGCCCGGTGCGTCCCCGGCGACGATGAAGCCGCGCACCGCCCCGGGGACCCCGCCGTCGTGCGCACCGCTCCCGCCGGCAGCCGCCCCGCCAGCATGCGGTGCCGGCGCGGCCTCCCGCGCCCACACGAGGAGGTGGTCGGCGAAGGTGCCGTTGCCGATCCAGCGCTTGGCGCCGTCGAGCACCCACGTGTCCCCCTCGCGCCGGCACGTCGTGGCGAGCCCGCGGGCCACGTCGGAGCCGTGGTCCGGCTCCGTGAGGGCGAACGCGCCCGTTGTCCGCAGCGCGGTCGCGTCAGCGAGGTGGCGCTCGCGCTGGTCGGGCGTGCCGAACTCGTACAGGGCCTCCACGAAGAGGTCGTGGTGGACCATGAAGAACGTCGCGATGGACGTGTCCACCCGGGTGAGCTCCGCGATCACGAGGCCCGTGAAGAGCCGCGAGTACCCGTGCCGGTGCGGGGTGGAGAGCCCCAGCTCGGCGAGGCGCGGCAGGAGCGCGTGCGGGAACTCCTCCCGCTCCCACCAGCCCACCGCGTGCGGCGCCACCTCGGCGGCGAGGAACGCGCGCAGCTGGGCGAGCTTGGCCCGCTCGCGCTCGCTGAGGCGGCGTTCGACGCCGTAGTAGTCGGCGGCGGGCAGCCCACCGGTTCGGGGTGCTCGGCCCGGCTCCGGGGGCAGCACGGCGGCGCTCACTTGGGGGCCATCCGGATGGCCCCGTCGAGGCGGATGGTCTCGCCGTTGAGCATTGCGTTCTCGACGATGTGGGCCACGAGGCCCGCGTACTCCTCGGGGCGGCCGAGCCGGGACGGGTGCGGGACCTGGCGGCCGAGCGACTCCTGGGCCTCGGCGGGGAGGCCGGCCATCATGGGGGTCGCGAAGATGCCTGGGGCGATCGTGACGACGCGGATGAGGTGGCGCGCGAGCTCCCGGGCGAGCGGGAGGGTCATCGCGTGCACTCCGCCCTTCGAGGCGGCGTAGGCGGGCTGGCCGATCTGGCCGTCGAAGGCCGCGACCGAGGCGGTGTTGACGATCACGCCCCGCTCGGGTCCGCCCAGCTCGGTGCTCACGGGATCGGTGGCGGCCATGGCCTCTGCCGCGAGGCGGATGACGTTGAAGGTGCCGACGAGGTTGACCCGGACGACGCGCTCGAACTGCTCGAGGGCCAGGACGCCCTCGCGGCCCAGGACCTTCCCCGGCGTCGCGATGCCTGCGCAGTTCACCACGGCGCGGAGGGGGGCCAGCTCCGCCGCGCGGGCAACGGCGGCCCGGACCTGCCCCTCGTCGGTGACGTCCGCGGGGGCGAAGGCCGCGCGCTCGCCCAGCTCTGCCGCGAACGCCTCCCCCGCGCTGCCGGGCAGGTCCACGATCACCACCGAGGCCCCCTCGGCATGCAGGCGGCGCGCCGTGGCGGCCCCCAGGCCCGAGGCCCCTCCCGTGACGAGCGCGCTCGCACCCCGAAGCTCCATTGCCCCACCCTCCAGTCAGTCCGCCCAGTTAATCTTCACTAACTCAGACCATCCTAGCCGAGTGGCCCGCATCACATAACCTCAATGTGGCATCGGATGGGCGAGGGAACCGCGTGCCTATCGACACAACTCGTCAGCCGATCCGGCCCGTTGGGACCCCGACGCGCCGTGAGTTGTGTCGATAGGCACGCCATCCCGGGGTTTCCTAGGCTGGGGGCATGGAGCAGACCGCGGAATGGACCGAACGCGCGCAGACTGCGGCAGACAGCGTGAATGCCGGGTTCGGCCGCCGCCTGCTCGGATTCGTGCCGGGCACGTGGATCGGCTCGGTCTCCCGGCCGGCGGGCCGGTTCGGCCGCCCGTGGGACCCGTGGCACTACTGGTGGCAGGCCCATTACCTCGACTGCCTCGTCGACGCAGCGTGGCGGCAGCTCGGGACGGGACCCCGCAATGCGCCGGACGGGACCCCGCAACGGCCGGGAAGCGACCCCGCAACGCTGCCGGGTGACCCCGGACCGCAGGGACATGACCCCGCGTCGGACGGGCTGCGCGAGCCGCGGGAGCTGCGCCTGGCCCGCCGACTCCTGCGCACCGTCCGGAT
This sequence comes from Sinomonas halotolerans, assembly GCF_039615075.1. NCBI lineage: Bacteria > Bacillati > Actinomycetota > Actinomycetes > Micrococcales > Micrococcaceae > Sinomonas > Sinomonas halotolerans. Next base: position 26,254 of record NZ_JBDFRB010000007.1, on the reverse strand, counting down.
CCGCAACGCCTTCCGCTTCCAGAACGCGTTCTACGACGACATGGCGTGGCTCGTCCTGGCCGCCGGCCGCGCGGACTTCCTCACCGAGCGCATCCGGCACCGCGGCCTCCGCGCCGCCCGCACCGCTGCCCGTGTCCTGGGCGCACAGCTCGCCTCGGCGCACACGGACGACCTGGACGGCGGGCTCTTCTGGAGCACCGCCCGGGACTTCAAGAACACCCCCGCCACGGCCCCCGCCGCGCTGTTCTTCGCCCGCTCGGGCGAGCGGGAGCGCGCCCAGCGGCTCGTCGACTGGCTCGGCACCCGGCTCTTCGACCCGGATCTGGGCCTCTACCTGGACGGCCTCCGGATCGCCCCGGACGGCTCCACGACGCTCGTGCGGGACGTGTGGACGTACAACCAGGGCCCGGTCCTCGGCGCCCTCCTCGAGCTCGGCGGCCCCGAGAACCTCGCTCGCGCCGAGGCGCTCATCGCCGCCGTGGAGCGCGGGCTCACCCTCGCGGACGGCACGCACGACGCCGCTGCGGCCTCGCGCGCCGAGGCCACGCCCGGCATCGTGCGGACGGGCGCGGGAGCGCTGCGGGCCAACGGCGACGGCGACGGCGGCCTCTTCATGGGGATCCTTGCGCGGTACCTGACGGTGGCGGCGGCGCACGAGGGGCTCTCGGATGAGGCCCGGGCCACCGCGCGACGGCTCGTCGTGGCTACCGCGGAGGCCCTGTGGGCGGGCGCGGAGCGGCGCACGGACACCGCGGGCCGGGAGCTCGTCACCTTCCCGATGCACCCGGGCCAGGCGGCCTCGGCCGCCTACCCGCCGGGCGCGCCGGTGGAGCTCTCCACGCAGCTGCAGGCATGGATGGTGCTCGAGTTCGCCGACCAGCTCACGCGCGGGGGCTGAGGCCGGAGGCTCATGTCCCTCCGGAGCCGACGACGGCCCCGCATTAGCGCACGCCTCATTTGCGTAATGCTCATGATGTGCACCACACTTGTGCCCATTCGGGCCGCTCCTTAGGCGTGGCTAACCTAAAGTCGGATCCGAGCATCCCTTTGCAGCAGAAGAGAGAAACAGGCATGAAGCTCCGCCCCCGCGCCCTCGCCGGCATCGCGCTGGCCGCCACGGCCGCCCTCGGCCTCTCCGCATGCGGCGGGTCCGCCTCGACCGAGCCGTCGGAGGACCCGAACGCCCTCGTGGTGTACAACGCGCAGCACGAGTCCCTCACCAAGGAGTGGATCGAGGAGTTCACGGCGGAGACCGGCATCAAGGTCGTCTACCGCCAGGGCTCGGACACGGAGATGTCCAACCAGATCATCCAGGAGGGCGCCAACTCCCCCGCGGACGTCTTCCTCACGGAGAACTCCCCGGCCATGACCCAGGTGGAGAACGCGGGCCTCTTCGCGGACGTGGACGCCGCGACGGTTGCCCAGGTGCCCGCCGAGTACCGCCCGTCCACCGGGAAGTGGACCGGGATCGCCGCCCGCTCCACGCTCTTCGTCTACAACAAGGAGAAGCTGGCCGAGAAGGACCTCCCGGCCTCGCTCCTGGACCTGCAGAAGCCCGAGTGGAAGGACCGCTGGGCCGCCTCCCCGTCCGGCGCCGACTTCCAGGCCATCGTCTCCGCCCTCCTCGAGTCCAAGGGCGAGGAGGCCACCGCGGCGTGGCTCAAGGGCATGAAGGAGAACTCGAAGGCCTACAAGGGCAACATCACGGCCATGAAGGCCGTCAATGCCGGCGAGGTGGACGCCGCGGTGATCTACCACTACTACTACTACGGCGACCAGAACAAGACCGGCGAGAACTCGGACAAGGTCGGCACGCACTACTTCAAGAACCAGGACCCGGGCGCGTTCGTGTCCATCTCGGGCGGCGGCGTGCTCGCCTCCTCGGACAAGCAGGAGCAGGCGCAGGCGTTCCTGAAGTACATCACCGGCAAGAAGGGCCAGGCTGTCCTGCAGAACGGCACCTCCTTCGAGTACCCCGTGGGCTCCAAGGTCCCGGCCCATGAGAAGCTCGTGCCGCTCAAGGACCTCGAGGCCCCCAAGATCGACCCGGCCAAGCTCAACTCCCAGAAGGTCACCGAGCTCATGACCGAGGCGGGCATCCTCTAGACCGTTGGAACCGTTCCCAGCCACACCGCCCCCCGCGGCAGCGGCGCCCAGCCCGGCGCCCCTTCCGCGCGGGGCGCGCACGACGGCGGGCGAGGGCAGGCGCCCTCGCCCGCCGCAGGCGCGCCCAGCGGTCGGGGTCGTGCTCCTCGCCTCCCTCGTCGCGGCCGCGTCCCTCATCCCGCTCGGCTTCGTCGTGGCCATGACGGTCGCGGCGGGGTGGGAGACCGCGGTGGCGCTCGTCTTCAGGGCGCGGACGCTCGAGCTGCTCGGCAACACGGTGCTGCTGGCTGCCATCACGGTCCCGCTGTGCATCGTGGTGGGCGTGGGCGGGGCGTGGCTCGTGGAGCGGACATCCCTTCGCGGGAGCAAGGCCTGGGCGGTGCTCCTCGCGGCGCCGCTCGCCATCCCGGCGTTCGTGAACTCGTATGCGTGGGTCTCCGCCGTGCCGAGCCTCGAGGGCGTGTTCTCGGGCGTGCTCATCGCGACCCTGTCCTACTACCCGCTCGTGTACATCCCCGCCGCAGCGGTCCTCGCGAGGCTCGACCCGGCGATCGAGCAGTCCGCCGCGTCCCTCGGGCTCGGCGCGTGGAGCGTGTTCTTCCGGGTCGTGCTCCCGCAGCTGCGCATCGCGATCGCTGGCGGCGCGCTCCTCGTGGCCCTGCACCTGCTCGCCGAGTACGGGGCGTTCGCGATGGTCCGCTTCGACACGTTCACCACGGCGATCATGGAGCAGTACCGCTCCACCTTCAACGGCGCCGCGGGCAACATGCTCGCCTCCGTCCTCGTGGCCCTCTGCCTCGTCCTCCTCGCGGCCGAGGCTCGGCTGCGCGGCAATGCCCGGTACGCGCGCATCGGCTCCGGCGCCCAGTCGACGCCCACGCGGCTGCCGCTGGGCCGCTGGGAGCCCGCCGCCCAGGGCGCCCTCGCCGCGGTGGCCGTGCTCGCAGTCGGAGTCCCGCTGTGGATCGTGGGGCGCTGGGCCGTCGCCGGGGGCGCAGCGATCTGGCAGACCGCCGAGCTGGCCCATGCCGTGGGATCCAGCCTGTGGCTCGGGCTCCTGGGCGCCCTCGTCACCACCGTGGTGGCGTTCCCCCTCGCCTTCCTCGCCGTCCGCTTCCCGGGCACGCTCTCGCGCACGCTCGAGCTGGCCAACTACGTCACGAGCTCTCTTCCCGGGATCGTGCTGGCCCTCGCCTTCGTGACCGTCTCACTCCGGATGGTCCCGGGCATCTACCAGACCACGGGCCTCCTGGTCGCGGCGTACGTGCTCCTGTTCCTGCCGCGCGCCCTCGTGAACCTGCGGGCCGGCCTGGCCCAGGCGCCCAAGGAGCTCGAGGAGGCCGCCCGCGCCCTCGGGAAGGCGCCGCTCACCGCGTTCGTGCGCGTGACCCTGCGGCTGGCGGCCCCAGCGGCAGCCGGAGGCGCAGCGCTCGTGTTCCTCGCCGTCGTCAATGAGCTCACGGCGACCCTCCTGCTCTCCCCGCTCGGCACCAAGACCCTCGCCACCGAGTTCTGGAGCCTCTCGAGCGAGATCGACTACGCGGGTGCCGCGCCGTACGCGCTCCTCATGATCGCGCTCTCCGCGCCCGTGACGTACCTGTTGTTCCAGCAGTCCAAGAAAGCAGCCGGACAGTGACCGAACAGACCCCCACCCCCGTCACCGCGGCCCGGTTCCCCGAGCCGCGCGTCGCGCCGCAGATCGCCAGGAGCGCGGACCACCATCTGGAGATCGAGGCGGTCACGAAGGACTTCGGGCACCAGCAGGTGCTCAAGGGCATCAACCTCTCGGTGGCCCGCGGGGGGACCACCGCGATCGTGGGCCCCAGCGGGTCCGGCAAGACCACGCTCCTGCGGCTCATCGCCGGGTTCGAGGCGCCGGGCACGGGCCGCATCCTCCTCGACGGGCGCGAGGTGGCCGGCCGGTCATGGGTGCCGGCCCACCGGCGCAGCATCGGGTACGTCGCGCAGGACGGGGCCCTGTTCCCGCACCTGTCCGTGGGGCAGAACATCGCCTTCGGGCTGGACCGTGACCGGTTCCGCGGGCGCAAGGCCGTCCAGACCCGGGTGCTGGAGCTCCTCGAGATGGTGGCGCTTGACGGCTCGTACGCGCGCCGGCGCCCGCACCAGCTCTCGGGCGGCCAGCAGCAGCGCATCGCGCTCGCGCGGGCCATGGCGTGCGAGCCGGAGATCATGCTGCTCGACGAGCCGTTCTCGGCCCTCGACGCCGGGCTGCGCGTCGCGACGCGCCGGGCGATCGGCAAGGTCCTCGCCCACGCTGGCGTCACGACGATCCTCGTGACCCACGACCAGGGCGAGGCGCTCTCCTTCGCCGACCAGGTCGCCGTCATGCGCGGGGGCAGGCTCGCCCAGATCGGCAACCCCTTCGTCGTGTACACGCGGCCCGCAGACCGGGCCACGGCCGAGTTCCTCGGCGACGCCGTCATCCTCGACGCGTGGCTCGAAGGGTCCCTCGCGATGTGCTCGCTCGGAGCGATCCCCGTTCGCCGCCCGCCGGCGCAGGGGCGGGTGCAGCTCATGCTCCGGCCCGAGCAGATCCGCATCGCGGCGAGCTCCCCGATCCACGGCACGGTGCTGGACTGGGACTACTTCGGCCCTGAGTCCTCGGTGCGGATCCAACTCCCGGAGCGCGCGGCCGGGGAGGCCGTGGACCCGCGTGCGCCGGGCGGCGGCGAGGTCATCACGATCCGCCACTGGAACGCCGCCATGGCCCGCAAGGGCATGGACCTGGCCCTGCGGGTCATCGGCGAAGGCGTGGCCTTCCCCCTCGACTGACCGCCCTGTCCGGCCGTTCCGGGTACACGTAAAGCCCGCCAGAACCGTTTCGGGTACACCGACCGGTCCACGCGAACCGATCTCCCCAGCTTCAACCTTCAATTCACGGCGTGTCCGGGAAAATCGCCGCAAGGCACCCCCCGAGGCCCGCCGAAGCTGGGGAACTCGGTACATGGCTCTGGTTGCACGCCCGGAGCAGGAGGGCCGACCCCCGGCGGGGGCAGCGTTCTCGTGCGCGGCTAGGCTGGGAGGATGGCCGACGACGCGACCTCCTCCCGCCCCGACCTCACCGCGCTGCCCGCGCCCTGGGTGGCGAGCTCCGCGCTGACCCGGTACCGGCTCGCGCCGAACCCGGGCCCCATGAGCCTGGACGGCACGAACTCCTACGTGATCGCGGCCCCCGGCTCCGAGTCGGTGGTCGTCGTGGACCCGGGCCCGCTCGACGCAGCACATCTGGACGGACTGGCCGCCGCCGGCCGCGTGGAACTGGTCATCCTCACCCACCACCACATCGACCACACCGAGGCGGCCGAGGAGTTCCACCGCCTCACCGGCGCCCCGGTCCGCGCCCGCGACGAGGCCCTTTGCATCGGTGCCCCACCGCTCGGGGACGGCGAGATCATCTCGGCCGCCGGCGTGCGGATCGAGGTGCTCGCCACCCCGGGCCACACGGCGGACTCGCTGTGCCTGCACCTGCCCGACGACGGCGCGCACGGCTCCGTGCTCACCGGCGACACGATCCTGGGGCGCGGCACCACCGTGATCGTGCACCCGGACGGCCGGCTCGGCGACTACCTCGCCTCCCTGCGCAGGCTCGAGGCCCTCGGCGACGCGACCGTCCTGCCTGCCCACGGCCCGGTCCTCCCGAGCGTCCGCGAGATCGCCAAGGCGTACACAGCGCACCGCGAGGAACGCCTCGCCCAGGTGCGGGCAGCGCTCGTCCTGCTCGGCGAGGATGCCTCGGTCACCGCCGTCACGGACGCGGTGTACGCGGACATCGACCCGAGCGTGCGGGGGGCGGCGGAGAACTCGGTGGCCGCCCAGCTCGAGTACCTGCGCGGCTGAGCCCGGACCCGCGCTGGCGGCCTCCGCCGGCACCGGCCGTCCCACGCCCTCGCCGGCACCGGCCGTCCCCCGCCTGGCGCCCGTTCAGAACACGCCGAACCGCGTGAACCCTCCGTTCGCGGGCCCGATGGACGCCTCGACCTCATCGACCCGGCCAGGTGCCGCGTCGGACCGCAGCCACGCCAGGAGCGCCTCGACGTCCTCGCGCCGGCCCTCCGCCGTGACCTCCACGGTGCCGTCCAGCCGGTTGCCCGCGGTCCCCACAAGCCCCAGCCGCTCCGCCTCGGCGAGTGTGCGGAAACGGAAGCCCACCCCTTGGACCATGCCCCGCACGGTCGCCTCCAGCCTTGCCTCGGGTTTCTCAGCCATGCCCACCAGTTTCCGCCCCGGCACTGGGGCCAGACCACCCCTCATCGCGCAATCCGGCACGCTCGTGGCGACCGCGGCCTGTCCCCGTCCATGCCGGCGGCGGTAGCGTGGCCGCATGACCTCGGAGCACGCTGCCCCCCTCCAGCCCGCCCTGCACCGCCAGCACGTGGCCCTCGCGGCCCCTACCCAGATCTGGCTCGATGCCGACGGCCGCCTCGCCCCGCAGCCCGGCGGCCAGCAGCCCAACACCCACCACGGCGCCCGCACCGCCCAGCCCGGCGGCGTCACGGGCGCGTTCCACGGCGACACGCGCTTCCTCTCCCGCGCGATCGTGACGGTGGACGGCGCCGAGCCGCAGCCCGTGGGCGTGGCCGGCCGCGGCTCCCGGCTCGTGGTGGACGGCCTCGCGCGCACCATCCCCGGCCCCACCCTGGACCCGGCGGTCCGCGTGCGCCAGCACTGGAGCGTGGAACCGGGCCGGATCCGCCACCGCATCGACCTCAGCACCTCGCTCGAGCACCTCGACTGCGCGCTCACGGTGCGTCTCGAGGCGGACTTCGCCCCGATGGACGCGGTCCGGGTGGGCCGCGGCGGCGAGGTGGCCACGCCCCGGGCGGACGACGACGGCGCGCTGGTCTGGGAGGACGGCCCGCGTCGCGCTGTGGTCCGGACAGTGGGCGGGACGGGGCGCGCCGTGAGCGAGGCCGACGACGATGCCGATGACACCGACGGGTTCCCCACCGAGCACGCCGCGCTCTCGTGGGCCGTCTCCGTGAGGCGCGGCGAGGTGTTCCGCGCAGAGTGGACGATCGAGCTCGAGGACGATGCCGCCATCGTGCGCCCTGCCCCGGACGCCGGTGTCGCGGCGGAGGCACGCCACGATCCCGCCGGGCTGCTGCTCGCGCGCTCCCTCGAGGAGCTCGCGGGCCTGCGGCTGGCCATGGCGGCCGTGCCGGACGCGCCGTTCGTGGCGGCGGGCGCGCCGTGGTACTTCACGCTGTTCGGGCGGGACTCCCTGTGGGCCGCGCGGCTCCTGCTCCCGCTGGACACGGCGCTGGCGGCCGGTACGCTGCGCGCGCTCGCCGCGTACCAGGGCGAGCGGACGGACGAGGCCGGGGCCGAGGAGCCCGGCAAGATCCCGCACGAGGTGCGCGCCGCCGAGCTCGTGCTGGACGGCGGGCCGGGCGGGGACCAGCTGCGGCTCCCGCCGGTGTACTACGGGAGCGTGGACGCGACGGGCCTGTGGCTCTGCCTCCTCGGCGAGCTGTGGCGCACGGGGCGGGCGCCCGACACAGTCCGCGGGCTCCTCCCCCACGCGCGGCGGGCCGCGGACTGGCTGCTCGCGGCCGGCTGGGACGGGGAGCGCGCGCGGTTCCTCACGTACTTCGACGCATCCGGCCACGGCCTGAGCAACCAGGGCTGGAAGGACTCCGCGGACGCGCTGCAGTCGCTGGACGGTCGGCGCGCCGAGGGGCCGATCGCCCTCGCGGAGGCGCAGGCCTACGCGTACGAGGCGGCGGTCTCCACGGCCGCGCTCTTCGACGAGCTCGGCGAGCCCGGCGCCGACCAGCTGCACGCGTTCGCCTCGGACCTGCGCGCGAAGTTCCGGGCGGAGTTCTGGGTGGCGGACGCGGACCAACTGGAGGTCGGGCTCGAGGAGGCGCCCGACGCCGACTCCCCCGGCGGCGCGGACGGCGGCCCGGCGGCAGGTGGCGGGGGGCCCCGCAGCCGGGCGGCCCGGTTCCCAGCAATGGCATTGGACGGCGAGGGCACGCCTCTGGACTCCCCGGGCTCCAACATGGGGCACCTCCTGGGCACGGGGCTGCTCGAGCCGGAGGAGTCGGCGGCGGTCGTCGCGCACCTCACGGGGCCGGAGCTCTTCAGCGGGTTCGGGATCCGCACGCTCTCCACCGCTGCGGCGGGGTACTGGCCGCTGAGCTACCACTGCGGCTCGGTGTGGAGCCATGACACGGCGATCGCCGTGCGCGGCATGCTCGCCGAGGGGTTCCGGGCCGAGGCGGCGGCGGTCGCGCGGGGCCTCGTGCGCGCCTCCGAGTCGTTCGGGCATTCCCTCCCCGAGCTGTTCTCGGGCGAGGGCACGGAGGAGACGGACCACGCCCTGCCCTACCCGTCCTCGTGCCGCCCGCAGGCGTGGAGCGCGGCGGCGGCGGTCGTCGTCGCCCAGGCGCTCGGAACCCGCTAGCAGGGCTTGGCGAGCGCGAGGGTGAACCGGCCCGCGGCGTCGGTCCACCGGCCCGCGAGCCGGAACCCGGCGTCGTCGAGCTCCTCCTCGAGCCGCTCGGGGCGGAACTTGGCGGAGACCTCGGTGCGCAGCTCCTCGCCCTCGGCGAAGTCGACCTCGAGCCCCACACCCGGCAGGCGGACGCGCATGGGGCGGGTGGCGCGCAGCCGCATCTCGACCCACTCCTCGGCCTCGTTCCACGCAGCGACGTGCTCGAACGCGTCGACGTCGAAGTCCGCCCCCAGCTCGGCGTTGAGCACGCGGAGCACGTTGCGGTTGAAGTCCGCGGTGACCCCCTGCGAGTCGTCGTAGGCGGGCAGCAGCTGGTCCACGGGCTTCACGAGGTCCGCCCCGAGCAGCACCGAGCCATCGCCGTCGCCGAGCATGCCCCGGACCGCCCGGAGGAAGTGACGGCGCTGCTGCGGCTCGAAGTTGCCGATGGTGCCGCCCAGGAACGCCACCATCCGCGTCCCGGTGCTGGGCAGGAGGTGGAGCTGGTGCTCGAAGTCCGCGGCGACGGCCTCGAGCTCGAGCTCCGGGAACGCGCGGGCGAGGTCCTCGTGGGCGGCGACGAGGGCGCTGTCGCTCACGTCCACGGCCACGTACCGGGCCAGGGGGCCGGCCTCCTGGAGGGCGCGCAGGAGGATGGGGGTCTTGCGGGAGGAGCCGGAACCGAGCTCGACGAGGGTCTCCGCCGGGGCAGCCGCGGCGATCTCGCGGGCGTGCAGCTCGAGGGCCTCCCGCTCCGCGCGCGTGGGGTAGTACTCCGGCAGCTGGGTGATCTGCTCGAACAGCCCGCTCCCGCGCTGGTCGTAGAACCACTTGGGCGGCAGGGTCTTGGGCGTGCTGCCCAGGCCCGCCAGGACGTCCCGGCGGAGGCTGTCCGCGAGGAAGTGCGGGGGCAGGTGGTGGGTGATGTCCGCAGGGGTGAAGGCCGTGGTCATAGCGCGGTGGCTTCCTTCGTCAGAGGGACTGTGGTGTCGATGGGCTGGATCAGGACCTCGCCGGCGGCCGCGGTCAGGACGCTGGCATCGGGAACCCGCTGCCAGTCCCCGCTGCTGTCGGAGGGCTCGCTCGCCACGAGCACCTCTCCCGCCCGCGCCCGCCAGAAGAGCGTGTCGCCCCACGCCGTGGCAGCGATCATCTGCCCGTCCGTGAGGAGGAAGTTGTAGCGTCCCCCGGCCAGCCCGGCGGCCTCGGCAGCCACGCCGGCGAGCGCGCGGGCCGGCTCCTGGCCGGACTCGAGCCTTCCGAGCACGAGCGCCCACAGGAGTGCCGAGTCCACGGTGGACTCCTGGGCGAGGAGCCGGCTGGCCGGCAGCTGCGCCGCGAGGGACGCGAGGCTGTGCGGCCAGCCCTCCACGCGCCCGTTGTGGCTGAAGAGCCAGCACCCTCCGACCGCCTGCCCGGCACCGGGCGGCGACGTGTACGGCGCGGCGGCGGACTCGTCCGGGGGCATGCCCTCGGTCGCGGAGCGCACGGCCGCGAGAAGGCACCGGGTGCGGGTCACCCGGGCCACGTCGGCGAACGAGCGGTCGGCCCACATCGGCACGGCCCGGCGGTACCGGGCGGGGACCGGGTCGCCCTCGGCGTACCAGCCCACCCCGAACCCGTCCGCGTTCACGGTCCCGTGGAGCTGGTGGCGCGGCTCCCAGGCCTGGCGGTAGAGCCCGTGCTCCGGGGCGGTGAGCACCTCCGCGAGCGTTCTCGGCTCGCCCAGGTAGGCAAGGTGGCGGCACATCAGCGCACCTCCTCGGGGCGCGCGTCCCGTGCCGTGCGGAAGCCGGCGAACATCTGCCGCCGGATCGGGTAGTCCCAGTTCCGGAACGTGCCGCGGCACGCCACGGGGTCCGCCGCCCACGAGCCGCCGCGCAGCACCTTGTAGTCGCTGCCGAAGAACACCTCGCTGTACTCCGCATACGGGAAGGCACGGAAGCCGGGATACGGGAGGAAGTCGCTCGAGGTCCATTCCCACACGTCCCCGATCAGCTGGTGGACCCCGAGCGCGGACGCGCCCTGCGGGTAGGACCCGGCCGGGGCGGGCCGCAGCGCGCCCCCGCCGAGGTTGGCGTGGGCGGCCGTGGGGTCCTCGTCGCCCCAGGGGTAGCGCCGGGACCGCCCCGAGGCCGGGTCGTACCGTGCGGCCTTCTCCCACTCGGCCTCGGTGGGCAGGCGGCGCCCGGCCCAGCGCGCGTAGGCGTCGGCCTCGTACCAGCACACGTGCTGCACGGGCTCGTCCGCAGGCACAGGCTCGACGACGCCGAAGCGGCGGCGGATCCATCCCCCGCCGTCGCGCTTCCAGTACTTGGGCGCCTCGAGGCCCGCCTCCTGGCGGTGCGCCCACCCCTGCGGGGTCCACAGGCGCTCGTCGTCGTAGCCGCCTGCCTCGAGGAACTGCGCGAAGGCCGCGTTCGTCACCGGAACGGTGTCGATCCAGAACGGCGCGGTCTCGACGGCGTGGGCGGGCCGCTCGTTGTCCAGGGCCCACGGCTCCACGGAGGTCCCCATCGCGAATGCCCCGCCGGGGACGAGCACTTCTGCAGCGAGGGCAGCGGGACGGCCCGTCGTCGTCGGCCGCCCCGCCTCCGCCGTGATATCACGGGACGCGGCAGCCAGCGGCGCGGCAGCCAGCGGCGCGGCGGTGAGGAGCGGCGGGCCGGAGCGCAGCTGGTGGGTGGCGAGCATGGTCTCGCTGTGCTGCTGCTCGTGCTGGAGGATCATGCCGAACGCGAACCCGCTGTCCACGAGGGCCGAGCCCTCCAGCGGTGAGGAGTCCAGCACGTCCAGGGACTTCTCGCGGACCTCCGCGAGGTACCGACGGGACTCCTCCGGGGACAGGAGCGGGAGCGTGGGACGCGTGCTGCGGGGGTGCTGGAACGCGTCGTACATCTCGTCCAGGTCGCAGCGCAGGGCCGGCCGGCCTCCCACGTCCCGCACGAGCCAGATCTCCTCCTGGCTCCCCACGTGCGCGAGGTCCCAGACGAGGGGGGACATGAGGGTGGAATGCTGCGCTGTGAGCTCGGCGTCGTCGAACGCCGTGAGCGCGTGGGTGCGGGCGCGCGCCTCGGCCAGGCGGTGCGCGATCCCGGTGCGCGCCTCCTCGGTGGATGGCCGGGCCCGCAGGGCGCTCTCGAGCGGGTGGGGAGCGTGTGTCCGGTTCACGATGCCTCCTCGCGTTCCTCTGAGCCATCCTCGTCCACGCGGGGACCGTGCCACAAGCGCCCCGACCGGCGCCACTGCTCCAGGCGGGCGTCAGCGGGGCAGCGGCCGACGAGGGGGTAGGATTCCGCGAACGCCGAGGCGCGGGCCCTGGTCCGCGGGTCGAGCCCGAGCCGTGGGAGGGCCCCCAGGGCGGCCTCGGCGCACGCCGCCGCGGCCCTGGCCAGGAGCGGGTGGTCGAGGCCATGCCGGGCGGCGGTGCCCATCGCGGCGGGCAGGGCGGCGAGGGGCTCGCAGGCGGCCGCGGCGGCGTCGGAGGCCTCGGCGTCGTCGGCCAGGGCCGCGGTCAGGGAGACCAGGGCCTCCCAGTCCCCGCCGGCCTGGGCGTCGAGGGCGCGGAGCTCGAGGAACCCGCGCGGCCTCACGGGCGGGAAGAGGGTGGTGAGGTGGTAGTCCACGTCCGCGAGCGTGGCCGGCCACGGGCCGTGCCCCTCGAGCCAGCCCCGCAGCGTGAGCCCAGCGGGGGCTGACCAGTCGGTGCCCTCGCGCGGGAGGCACAGGAGCGGCGCCTCGAGCGCGTATTGGGCCCAGGCCTCCTCCGGCTCGAGCCCTGGGAACCGCGCAGGGACGGCCTCGGTGCGTGCCGGGTCGATCCGTCCCCATGCCCGCTGGCGCGCGCTCTTCCAGCCGGTCGGAGCCCCGTTCTGGAACGGCGAGTTCGCGGACATCGCCACGAGCACCGGCAGGAGGCTGTGGAGTCGGCGCCACCGTTCCCGCGCACCCGCGCGTCCTTCGGCCTCAGTCCCCGCCTCGAGGCACACCTGCAGGGAGGCGGTGGAGCACATCATGGTCCGACCGGCCGGACCCGCCGCGTCGAAGTACCGCTGCATCGCGGCGTAGCGGGGCGCGTGCAGTGAGCGGCGCGGCGGGCGGTGCGCGTCCAGCGCGAGCGGCCCGCACGCGAGCCCCGCCCGCGCAAGGTGACGGTCGACGGCGTCGAGCGCCTCCCGTACCGCGCCCACCAGGGCGGCAGGAGACGGGGCGCAGGCGCTCGAGAGCTCGATCTGGGCGCCGGGCTCCACGCTCAGGACGGCTCCGCCCGGGACGGCGTCCCATAGCGGCGCGAGCGCGGCCTCCACCTCCGCCACGGTGACCGCCCGGGCCGGGTCCGCCGCCCAGTGCACCGTCCGCTCGACCTCTACCCCGACCGGGCCCGGAGCGCGCGGCGCGAAGCACGCGGAGGTGATGCGCTCCTCGGCCTCCGCGACCGTGACCGGACGCCGGCCTGCCCCGCGGTCGTCCCCATGGGACGTCTGTGCGGGGCTCGGGGAGGGAAGCGGCTGGGTCACGGATCGGTGCTCCTGTCAGCCGAGAGGTTTTCCTTCGTGTTGTGCCTGGAACGGATGGGGCAGGGAAACGGTTCCGTGACGCTGCTGACGCGGATCCCGGCGCCGGTGTCAAAGGCGACCATGTTCCGGATCCTACGGGCAAGAGGCGTTGCGGTGACCATGCACGCTCCCCCTCCTGCTCCCGGGTCAGGGCTCCTGCCCTGCTCCGGCCACCGTAGGCAGGGCAGGGAGCCAGGTTCTGCAATCTCCCGTACAGTCCGGGGCCCCCGTGCAGCCCGGGTCTCAGATGGCGCAGCAGGAGAGCCTGCTGACGTCCGTGCTGTAGGACTGGGCGGCGATCTTGATGCCCTCCGCCATCGTCAGGTAGGGGGCCCACATCCCGGCAACCTGGTCCACCGTCATGCCGGCCTCGAGGATGTAGACGCCGGCAGCCGCGAGGTCGCCCGCGTCCTGCCCCACCGCGGTGAGGCCGAGGATCCGGCCGGTGTCGTCGTCGGCCACGATCTTGATGAAGCCCCGGGTGTCCCGGTTGACCAGCGCGCGGGGCACGAACTCGAGCGGGAGGACCCGGCACTGGCATCGCGTGCCCTCGCCGTTGGCCTGCCGGTCGGTGAGCCCCACGGCGGCCACTGCGGGGCTCGTGAACGCGACGCGGGGCAGGTGCCGGTAGTCCACCTTCCGGTCGGCGCCGGAGAAGGCGTTGTCGACGACGAGGGCGCCGTGGGCGGCTGCGACGTACACGAACTCGCGGTGGCCCGTTACATCGCCCGCCGCCCAGATGCGCGGATTGGAGCTCCGCAGGCCGCCGTCCACGAGCACCTCGCCCTGCGGACCCGTCTCGACTCCGACCGTGCCGAGCGCGAGGTCCTCGGTGACAGCCCTGCGTCCGGTGGCGATGAGGAGCTTCTCGGCGCGGAGCTCGCGCGCGGTCCCGCCGGTCTCCGCCGTCGCCACGATCGCGCCCGTCCCGGGATCAACCGAGACTGACGTGAGCGCGGCCCTGCGCAGCACCTCGATGCCCTCGTCCTTGAACACGGCGGCGAGGGCCAGCGAGACCTCGGGCTCCTCCTGGGAGAGCAGACGCGAGCGGACCAGGAGGGTCACGGAGGATCCGAGACGCGCGAAGAGCTGCGCCATCTCCACCGCGGTGTACCCGCCGCCGACCACGAGAAGGGACTCCGGGACTTCCTGCAGCTCCATCGCGGTGGTCGAGGTCAGGTAGGGGACGTACGCGAGTCCGGGCACCTCAGGCTCCCACGGGGCCGAGCCGGTGGCCACGAGATAGTGGTGGGCTTCGAGCGTCTGCCGCCTCCCGTCGTCGTCCGTCACGTCGAGGAGGGGACGCTCCGGCGTGCCGGCGAATGCGGCGCTGCCCCGGACGAGGTCCCACCCGTAGTCGTCGATGAGATCGAGGTACTTCTCGGAGCGCATGCGCTCCACCAGGCCCCGCTTGCCGGCGATCAGCGTGGGCATGTCGACCGGGCCGGCACCCGCAGCGATCCCCGGGAAGCGGGACTCCGCGGCATGGGCCGTGTGCCGGGCCTCGGCAGCGGCGAGGAGGGCCTTGGAGGGGATGCAGCCGGTGTTCACGCATGTGCCGCCCACCGTCGAGCGCTCCACCATGGCCACGCGCTTGCCCAGGCCCATTGCCCTGATGGCGGCGGCGAATCCGGCCCCTCCGGAGCCGATGACCACGAGGTCGTACATGTGTTCCTCCCCTGTTTGGCGCCACACGGGATGGCCATCCCGCCGCTGCCAGTCTCCAAGCTGCCCCTTGGGGGAAGGTCAAGCCGCGCATCCCGGACGGACGCCCGCCTTGGGGCTGCCGAACTGTGTCCTGGATTGCAGAAAGGGTCTTCTGGGCGGCCTAGCGTGGCAGGTGCAGCTGGTCATCACCGGAAACCGGCCAACCCGAACCCGGGAGGAATCCATGCACTTCACCCCAGCCGATACGGCCCTTGTCGTGACAGATCCGCAGAACGACTTCCTCAGTCCCGAGGGAGTCACCTGGGAGCTCGTGGGCGCGAGCGTCCAGGAGAACAACACCGTCGAGAACCTGGGCCGCCTCCTGCGCGCAGCCCTGGACTCGGGCTATGGGGTGTTCGTCTCGCCCCACTACTACTACCCGTATGACCGGGAATGGCAATTCGGCGGGACGCTCGAGCAGAAGATGCACGAGATCAGCATGTTCGAGCGGCGGGGGCCGCTGGACCTCGCCGGCTTCGAGGGCTCGGGCGCGGATTGGCTCGCGGAGTACAAGCCCGTCTTCGAGGACGAGCGCACCGTGGTGTGCAGCCCCCACAAGGTCTACGGACCCCAGAACACCGATCTGGCGCTCCAGCTGCGCAAGCGCGGCGTGGACAAGGTGGTCCTCGCGGGGATGTCCGCGAACCTGTGCGTCGAGAGCCACCTCCGCGACCTGCTTGAGCGCGGCTTCGAGGTCGCGGTCGTCTCAGACGCCACGGCAGCCGCCCGTCACCCCGAGCTCGGGGACGGCATGGCAGCAGCCGTCACCAACTTCCGCTATCTGGCCGGAGAGGTCCTCAGCACGGACGAGGCGGTGCGCAGGCTGTGATCGGTGCAGGGAGTCTCCTGCCGCCCCCTCGATTCAGGGCAGGACACTGCGGATGGCAGCGGCGATCTCCTCCGGATGGTCTTCGGGAGTGAAGTGCCGGCCGTCTCGGATGCGGTTGAAGCGCGTCCCGAGGTCGGCTGCGAGCCGCTCGCCGTAGTCCGCCTTCTGGAACCGGTCGGCGTCGCCCCACACAACAGCTGCCGGCAGCCCGAGGTCCGGCAGGCGATCGGCGATCGCCGTCGTGTCCTCGGTGCGGAGCGCGGACACCTGTCGCATGAGGGCAGGCGCGGCACCGTGCGCAACGTAGGGCGCCCAATGCTCGCCGATCGACTCGAGCGCCCGTTCCCTGCTGTCGTGCCCCTGGCGGAGGAGCTGGACGAACGAGGGGTACAGAAGCACATCCGGGAGGTGCGCGAGAGCGGGCGCCAGGGCGCGCATCGCCTTGACCCGTGGGATCGGCCACGAGTCATAGCAGACGGCGTTGGTGAGGACCAGCGCCGAGAAGGCGCCAGGGTCTCGGACAGCAGCGATCTGCGCGACCCCGCCACCCAGGTCGTGCCCCACCAGCACCGGAGGCTGGGTGAATTCCCGCGAGCGCAGCCAAGCGAGGAGGTAGTCGGCCTGGGCGGACAGGCCGATGTCAGCGGACTGTCCTTCGGGGATGCTGTGACCGTAGCCGCGCATCTCCCACGCGTAGCAGCGTCCGGGCACGAGCGGTGCCACATGGCGCCACAGGCCTGGAGACGTGGGAATGCCGTGGACGAGCACCACAGGCGGGCCCCCGCCGTGTGCCGTCCAGCGGACGGGCACGCCTCCGACGCGCGCCAGCTTCTCCTCAGCAATGTTCTCCAGAACGGTTCTCCTTGCACTCTGCGCCGCTGGACGGAGGACAAGACCTACGCTAGAACCGCGCCCTTGGGGAAGGTCAACCCCGGAACCACGTCAGCGCAGAAGTCACGGAGGTCATGGAATGCGCATTGGAGAGGCAGCGGCGGAGGCCGGGATGACGGCCAAGGCGCTGCGGTTCTACGAGGAGCGCGGACTCCTCCCTGCCGCCCGGCGCTTCCCGAACGGATACCGGGACTACGACGAGGAGGCCCTCGGGCGCCTCGACTTCATCCGCCGCAGCCGGGACGCGGGCCTGAGCCTCGAGCAGATCAAGGACATCATCCTCGTCAGCCAGGCTGGGACCACGCCCTGCCGCCACGTGGACCACCTGCTTGCGGAGCGCCTTGCCGAAGTCGAGGCTCAGCTCGCGCATCTGGCCGAGGTGCGGAGGTCCATCCTGACCGCTCAGGAGCGCGTGGCCGGCGCCGACCCGGAGGGCTGTCGCTCGAGCGAGGTCTGCAGCTACCTCTGACGGCGGCGCGCGGGGGACCGCTCGCTGACCCTTTGATCAGAGCTTCCGCTTCTGGGGGTAGACCGTCTCGTGGCGGGCGAGCATGTCCACGAACTCGGCGATCTTCCGAATCCGGGTCTCGGGCCGCTTGACCGAGGTGATCCGGTACACGATCGCGAAGCGGTTGGTGGAGGTGAGGACGTCGAACATCGCCTGCGCCTCGGGGACCGCGGCGATCGCGGCGGCCAGATCGTCGGGCACCTCGGCGGTCGCGGCGCCGCCGTACGCCATCTCCCACCGGCCGTCCGCCTTGGCCGCATCGACCACGGCGCGGCCCGCCGGCGTCATGCGCCCCTCGGCCTCGAGGCGCTCCACCCTCGCCACATTCGCCTGGGACCAGCGGCTCGTCCTCGTGCGCGGGGTGAAGCGGATGGCGGAGCTGCCGGCGTCCCGCGTGCGCAGCTGGCCGTCGATCCAGCCGAAGCAGAGGGCCTCCTCGACCGCGTCCGGGTAGGCGAGCGCGGTGACGTCCCCGCCCTTCTTGTGCAGCACGAGCCACACGCCGCGGCTCTGCGCGTGGTGCTCGGCGAGCCACTCGCGCCAGGCGCTGGCGTCCGGCACGAGGAGCTCGGGGAGTTCAGGGGCCACCCGCCCAGCTTCCCCGGAGGGGCCGGACGACGCAAGGCATGCTCCGGGCAGCGGCGCTGTATCGGGAACGACCCTGAAGGGATTCATGTGTACCCGAAACGTTCCCAAGGGGGACTTATGTGTACCCGGAACGCCCCTGAGGGGGACTTATGTGTACCCGAAACGAGGAGGGGAGGGGTGCCCGCGCCTCCCTGCCCCGCCGGGCATGCGGTAGAACAGTATGCATGGCAATCCGCACCCCCGATCCCTACCCCGGCTGGCTCTCCCCGGAGGACCTCTACGAGGCACGGAATCGGCTGCCCATGCTGTACGTCGAGGCCGTCCCGGTCCGTCTGGACCCCCTCGGCTACGTCACGGAGGTGGGCCTGCTGCTCCAGGCGGACGACGAGGGCAACATGATGCGCAGCCTCGTCTCCGGCCGCGTGCTCTACAAGGAGACCATCCGCGGCGCGCTCCTGCGCCACCTCGAGAAGGACCTCGGTGCCCTCGCCCTCCCCCAGCTGCCGGTGAGCCCGGTGCCGTTCACGGTGGTCGAGTACTTCCCCTCGCCCTCCCAGACCGGCTTCACGGACGAGCGCCAGCACGCCGTCGCCCTCGCCTACGTCATCCCGGTGGCGGGCGAGTGCGAGCCGCGCCAGGACGCCCTCGAGCTGACCTGGATGTCCCCCGAGGAGGTGCTGAGCGGGCCCGTGCAGATGGAGTTCGTGGGCGGGCGCGGCGAGCTCGTCCGGCAGGCGCTCGCCTACGCGGGGTACGCCGGCTGACGCACCTGCCCGGGACGCGGGCCCGGGCCTGCGGGGCGAGCCTGGCGGCAGCCGTTACCCATCCTTTATAGAGTGGGGGCGGACCGACAGCCACCACGGAGGATCCAAGCATGCAGCAGCCAGGACAGCACGAGGCTCACGGAACCGGCGAGTTCCACGAGATCGACGCCCACGAACTGCGGGCGGGACAGCGTCTCCTGCTGCCTGACGGCCATGATGCGGCCACCGTGCTCGAGGTGGACACGGTCCTGGACGACTACGACCACCCCGCCCTGTACTTCGCGGTGCTGGACAACCACCTGAACGTCCGCGTGGCGCACGGGACGCGCGTACGGGTGGTGCGCACCAAGGCCCCGCGCCCGGCGGACCTGCTCTTCTCGGGCCCCACCTCCGCTGTCGCTGCAGCGCACGACGGCGATCCCTCGCCCAGCGCCGACGTCCCGCCACCCGCGCCGGGCGTCTCGCCGTCCGCTGCCGAGGTCTCGCCTTCCGATTTCGAGATCACGGCCTCGGACGCCTCCGCGCCGCTCGGCGACGCCCGCCCCGGGGAAGAGGCGCACGACGCCGGCCGCGCGCCGTCGTCGTCCGGTCCGGCCGCGACGCCCGCTCCCCTGCGCGGCCCGTCCGAGATCACCCTCGAGACCGGGGACGTCGTGATCGTCCCCGGCGCGGCCCCCGCACGGACCGGCCGACCCAACCACGAGCTGCTCGCGCGCATCCCCGCGCCCGAGGTCGAGCCCGAGGAGCTCATGGCCCACCTCGACGCCGTGCACCCCGGAAGGCACACCGTCAACGAGCTCGCGGGCCGGCTCGCGAAGGGCATCAACGTCAAGTCCGGGGCGTGCTTGGCCGACCTCCGCACCCTCGCCTACGAGCTCTACATCGGGCAGGGCGACGCGGAGGGCGCGCTCAAGGTCGCGGACCTCCTGGCCGTGCTGCCCTATGACGGGAATCCCGGCCGGTGGACCTCGATCGAGTCCGCGCTCGGGCTCGCCGCCCACCTCGCCCGCGTGAGCGGGGACGCGGAGCGGGCCGCCGCGTACGGCGGGCTCCTGCGGGCTCCAGAGACCGAGGAGACGGACCCCTTCCGCGCCCGCATGGCGGAGCGCATGCGCACCCGCGCCCTCAACCAGCCCAATCTGTACGACAAGGAGATCTCCCGCGCCTCCGCCGCCAGGGACCATGAGGAGGAGCGGGCGTGGCGGCTGCTCCGCTTCGAGGCCCTCCTGCACCTGCGCGCGCACGGCGGCTCCGAGGCGTTCGAGCCGGACGAGCTCGAGCGGCGCATCGAGGTGGAGCTGGACGCCATCCGCGCCTAGGCCGTGCCAGACTGGTCCGGTGCCTGACCCCGCCGCCGAACCGAGCCCGACTGCCGCCCATCCCCGCCAGTCCGAGTTCTCCTTCGAGGTCGGCACACGGCTCGCCGCCCGGGACGGCTCGCACTCGCTGGGCCGCACCGGGACCATCACCACGCCGCACGGGACCATCCAGACGCCGGCCTTCATCGCCGTCGGCACCAAGGCCACGGTCAAGGCCGTCCTGCCCGAGTCGATGGCGGAGCTCGGCGCTCAGGCCCTCCTCGCCAACGCCTACCACCTCTACCTCCAGCCCGGCGCGGACATCCTCGACGAGGCGGGCGGCCTGGGCCGGTTCATGAACTGGCCGGGCCCGACGTTCACGGACTCGGGCGGCTTCCAGGTGATGAGCCTGGGCTCTGGGTTCAAGAAGGTCATCGACATGAAGGGCCCGGACCCCGGCGCCTCCCCCGGCAGCGCCGGAACCGACGACGCCGTGGCGCCCGGCAAGGAGCGCCTGGCCCACGTCGACGACGACGGCGTGTGGTTCAAGAGCCACCTCAACGGGGACCGGCACCGGTTCACGCCCGAGATCTCGATGCAGGTGCAGCACCAGATCGGCGCGGACATCATGTTCGCGTTCGACGAGCTGACCACCCTGTACAACTCCCGCGGCTACCAGGAGGAGGCGCTCGAGCGCACCCGGCGGTGGGCGGAGCGCTGCGTCGCCGAGCACTTCCGGCTCACCGACGAGCGCGAGGGCAGGCCCTACCAGGCGCTCTTCGGGGTGATCCAGGGCGCGCAGTACGAGGACCTGCGCCGCAAGGCGTGCTCGGACCTGGGAGCCATGCCGTTCGACGGCTACGGGATCGGCGGGGCGCTCGAGAAGGAGAACCTGGGCACGATCGTGGGCTGGTGCTCCGAGGTCCTGCCCGAGGACCGGCCGCGCCACCTGCTGGGGATCTCGGAGCCGGATGACATCTTCGTGGCGATCGAGGCGGGCGCGGACACGTTCGACTGCGTCTCCCCCACCCGCGTGGCCCGCAACTCGGCCTTCTACACCGCCGAGGGCCGGCTCAACCTTGCGGGGGCCAAGTACCGCCGCGACTGGGGTCCGCTCCAGGACGGGTGCGACTGCTACACCTGCGCCAACTACTCGCGCGCGTACATCCGGCACCTCTACAAGGCCTCCGAGATGCTCTCCCACACGCTCATCTCGATCCACAACGAGCGCTTCGTGGTCCGGATGGTCGACGACGCCCGCCGCGCCATCGAGGACGGCACCTTCTGGGAGTTCAAGGCCGAGACGCTGGGCCGCTACTACCGCTGAGGCACGCCGCCGCGGGACGTGGTGCGCGCCCGCGGCCGAGCGCCCCGCGCCGCCAGGCGCAGGCCAACGAGGGTCGCGACGCCGAAGGCGAGCACCGAGACGAGCACGAGGACGAGCGGCGGCGCCCACGAACCGGTGAGCGTGTGCACCCACCCGAGCAGGGTCGGGGCCCCGGCCGCCACGGCGTAGCCCACGCCCTGCACGAGGGCGGACATCCGCCCCGCCGCATTCTGGTCCCGGGCGATCACGAGGATCGCGGTGAAGATGAGCGTGATCCCGCCGCCCTGCGCCGCCCCGCCGAGCGAGGACCACAGGGGCCACAGGGCGGGCGCGAGCAGGAGTCCCAGCGGCACCGTGGCCCACAGGACGCCGAGGGCCGCGGCGGCGGCGGCCTGCCCGGCCCAGCGGGCGAGGAGCGGGGTCCCGAGCGCCCCTGCGATGGCGAGGATCTGGAAGAGCGAGGCGCCCGCGCCGGCGGCCGCAACGCTGAGGCCCAGCTCGTCCCCCAGGAGGGTGGGGAGCCATGCAGTCACCCCGTAGTAGGAGAAGGCCTGCCCTGCGAAACCGATCAGGAGGGCCGCCGTCACCGCGCGGGTGCCCCCGGGCCCGGGTGAGGGCTCCTCCGCGGGGCCAGGGTCGGCGTCGGGCCTGAACGCGCGGCGGAAGCCCACGGCGGCCGTCCAGAACGCGATCGCCGCCACGCAGAAGACGGCGCTCGCGGCGAGCGCGAGCCGCCAGCCTGTCGCCTGCGCGAGCGGCGCGGTCGCGGCGGAGGTGATGAAGGAGCCCACGTTGAGCGCGGCCGTGTAGACCCCCATGGCCATTCCCTGCCGGGCGGGCGCGAAGTCACGGCGGATGATGAGAGGCACGGCGATGTTGCCCACCGTGATCGCCACGCCGATGACGACCGTGCCCAGCAGGACCACGGGCCCGCCGTCGAGCGAGCGCACCACCACACCGGCGAGGACGCCGAGGATCGTGAGCGTCACCGCCACCTCGGCGCCGAACCGGCGCGCGCACAGCGAGGCCAGCGGTGCCGCTGTCGCAACTGCCGCGGGTTCCCCCAACGCCTCGCTCCCCCTTGCAACAGCCGCATCCGCGCCATCACGCCGGCCAACACCCTCGCAGGTCGCAAGTGACATTTCTTCAGGATTCCCGATGCTGCTATCGCATTCCCGACAGTCTGGCGGTGCGGGTGAAGTCATAGGTGAAGAGTGAAGCTGGCGGCGGTGCGTTCGATCTCGGACAGGCGTCCGATGTCGCCTCAGGAGCTCGAGGACTTCGAGCAGGAGCTCGTAGACCAGTTCGCCCTGGCGGCAGCGGCCTCGGGCGCCACGGACGGCCACATCGCCCAGGAGCGGTCGGTGCTCTTCGCCTTCGTGGCGTTCCTCGCCGGCTATGTGTGGACTGCGCAGCCCGGGGACGTCGACGGCTTCCTGAGGAGGGAACGGAAGGAGAAGGGGCTGGCCCACAGCACCGTCCACGGCAAGGCCGGGACCCTGGCACGGTTCTTCGACTTCCTCGTCGGCCGCTACCAGGGCGAGATCCACCGTCTCACCGGGCAGGTCGTGGCCCGGCCGGTCGACGAGTTCAACCGTCCGGTGAAGGCCGCCTACGGCGGCCGGATCCGGATCCCGCCCTCCGGGGACGAGGTCGGGCTGCTCTTCGAGGGTTGGCGCCGGTCGCTGCCCGAAGCGCGCAAGTACCTGCCTTCGGCACGCGACTACCTCGCCGCGTCGCTGTGGCGGCGTGTGGGGCTGAGGATCAACGAGACCGTGATGCTCGACATCCGGGACTGGCGGCCTGACCTCGGCGAGCACGGGAAGCTGCACGTGCGTTTCGGCAAGGGCAGCATGGGCCGCGGCCCGAAGGAACGCCTGGTCCCGGCCATCAACGGCACCGACGAGCTCCTGGGATGGTGGCTGACGGATGTGCGGCACCAGTTCGGCGACGACTGGAACGCCCCGGACGCGCCCCTGCTGCCCAGCGAACGGCGGGACCACGGGCTCGGGCGCAACCGGCGGGCCGGCGACGACGCCCTCAGGTCCGGTTTCTCGAAGGCGGTGGCCAAGTGGCTGCCCGACTGGTCGGGCCGGCTGACACCGCACGGGATGCGGCACTTCTGCGCCTCGGCCCTCTACGAGCGGGGCATGGACCTGAAGGCCATCCAGGACATGCTCGGGCACGAGTGGCTCTCCACCACGACCCGGTACATCCACGTCCACGAGAACCACGTCGAGAACGCGTGGGCCAAGGCCAACGAGCGAGTAGCCCTCCGATGGGGAACGAGGTGATCCCATGCTCTGGAACCTGCGCATGAAGGCAGCCGAGCAGGGAATCTGGAAGTCGACCGAGATGCGCCGCCGTCTGGCCGATGCGGGCCTGGAGATCAGCGCCGGGAAGATGTCGGCGCTGTGGACCGGCAACCCGACCACGATCCGGCTCGACGACCTCGACGTCATCTGCGACGTGCTGCATTGCGAGCCCACCGACCTGCTCATCCGCGAGCCCGAGAAGGTCGCCGCCCGACGCCCGCCCAGAGCCGTGGACAACGCCGTGTCCGGGGGCAGCATCACGGTCGTGCCCCGACTGGGCCGGAACCGGACCATGCCGCCGGCGTGACCGCCCCGAGGACATGCCCGGCGTGCGGCCTGAAGCCGGTCGCGACAGCCCGGCACTCCCACTGCCACGACTGCCTCCCCGGCGGCCCCTTCACCCCTCCCCCGTGCCGGCGGTCCGGCTCAGAGGAGCTGTACTACTCCGGCGGGCTGTGCCGCCGATGCCACCGGTTCGCCCCGCAGATCGTGGACAGCTGCCTCGACTGCCTCGGCTGGGGCGTCACCCGCACCACCGGCTGGCTGTGCGAGGCATGCCGCGGCTGGCGCCGGAGATTCGGCCCCGGCACCCCCTGCCGCTCCTGCTCAAGCCCAGTGCCGGTGAGCACCGAGGGCTTCTGCCGCCTGTGCTGGCGCACCTCGGTCGGCGCCCGCCCCCATGGGAAGGGCCCCAGCGTGCTCGAGGCCAACCGGCACGGCCAGCAGCTGTTCATCGTGGACCTCTTCCGCCAGAAGCGCCCCCCGCGTCCAGCGATGGCAGAAGGCAAGCGGCGCCGGAACAGGTACCCCGTGGCGCACGAGCAGCTCACCCTCTTCGATATCCCGCGCACGGCCGTCCTGCCGGACACCGTCCCGCCCCCGCCGGACCCGGACTTCGCCGCAACCCTCGACCGAGCCGTCCGCGATCACGCCCGCGCGCACGGCTGGTCCAAGACGCGAACCAATGCCACCCGGCAGGGGCTCAGGCTGCTCGCCGGACTGCAGGACACCCCCGGAGCGGCGATCAAGGCCAGCGAGATGGAGAGCCTCGACCGCACGGCCTTCAACAGGCTCCCCATCATCGACGTGCTCGCATCCGCCGGGCTCTTCGTCGACGACCGCACGCCCTCGATCGCATCCTGGTTCGAACGCAAGATCGCCTGCCTGCCCGGGCCGATGTCCGACGAGGTCCGCGTCTGGTTCGACGTCCTGCTCCACGGCAGCGCCACGCCGCCGCGCTCCCGCCCCCGCGCCGAAGTCACCGTCAGGAACCGCATCCGCTATGCAGTCCCCGTTCTCTCCATCTGGTCGGGAACAGGACGCGCCTCCCTCCGCGAAATCACCAGGGAAGACATCCGACAGGTCCTCCCAGCCCAGGGCAGCGAACGGTCCCTGACCGGCCAAGCGCTGAAGTCCCTGTTCCGCACCCTCAAGGCCAGAAAGCTGGTCTTCGCCGACCCCACCACCCGCATCCGCACGGGCAGGCCGGAAGCACGGTTCCCGCTGCCCATCGACGACGCCACCTTCGGGTCGGCCCTCGAATCAGCCGACCCCGCCCGCGCACTGATCGCGGCCCTTGTCGGCTTCCACGCCCTCACCAACGCGCAGATCCGGGGCCTGCTCTGAATCGCCCCGGGTTTAGTGGAGGGTGAGTTCTCCCAGCGCCGGCTGACGCTGGGGGTTGATCTCACGGTAGTACTGGTTCTCCTTCTCGGTGGGTGTGAGGTATCCGATCGAGGAGTGCAGCCGGTTCTCGTTGAACCAGTGCACCCAGGACAGGGTGGCCAGTTCCAGATCGTCGGCGCTGCGGAACGGACCGTCGATCTTCACGCATTCGGCCTTGTACAGGCCCACGACGGTCTCGGCCAGTGCGTTGTCGTAGCTGTCGCCGACCGTCCCGATCGATGCGACCGCGCCGACCTGCGCGAGCCGCTCGGTGTAGCGCAGGGCGGTGTACTGCGACCCCGCATCGGAGTGCTGGATGACGCCGGTGACGTCCTCACCGGCCCGATCGCGGACCCAGAGCGCCATCTCCAGCGCGTCCAGGGGCAGGTCGGTCGGCATCCGGTCCATGGTCCGCCATCCGACGATCCGGCGGGAGAACACGTCCGTGACGAACGCGGTGAACGCCATCCCCGACCACGTCGGCACATACGTGAAGTCGACCACCCAGAGCTCGTTGGGCCGCTCGGCGTGGAACTCGCGCTTGACGTGATCCGGTGCCCGGGTGGCGATGTCGTCAGGGCGGGTGGTGACGAACTGCCGGCCCCGGCGAACACCGCGCAGACCCTGCTGGCGCATGAGGCGTTCGACGGTGCAGCGGGCGACGGGGATGCCCTCGCGGTGCAGCAGCCGCCAGACCTTCCGGGCGCCGCTGAGCCCGCGCCCGAGGCGACGGTCCCAGAACACCCGCTCGATCTGCACCGCCAGCTCCGCGTCGGAGACCGCCCTGGCCGAAGCAGGCCGCTTCTTGAACGCGTAGTAACCGGACGGTGCGATCGGCATGCCGTGCTCGGTGAGCACGCGGCAGATCGGCTCGACCCCGAACCGGCCACGATGGTCGTCGATGAACTTGACTACCACGGCAGTCGCGGGTCGAGCTCCCGCGCGAAGAAACTCGACGCGGCGAGGAGGATTTCGTTCGCCCGCTTGAGCTCGCGGTTCTCCGCCTCGAGCGCCTTGATGCGCTGCGCATCGTTCGTCGTGGTACCGGGGCGTTCGCCTGCGTCGATCGCGGCCTGCTTGCACCAGCCCCGCAGCGTGTCCGGGTTCACCCCGACACGCTGCCCGATCCTGACCACCGCCGCATTCAGCGACAGCTCCGGATCCTCCTTCCGCGCCTCGCCCACAAGGCGCAAGGCACGCTCCCGCAACTCCTGCGGATACTTCCTCGGTGCTGGCATGA
>NZ_JBDFRB010000006.1:86828-228535 GCF_039615075.1 Sinomonas halotolerans | reverse complement strand
TGTACCGGGTCATGACGTTGGTGGCAGGCGAGTCGTGTTGACGTAGGGAGAGCCTCCGGGTGGGGTGTGGCTTGTCGAAGGCTTTCACCTGACCCCGGAGGCTCTCTTGTCCCACGGTAACGCCCGCCTGACCTTCCATGGCCGCCTGCTGATCGTCCGCCGCCATCTCGAGGGGTGGAAGCAGGCCCACCTCGCCTCGGCGATGGGCATCTCGCGCAAGTGCGTGAAGACTTGGATCGACCGCTACGCCGAGGAGGGCGAGGACGGCCTCCACGACCGCTCCTCCCGTCCGCACAGCTGCCCGAGAAAGACCAGCGCCGAGCTCGAGCAGCGGATCATCGACCTGCGCCAGAGCGAACGGCGTGGGCCCGCTTGGATCGGGGCCCAGCTCGAGGTGCCGCCCCGGACGGTCTCGCGGTTCCTGGCCCGCAACGGCCTGCCGCCCCTGGCAGCGCTCGACCCGATGAGCGGAGAGCTGATCCGCTCCAGCAAGGCCACAGCCGTGCGCTACGAACGCAAACGGCCCGGCGAGCTGGTCCACATGGACGTGAAGAAGCTCGGCCGGATCCCGGACGGAGGAGGCTGGCGCGCCCTCGGCAGGGAAGCGACCGTGGCCCACAAGCACAAGAAGGGCCCGATCGGCTTCGACTACGTGCACTCGCTCGTGGACGACTTCTCCCGGCTGGCCTACTCCGAGATCCTCCCGGACGAGAAGGGCACCACCTGTGCCGGCTTCCTCGACCGGGCGGTCGCCTACTTCGCCGCCCACGGGATCGCCCGCATCGAGCGGCTCATGACCGACAACGCCTTCGCCTACCGGTACTCCCTGGGCGAGGTCTGCGCCAGGCATGGCATCCGCCAGAAGTTCATCCGGCCCCACTGCCCCTGGCAGAACGGCAAGGTGGAACGTCTCAACCGCACCCTGCAGACCGAGTGGGCCTACCGCCAGCCCTTCACCAGCAACGACCAACGCACCGAAGCACTTGCACCCTGGCTCGAGCACTACAACACTCAACGTAGCCACAGCGCACTCGGAGGCAAGCCCCCGACCAGCCGACTGCAACCAACCTGATGGCCGGGTACAGCTAGATGGGGGTGTGGGCCGGCTAGATGGGGGTGTGGACCGCCGAGGTTGGGGCTGTGCCCGCCGAGACGGGGGCGTGCGCCCGCCGAGGTAGAGCCCTGCCGCCGAGGTGGGGGCTGCGAGCCGCCGAGGTGGGGGTGTGGACCGCCGAGGTGGGGGTGTGGGCCGCCGAGGTGGGGGCGTGCGCCCGCCGAGGTAGAGCCCTGCCGCCGAGGTGGGGGTTGCGAGCCGCCGGAGGCAGGGCCCGTCAGTCGTTGCCCTTGCGGAGCGCCTCGGTCAGGAGCCGGCCAGCGTTGCACACGACCTCGGCGTGCTGGCGGCCGGGCTGGCGGGTGAGCCGCTCGATCGGCCCGGAGATGGACACGGCGGCGATCACGCGCCCGGAGGGTCCGCGCACGGGGGCGGAGACCGAGGCGACCCCCGGCTCACGCTCGCCGAGCGACTGCGCCCAGCCCCGGCGTCGGACGCCCGCGAGGACGGTGGGGGTGAAGCGCGCCTGGTTGAGGCCCTCGAGGAGGCGGTCGTGGTCCTCCCACGCGACGAGCACCTGCGCGGCCGAACCGGCCTTCATGCTCAGCTGCGTGCCCACGGGGATCGTGTCCCGGAGGCCGACCGGCCGCTCGGCGGAGGCGACGCACACACGCCAGTCGCCCTGGCGGCGGAAGATCTGGGCGCTCTCGCCGGTCGCGTCGCGGAGCTGGACGAGGATGGGACCGGCGGCTGCGATGAGGCGGTCCTCGCCGGCGGCAGAGGCGAGCTCGACGAGTCGGGAGCCCAGGACGAACCGGCCCTGGATGTCCCGGCTGACGAGCCGGTGGTGCACGAGCGCGAGCGCGAGCCGATGGACGGTGGGCCGGGCGAGGCCAGTGGCCGCCACGAGCTGGGCGAGGGTCGTCGGGCCGGCCTCGAGGGCATCGAGTACGACAGCGGCCTTGTCGATCACGCCCACACCACTAGAATTGTCCATAGATTGATATTGCCGTCTCAATATCTGAGATGCAAGTCGCCGGGGTAGCCAGTGCACTGCAGGGCTGGTGCACTGGAATCAGGGGCAGCCGCAGAGGCTGCGCACACTGGGTGAAGGGAGCTGGCCGTGGGACGCACACTGGCCGAGAAGGTGTGGGACGCGCACGTCGTGCGCAAGGGCGAGGACGGCCAGCCGGACCTCCTCTACATCGACCTCCACCTCGTGCACGAGGTGACTTCCCCGCAGGCGTTCGAGGGCCTCCGCCTCGCCGGCCGCAGGCTCCGCCGGCCGGATCTGACGATCGCGACCGAAGACCACAATACGCCGACCCTGAACATCGACAGGCCGATCGCGGACCCGACGAGCCGCACCCAGATCGAGACGCTGCGCGCGAACTGCAGGGAGTTCGGCGTTCGCCTTCACTCCCTCGGCGACCGGGAGCAGGGGATCGTCCACGTTGTCGGGCCGCAGCTGGGCCTGACCCAGCCCGGCCTCACCGTAGTCTGCGGCGACTCGCACACGTCCACGCACGGGGCGTTCGGCGCGCTCGCGATGGGCATCGGGACCTCCGAGGTCGAACACGTCATGGCCACGCAGACGCTCCCGCTCAAGCCCTTCAAGACCATGGCGATCACGGTCGAGGGCACGCTCCGGCCCGGCGTGAGCGCCAAGGACATCATCCTCGCCGTCATCGCGAAGATCGGCACGGGCGGCGGGCAGGGCTACGTGCTCGAGTACCGCGGCTCCGCGATCCGTGCCCTCTCGATGGAGGCACGCATGACGATCTGCAACATGTCCATCGAGGCCGGTGCCCGTGCCGGGATGGTCGCGCCCGACGAGACTACGTACAGCTTCATGAAGGGGCGCCCGCACGCCCCCGAGGGCGCCGAATGGGACGCCGCCGTCGAGTACTGGAACACGCTGCGGACCGACGACGACGCCGAGTTCGACGCCGAGGTGTTCCTCGACGCGGACGAGCTCGAGCCATTCGTCACGTGGGGCACGAACCCGGGCCAGGGCGTCTCGCTCTCGGAGTCCGTCCCGGATCCCGAGGCGTTCGCCGACGAGAACGCCAAGGCGGCTGCCCGCCGTGCGCTCGACTACATGGGCCTGACGGCGGGGACCCCGATGAGGGACATCCGGGTGGACACCGTCTTCCTCGGCTCCTGCACGAACTCCAGGCTCGAGGACCTCCGTGCGGCGGCGGAGATCGTCCGGGGCCGCACCAAGGACCCGGACGTGCGCATGCTCGTGGTGCCCGGCTCGGCACGCGTGCGCCTCGAGGCCGAGGCGGAGGGCCTCGACAAGGTCTTCACCGAGTTCGGCGCCGAGTGGCGCTTCGCCGGGTGCTCGATGTGCCTGGGCATGAACCCGGACCAGCTCGCTCCGGGCGAGCGCTGCGCGTCGACGTCGAACCGCAACTTCGAGGGCCGCCAGGGCAAGGGCGGACGCACCCACCTCGTCTCGCCGGTCGTCGCGGCGGCGACCGCTGTCCGCGGGACCCTCTCGTCGCCGTCGGACCTCGGCCCGCTGCCGGCCTCCGCCGGAACCGCCCAGCCCGCCGGCACTGCCGCCTAAGGAAGGACCGCCCCCATGGAGAAGTTCACCACGCACACGGGAATCGGCGTCCCGCTCCGCCAGAGCGACGTGGACACGGACCAGATCATCCCGGCCGTGTACCTCAAGCGGATCACGCGCACCGGCTTCGAGGACGCCCTCTTCGCCAACTGGCGCAAGGACGAGGCGTTCATCCTCAACCGCGAGCCGTTCAGCTCGGGCTCCGTGCTCGTGGCCGGGCCGGACTTCGGCACGGGCTCCTCGCGCGAGCACGCCGTGTGGGCGCTCAAGGACTACGGGTTCAAGGCCGTCCTGTCCTCGCGCTTCGCCGACATCTTCCGCGGCAACTCCGGCAAGCAGGGGCTGCTCGCCGCCGTCGTCGCCCAGGACGACATCGAGCTCATCTGGAAGGAGCTCGAGAACCACCCGGGCACCCAGGTCACGGTAGACCTCGAGTCCAAGACCGTCAGCTGCAGCAACATCGTCGCCCCCTTCGAGATCGACGACTACACCCGCTGGCGTCTCCTCGAGGGCCTGGACGACATCGGCCTGACCCTTCAGCACGAGTCCGAGATCTCCGCGTTCGAGGCCACGCGCCCCGCGTTCAGCCCGACGACGCTCCCCGCCCGGAGCTGAGCCGGTCCGGAGCCGGCCCGCGCGGCCACCGGGGGACAGGCTGCGCAAGCGGAAGCTCGCGTCCCGGCGTTTTCGGCGCTCGCGGACGCGAGCTTCTATGCTTAGCTGGGTCGTCCGACGGCCAGAGCCAGCGAGGAATGAGATGCAGATGAGCAGTGTCCTGACCATCCGGGGCGGGGTTCCCCTCTCCGGGAAGGTCTCCGTGCGCGGGGCCAAGAACCTCGTGCCGAAGGCGATGGTCGCGGCGCTGCTGGGCAGCGGGCCCTCCGTGCTGCGCAACGTGCCCGAGATCAAGGACGTCGAGGTCGTCACGAGCCTCCTGAGGCTGCACGGCGTCCGCGTGGAGCGGGACCCGCACACGGGAGACCTCACGCTCGACCCACAGGACGCCAAGAGCGCCGCCTCCGCGGACATCGACGCCCACGCCGGGGACTCGCGCATCCCGATCCTCCTGTGCGGCCCGCTCATCCACGCGATCGGCGAGGCGTTCATCCCTGACCTCGGCGGCTGCCGGATCGGCGACCGCCCGATCGACTTCCACCTCGACGTCCTGCGCCACTTCGGCGCCGTCGTCGACAAGCGCCCCGGCGGGATCAGCATCTCCGCCCCGAAGGGCCTCAAGGGCGCGAAGATCGCCCTCCCGTACCCCAGCGTGGGCGCCACCGAGCAGGTCCTCCTGAGCGCGACGCGCGCGGAGGGCATCACGGAGCTGCGCGGCGCCGCGACCGAGCCCGAGGTCATCGACCTCATCGCAGTGCTCCAGAAGATGGGCGCCCTCATCAGTGTCCAGACCGACCGGACCATCTGGATCGAGGGCGTCCCGGAGCTCGGCAGCTATACCCACAAGGCACTCCCGGACCGGAACGAGTCCGCCTCGTGGGCCTCGGCGGCGCTCGCCACGCGCGGTGACATCTTCGTCGAGGGCGCGAGCCAGCGGGACATGATGACGTTCCTGAACGTGTACCGGAAGCTCGGCGGCGGGCTCCAGATCGAGGACGACGGCATCCGGTTCTTCCACCCCGGCGGAACGCTCTCCCCGCTCGTGCTCGAGACCGACGTCCACCCCGGCTTCATGACCGACTGGCAGCAGCCGCTCGTCGTCGCGCTGACCCAGGCGGACGGCGTCTCGATCGTCCATGAGACGGTCTACGAGAACCGCTTCGGGTTCACGGACGCCCTGCGCCGCATGGGGGCCACCATCCAGGTCCACCGCGAGTGCCTCGGGAGCGTCCCGTGCCGGTTCGGGCAGCGCAACTTCCTCCACTCGGCCGTCATCTCCGGCCCCACGAAGCTCCACGGCGCGGACATCGACATCCCGGACCTGCGCGGCGGATTCAGCCACCTCATCGCGGCACTCGCGGCCGACGGCGTCTCCCGGGCCACCGGCGTGGACATCATCAAGCGCGGGTACGAGCACTTCACGGACAAGCTGCAGGCGCTGGGCGCCGACTTCGACCTCGAGGAGCGCGCATGAGGAGCGGAACCGACTCCAAGCACCGGGAGAGCCTCGAGGAGAGGATCTTCTTCGGGATCGCGGCGGGGATCGTGCGGCCGCTCATGACCCTGCTCATGGGCCGTCAGTGGCAAGGGACGGAGAAGCTGGCCGCGCTGTCCGGCGGCTTCATCGCGTGCCCCAACCACTGCACCGAGATCGACCCGCTCACGATCGGCCACATGCTGTACAACAACGGCCGTGCCCCGCACTTCCTCGCGAAGGCCGGGCTCTTCAAGCCGCCCGTGGTGGGCCACATCCTGCGCGGCACCAAGCAGGTGCCGGTCGAGCGAGGCGGCGCCGGGGCGGGCAGGTCCCTCGAGGTCGCGAGGGAGATCATCGACGAGGGCGGTGCCATCATCGTCTACCCCGAGGGCACGCTCACGCGGGACCCGGACATGTGGCCCATGAAGGGGCACACCGGGGCTGCGCGGCTGGCGCTCAAGACCGGCGCCCCCGTGGTCCCGATCGCGCACTGGGGGGACCACGAGCTGTTCCCGCGGTACGCGAAGCGCCTGCACGTCTTCCCGCGCAAGAAGGCGAGGGTCCTCGTGGGGGACCCTGTCGACCTGTCCGACCTGCGCGAGCGGCCCATGGACAAGACCACCCTCGTGGAGGCCACCGACCGCATCATGGCTGCCATCACCGCCCTGCTCGGCGAGCTCCGCGGCGAGGAGCCGCCGGCGGTCCGCTGGGATCCGGCCGAGCATCCCGAGACCGTCCACGGCCGTGGAGGGCGCGACGCGGGCCGCGGCGCAGGAGAGGCCGGCCCCGCAGCGGGCAGCGCAGCAGCGGACGACGCCGAGGCCGCCTCGTGAGCGCACCGGCGGCCGACGCCGCCCCGGGCAGCGGGACGGCGCGGGAGCCCCTCCGGCGGGTCGCGGTCATGGGCGCGGGGAGCTGGGGGACGACCTTCGCGAAGGTGCTCGGCGACGCGGCCGAGGCGAGCGGCACGGACCTGCAGGTACGGGTGTGGGGGCGCAGCGAGGCCGTCGTCGCGGATCTCAACCAGCACCGCAACACGCGCTACCTCGACGGCATCGGACTCCCGTCCTGCATCAGCGCCTCGACCGATCCGCGCAAGGTCCTCGAGGGCGCGCAGGCGGTCATCCTCGCCGTCCCGGCCCAGTCCCTGCGCGAGCAGCTGTCCCAGTGGGCCGCGGACCTGCCCGAGGACGCGGTCGTCGTCTCCCTCATGAAGGGCCTCGAGCTGGGGTCGGACGCGCGCATGAGCGAGATCATCTCCGAGGTGGCCGGCATCCCGGCGGAGCGCATCGCGGTCGTGTCCGGGCCGAACCTCGCGCTCGAGATCGCCCGCTGCCAGCCCACGGCCTCCGTCGTGGCGTGCAGCGACGAGGCGACCGCGCACTGGCTCGCCCTCGCGTGCACGGCACCCTACTTCCGCCCCTACACGAGCACCGACGTCGTGGGGGTCGAGATCGGCGGGATCGTCAAGAACGTCATCGCCCTCGCGGTCGGGATCTGCGAGGGCAAGGGGATGGGCGACAACACGAAGGCCTCGGTCATCACACGGGGCCTCGCCGAGACCACCCGGCTCGCGTCGGCGCTCGGCGGCGACCCGCAGACGATGGCGGGCCTCGCCGGCCTCGGCGACCTCGTCGCGACGTGCTCGTCGAAGCTCTCGCGGAACCACACGGCCGGGACCCTCCTGGGCCAGGGCCTCACCGTGGAGCAGGTGGGCGAGCGCACCACGCAGGTGGCCGAGGGCATCAAGTCCGCCCCGGCCGTCCACGAGCTCGCGCAGAAGCTCGGCGTGGACATGCCGATCACGGCCGCCGTCGTGGCGGTGCTCAAGGGAGAGCTCCCCGTGGACCAGCTCGGACCGCTGCTGCTCGCGCGGCAGCTCAAATCAGAAGGCGACTAGCAGTGGAATCCAACGCAACGTCCGGCTCGCGGAAGGTGCGGGTCGCGCTCCTGTTCGGCGGGCGCTCGAGCGAGCACGCCGTCTCGTGCGTGACTGCGGCGGGCGTCATGGGCGCAATCGACACCGACCGGTACGAGGTCGTCCCGATCGGCATCACACGCGAGGGCCAGTGGGTGCTCTCCGACGGCGACTGGCATGAGTGGGCGCTCAACACGGGCCGCCTGCCCGAGGTCGGCCCCGCCGAGGGCACGGTGAGCCTCGCCGAGGGGTCGGGCCGCACCCGTCTCGTGGTCGCGGAGCCCAACCGGGTGCCGCGCGAGCTCGGCGAGGTCGACGTCGTCTTCCCCCTCCTGCACGGCGCGTTCGGCGAGGACGGGACGGTCCAGGGCCTGCTCGAGCTCGCCGACGTCCGGTATGTCGGGGCCGGAGTCCTGGCCTCGGCCGTGGGCATGGACAAGCACTTCATGAAGCTCGCCTTCGCGGCGGCCGGCCTCGCGGTCGGGCCCTACATCGCGGTGACCGACAAGGAGTGGCGCAGGGACCCGGGCGCGGTGCGCGACGCCGTCGGGCGCCTCGGGTACCCCGTGTTCGTGAAGCCGTGCCGCGCGGGCTCCTCGGTGGGGATCACGAAGGTGGATGCGCCGGAGCAGCTCGAGGCCGCCATCGCCGAGGCCCGCCGCCACGATCCGCGCCTGGTCATCGAGGCCGCGATCGCGGGCCGCGAGATCGAGTGCGGCGTGCTCGAGGGCCGCGGGGCGGACGCCCCGCGGACCTCCCTGCCCGGCGAGGTCTCGGTGGCCGGCGGGAGCCACGCCTTCTACGACTTCGAGGCGAAGTACGTCGAGGACAGCGCCGCGGCGCTCTCATGCCCCGCTGACCTCCCGCAGGAGGCGATCGCGCACGTGCGCGAGCTCGCGGCCGTCGCGTTCGACGCCGTCGCGGCCGAGGGTTTGAGCCGTGTGGACTTCTTCTACACGCCTGAGGGCGAGTTCGTCATCAACGAGATCAACACGATGCCGGGCTTCACCCCCATCAGCATGTACCCGCAGATGTGGGCCGCGACGGGAGTGCCGTACCCCGAGCTCATCGACGAGCTGATCCAGCTCGCCCTCGCGCGGCCCACGGGCCTGCGCTAGCCCCCGGCCGGGAGGGACGCGAGGTCCTCCTTGCCCACGCACTTGCGGGCCGCGGGGACCTTCTCGACGGCGCCGGAAAGGCTCGCCAGGACGGTTGCCGAGCTGATCCGCTCCTCGTCGAGGAGGATCTCGGTGGCCGGCTCGCGCCCGAAGGTCGTGAGCGTGTAGTACGGGTCGCCTTCCTCGATCACCCAGTCGACGCCGTTGACGCTCACGCAGCGGTCCGTGGTCGGGCCGGGGGAGGCGACGCCGCAGCGGAGCACGACGACGGACGGGTCGCCCCACGCGGCCGTCGCCTGGCTCGTCGTCTTGCGCATCGAGGCGTCGCCGAGGGTCTGGGGGAGGGCGATCATGAGCGGCGCGCAGGCGGGGTCCGCGGCGCCCGGCGCGGGCTCGACCGCAACGGGCGCGGCGCAGCCGGACAGCACGGCGGCGAGGAGCGTGAGCGCGGCGAGTCCGCAGGCCCTGAGGGCGGGGGTGCGTGCGCGCATCGGTGCTCCGTCTGTCGAGGCTTGGGGGGCCTGACCAGCCTACCGCGGTGCGGGCGCGCAACCGGATCCCGGAGCAGCCGCGCTGGCAGGCACCGGAGCGCATCACGGCGGATAGTCTGAGGGAATGGCAGACCCACAGCTGGCGGGGGACCTCGTGCGCGACCTCGACGAGTCCGCACTCCTCGCGCGCATCTTCCCCCGGCTCACGGTCCTCGGCAGCGCGCTGCTCGGCCCGGGGGACGACGCCGCCGTGGTGGCCGCGCCGGACGGGCGGGTCGTGGTCAGCACGGACACCCAGACCCAGGACGCGGACTTCCGGCTCGTCTGGCCCAACGGCTACCGCAGCACAGGGGAGGACGTGGGCTGGAAGGCCGCGGCGCAGAACCTCTCGGACATCAACGCGATGGGTGCCGTCTCGACGGCCATGGTCGTGAGCCTGACCCTCCCGCCGGAGACCGGGACGGCGTGGGTCGAGGGCCTCGCGGACGGCCTCGTCGCGGCCATCAGGGGCCTCGGCGCCGACCAGTGCACGGTGGCGGGGGGAGACCTCGGCCGGGGCCGGGAGCTCTCGGTGACCGTGACCGTCCTCGGCAGCCTCGAGGGCCGGGCGCCCGTCCTGCGCTCCGGCGCCCGGCCCGGGGACACCGTGGCGGTCGCCGGCCGTCTCGGCGCCGCAGCGGCCGGCCTCGCCCTGCTCGAGCGGGGACCGGCGTACGGCGAGCTGTCCGCCGAGCTCCGGGACGCCGTCGGGCGCCAATGCCGCCCGCTCCCGCCGCTGGCCGCCGGCCCTGCGGCCGCCCGCGCCGGTGCGCACGCGCTCATGGACCTCTCCGACGGGCTGCTCCGGGACGGCGACCGGCTGGCCCGCGCGAGCGGCGTGGTCCTCGATCTGGACCCGGCTGCGCTCGCGCCGTACGCCAGCCGGCTCGCGCCGGTGGCACAGGCCCTCGGAGAGGACCCGCTCCCGTGGGTCCTCGGCGGCGGGGAGGACCATGGTCTCCTCGCTGCCTTTCCGGCCGGAACCCCGCTCCCCGAGGGCTTCGCTGCGATAGGCTCTGTGGTGCCCGCGGCCGGCGGGCCGGGCGGGGTGGCCCTCGGCGGCCGCCCTGTGCCAGCGAGCGGATGGGACCACTTTGCACTCTAAGATCGCCTCGAACGCAGCGACGATGCGGCGCTGGCTCGCCGACGCGGAAACCGTCCTGGGCAATCACAGCGACCGCCTGAACGCGATCAACATCTTCCCCGTGGCGGACGGCGACACGGGAACGAACCTCTACCACACCGTACGGGCAGCGGCCACGGCCGCCGCCGACGCCGAGGGCACGGACGTGGGGGAGGTCCTCGCCGCGGCCGGGCAGGCCGCCATGGAAGAGGCCTGGGGAAACTCCGGGACCCTGTTCGCCGTCTTCCTCGATGCGTTCGCCGCCTCGCTGCGGGGGCACGCGCGCGTGAGCGGCCCGCTCCTCGCCGCGGCCCTGCACCGCGCGCAGATCCGTGCCTGGTCCGCGCTGAGCGAGCCGGTGGCCGGCACGATGCTCTCGGTCCTGGAGGCGGCGGCCGACGGCGCTGCCCGGGCGCGGCACGACGACGCGCCTGAGGCGGGGGCTGACAGCAACCAGGCCCTCGCCGCGACCCTCGACGCCGCGGTCGAGGCCGCGGTGGGCGCGGTCGTCGACACGGAGGCGCAGCTGGGCGTCCTCGCGAGGGCGCATGTTGTGGACGCCGGCGGGGTCGGCTTCCTCCTGGTGCTCGGGGCGCTGCGGAATGCGGTCCTCGGGAACGGGCTGGGGGAGGACGTCCTCGAGGGCCTGCACGGGTACCGGATCGACGATCCCCACATCCACGGGGCCCAGCCGGCCGCAGAGGGCGTCGAGGTGATGTGCACGCTCACGCTCACCCCGCTCGACGCCGCGGGGCTGCGGCAGAAGCTCGACGAGATCGGCGACTCGGTGATCATGAGCCCGGTCGGGGCGTTCGACGACGGCGCCGGCGAGTGCCGCTGGCGCGTCCACGTCCACGTGCCCGACCCGGAGGCAGCACTTACGCTCATCGGCACCTTCGGCACGCCCGAGCGCATCGCGTTCACCGAGCTGCACGCCGCGGACCCCACAGACGCCGGCGTCGGGGACGGCAGCACCCGTGCCGTCTGAGCGGGAGATCCCCCTCTCCCGGCTGCTCGGGGCAGGGTCCGCCAAGAAGCTCGCGGCCGCGCTCGGCCTCGAGACCGCGGGCGACCTCCTGGACTACTTCCCCCGGCGCTACATCCAGCGCGGGGAGCTGACTCCGATCTCACGCCTGCCCCTCGACGAGGACGCGACGCTCCTGGCCCGCGTCGTGAAGTCCAGCACGCGGCGGATGGCGACCCGCCGCGGGTCCATCACGGAGGTCCTCGTCTCGGACGGCTTCACCGACCACGGTGTGGACACCATCAGCCTCACGTTCTTCAACGGGTTCCAGGCCTCTCGCCAGCTCACCCCGGGGACCGTGGCGATGTTCTCCGGCCGCGTGGGCCGGTACAAGGGACGGCTGCAGCTGACCAACCCCGAGTACACCCTGCTCGACCCGGAGGAGGACAGCGGCCTCACCCCCGAGGAGATCGCCGGACGGCCCATCCCCGTCTACCCGGCATCGGCCAAGGTCACGAGCTGGCAGATCGCCAAGGCCACGGGCATCCTCGTCGGGCAGCTCGACCTCGAGGCCCTCGCAGACCCGCTCCCCGAGCGCCTGCGCCAGAAGTACCGGCTGCCCGGCCTCGGCGACGCGTACCGCATGGTCCATGTTCCCCCCACGCAGGAGGCGTGGATGCTCGCCCGGCAGCGGTTCCTGTACGAGGAGGCCCTCGTCCTGCAGACCGCGCTCGCCCGCCGGCGGATCCAGCACGCCCAGCTCCCGTCCCGCCCGAGCCCGGCCCGCCGCGGTGGCATCCTCGACGCCTTCGACGCGCGGCTGCCGTTCGAACTCACCGCCGGCCAGCGTGCGGTCGGCGAGGAGCTCGCCGCAGAGCTTGCCGAGCCGCACCCCATGAACCGCCTCCTCCAGGGCGAGGTGGGCTCCGGCAAGACCGTGGTCGCCCTCCGCGCCATGCTCCAGGTGGTCGACGACGGGGGCCAGGCCGCGCTGCTCGCTCCCACGGAGGTCCTCGCGGCCCAGCACTGTGCGTCCATCCGCCGCACGCTCGGCCCGCTCGTGCGCGAGGGGCTCCTCGGGGCCGACCCCGACGCGCCCGGCGTCGAGGTCGTCCTGCTCACGGGCTCGCAGTCGGCGGGGGAGCGCAAGCGCGCGCTCCTGGCCGCCGCGAGCGGCCAGGCGGGGATCGTGGTCGGCACGCATGCGCTGCTGTCCGAGCACGTCGCCTTCGCGGACCTAGGCCTAGTGGTCGTGGACGAGCAGCACCGCTTCGGGGTCGAGCAGCGCGACGCGCTCCGGGCCAAGAGCCTCGCCACGCCGCACCTGCTCGTCATGACGGCCACGCCCATCCCGCGCACGGTGGCGATGACCGTCTTCGGAGACCTCGAGACCTCCGTGCTCTCGGAGCTGCCCGCGGGGCGTTCGCCCATCGCGACCCACGTGGTGGGACTCGCCGAGAACCCGGCCTGGGAGCGGCGCATCTGGGCCCGGGCCCGGGAAGAGGCCGAGGCCGGGCGGCAGGTCTACGTCGTGTGCCCCCAGATCGGCGAGTCCGGGGAGGACGAGGGCGACCTCGAGGCGCTCGACGACGCCACGTGGGGAGGCGGGTCGCTCGCTGACAACGGGTCGCAGGCCCCGCCGGCGGCCTCCGTCGCGGCGACGACTGCGAGGCTCGAGGAAGAGGAAGCCCTCGCGGGAGTCCGCATCGGCTCGCTGCACGGGCGGATGGACGCGGCGGAGAAGTCTGCGTCGATGGAGTCCTTCGCCACGGGCACCACGCAGGTCCTCGTGGCGACGACGGTCGTCGAGGTCGGCGTCGACGTCCCCAATGCCACCCTCATGGTCATCCTCGACGCCGACCGCTTCGGCATTGCCCAGCTCCACCAGCTCCGGGGGCGTGTGGGCCGCGGCGGGCATCCGGGCACCTGCCTCCTCGTCACCTCCCTCGAGCCGGGGCACCCGAGCCGTGCCCGGCTCGATGCCGTGGCCGCGAGCACCGACGGCTTCGTCCTCGCCCAGAAGGACCTCGAGCAGCGGCGCGAGGGGGACATCCTCGGGGCCACCCAGTCGGGACGGCGATCGACCCTCCGGCTCCTGCGCGTCACGCGGGACACCGAGGTGATCGAGCGAGCGCGCCAGGACGCCGTGGAGATCGTCGAGGAGGACCCGCAGCTCTCGTCCCATGCCCCGCTCAGGAACGCGATCGAGGCGTACCTCGAGCCCGAGAAGGAGGTGTTCCTCGAACGTGGGTGACACCGATCCGCAGGAGGCGCAGGAAGCACAGCAGGCTCAGGGAGAACAGGGAGCGCGGGGAGCACAGGAAGGAACGCACGCATGAGCCGCATCATCGCCGGGATCTCCGGCGGGACACCGCTCGCCTCGGTGCCTGGCTCCGGAACGAGGCCCACGACGGACCGCGTCAAGGAAGCGCTCTTCTCGCGTCTCGAGGCCCTCGGGATGATCGCGCGCGCACGCGTCCTCGACCTCTACGCCGGCTCGGGGGCCCTCGGCGTCGAGGCCGCGAGCCGCGGCGCGTCCACGGTCGAGCTCGTCGAGACGGATGCCAAGGCCGTGGGCGTGTGCCAGCGCAATGCGCGGACTGTCAACGATGCGGTGGGCCGCCGCGCCGTCACGGTGCACCGGTCCAAGGTCCAGGGCTTCCTCGAGAAGACCCTGGAGGGGCAGCACTGGGACCTCGTCTTCCTCGACCCCCCGTACGATCTCGCGGAGGCGTCCCTCGCGGCCGTGCTCGAGGCGCTCGCGCCGCACCTCGCGCCGGACGCCGTCGTCGTCGTCGAACGCTCCTCCCGCTCCGCCGAGCCGGCGTGGCCCGAAGGCCTCGGGCTCCTCTCCGAGCGCAAGTACGGTGAGACGCGCCTGTGGTTCGCTGAGCCCGTCGCCGGGGACCGAGGAGCGTCGGACCCGGACGCTACGGTGGAGGCATGATCCTGCCCTTGCCCGCCTCGCCGTCGGCCACCGCGCCCGCCGTCCCCGGGGCCGGGGCCGGCGACGCCCTGGCAGCCGCAGCGCCCGTGTGGTGGGAAGTGCTTGCCGCGTTCGCGCCGGTGGGGACGTTCACCGCTGCGGTGGTGGCAGCCGTCGTCGGGCTGCACACCATCCGGCAGCGTTCGCACTCGGACCGGCGCGCCGAATTCTGGCGGCGCACCGAGTGGGCCCTCGAGGCCTCGGTCTCGCCCGACCCGCAGATGCAGGCGATGGGCACCATGGTCCTCGCGAGCCTGGCAAGGAGCGAGCTCATCGCGAGCGAGGAGGAGCTCATGCTGCTCGACGCCGTGTGGGTCGACCCGATCGCCGAGGCCGAGGAGGCGGGGCTCGACGAGGAGCTCTCAGGCGACGGCGTCCCGGATGCAGACGGGGGCCCGGACGCCGAGGACGGTCCGTGATGACGCGTGGACGCGCCCGCACGGCAGAGGCGATACTGGGGGGAGAGCTGCGCAGCCACTGCAGCGGCACGAAAGGGTCAGACGTGAGCAAGCACGAGGCACTCCCGAACGAGAGCGGCGGCCGTCACACCTCCGACGAAGCGCCCGAGCGCCGCCCCGGCTCCTCCGACCGCCGCGTCCAGATCGCGGCCGCGCGACTGCGCGTGGTCCTCGACGAGCGGCTCAACAGGCCCACCCCCGAATGGGTCAAGCGCCTCGCGGAGCAGAAGCTCGCGAGCTGACATCCCGCTCGGCTGGCCCCGGCGTCCGGCGTCGGCGGCACCGTCATCCCCAGATAGCGTCGAGCTCCACGCCGCGCAGCACGACGCCGGGATGCGGCCCGGCGGCGACGAGCGGCTCCGTCCAGTGACCGGGCCACGGCCCGGCCGTGGCGACT
Source organism: Sinomonas halotolerans (assembly GCF_039615075.1). Classification (NCBI taxonomy): domain Bacteria; kingdom Bacillati; phylum Actinomycetota; class Actinomycetes; order Micrococcales; family Micrococcaceae; genus Sinomonas; species Sinomonas halotolerans. Next base: position 213,320 of record NZ_JBDFRB010000006.1, on the reverse strand, counting down.
GCGACGACGTTCCCCGGAAACCGCCCGCTGAGCATCTCGGGCTCGGTGAGGGCAGCCACGCCGCCGAACATCGAGCGCATGATGCCCAGCTGGGACTTCACCAACCGCAGCGGGGGATCGTCCCCGATGTTCACCACGAGCGCCCCGTGCGGCGCGAGCAGGGCGGCGGCGTCGGCGTAGAATCCCGGGTCCGCGAGGTGCTCGGGGGCATCGGGGCCGGAGAAGACGTCCAGCACCACGAGGTCGTAGGGTCCCCGCCCGGCTGCCGCCGGAAGCTCCCAGCGCGCGTCTCCGATGAGCGTCACGAGGTCCGTCCCCGCAGGGAGGGGAAGGTGCCCGAGGACGAAGTCGGAGAGTTCCCGCTCGAGCTCGACCGCGGTCTGCACCGACCCGGGGCGCGTCGCCTGGACGTACCGGGCCAGAGTGAGCGCGCCTGCGCCAAGGTGCAGCGCCCGCACTGGCGCGCCAGCGGGCGCCACGACGTCCGCGACGTTCGCGATCCGGCGCAGGTAGGCATAGAAGACGTGCTCCGGCTGCGCGAGGTCCACGTGGGACTGCTCCGCGCCGCCGATGGACAGGATCCACGCTCCCGGCACGAAGGCGTCCGGCTCGATCGCGGCATGCGCCCCGATGCCCCGCAGGTAGCGCGACGAGGCCGCGCCGCCTGACGCCGTCACAGGACCGAGGCCATCCGGGCTATGCGCCCCGCGGCCTCGTGCAGCACCGGCTCCTTCTTGCAGAATGCGAAGCGCAGCAGCGACCGGGTGCGGGCCGCACCCTCGGCATGGCAGAACACGGACACGGGGATCGCGGCCACCCCCACGAGCTCCGGGAGCCGCCGCGCGAGGCCCAGGGCGTCGTCCACCCCGAGCGCCGCCGCGTCCGCGGTGATGAAGTAGGTGCCTTCCGGGACGTAGACCTCGAGGCCGGAGGCGCGCAGCCCCTCGGCCAGGATGTCCCGCTTGGACCGCAGCGCGGCGGCGGTGTCCGAGAAGAACTCGTCCGGATAGCCGAGTCCCCCCGCCACCGCCGCCTGGAAGGGCGTCCCCGAGCTGTAGGTGAGGAACTGCTTGATCGTCCGGATCCTGGCCACGAGCTCTTCGGGGCCGGCCACCCAGCCGACCTTCCAGCCGGTGAACGAGAACGTCTTGCCGGCGGAGGAGACCGTCACGGTGCGCTCGGCCGCGCCGGGCAGGGACGCGACCGGGAGGTGCGGCGCGCCGAACACGAGGTGCTCGTACACCTCGTCGGTGACGATCACGGCGTCGTGCCTCGCGGCCAGACTGACGATCTGGGAGAGGGTCTCGCGGCTGAAGACCGCACCCGTCGGGTTGTGGGGGTTGTTCACGATCACGACCCTGGTGCGCGGCCCGAACGCGGCCTCGAGCTGTGCAGGATCCGGCTGGAACGACGGCGCGTGCAGGGGGACCGTGGTGTGCTCGGCCCCGGCGAGGGCGATCATCGCCCCGTAGGAGTCGTAGAACGGCTCGAAGGTGAGGACCTGGTCTCCCGGGCCCGCGAGGGCGAGCACGGCGGCGGCGATCCCCTCGGTGGCGCCCGTCGAGATGATGACCTCACGGGCAGGGTCCAGGCGGATCCCGTAGAAGCGCTCCTGATGGGCTGCCACGGCCTCGCGCAGCACCGGCAGGCCCTGCCCGGGCGCGTACTGGTTCGCCCCCGCGAGGACCGCCGCGCGCACGGCCTCCATCATCGCCGCGGGGCCGTCCTCGTCCGGGAACCCCTGCCCGAGGTTCACCGCTCCGTGCCGGGCCGCGAGGCCCGTCATCTCCTCGAAGATCGTCACGCCGAGGCGGCCGTCGGCTCCGAGGAGGTTGGCGCCTGCCGCTGTTCGCTGCCACGCGGAAGTCATCCGCCCATGCTAGCCGCCGCCACGGCCGTCTCCGGACCCTCCCTGACAGGCTGCGGGCTGGGGCATGGAGTAGGTTGGGCCCTATGCGACGCGCGGTGTGCCCAGGCTCCTTCGATCCCATCCACAACGGGCATCTCGAGGTCATCGCACGGGCGGCGAACCTGTTCGACGAGGTGATCGTGGCGGTCTCCACCAACTACGCCAAGAAGTACCGGTTCGGCCTCGAGGAGCGGATCGAGATGGCGCGGCGCACGCTCAGCGCGATCAGCGGCATCATCGTGGAGCCCATGGGCGACGGACTGCTGGCCGAGTACTGCCGGCAGCGGGGGGCGTCAGCAATCGTCAAGGGCCTGCGCTCCTCGGGCGACTTCGACTACGAGCTGCCGATGGCGATCATGAACCGGCAGCTCACTGGCGTGGAGACGGTGTTCCTCCCCGCAGAGGCGCACTACGTGCATCTGTCCTCGACCCTCGTCAAAGAGGTCCACGACCTCGGCGGCGACGTCTCCGAGTTCGTGCCGCGCTCGGTCATGGCGCGGCTCGCCGAACGGAGTGCCGGCGACGCGGGGCGCTGAACCAACGCTAGACTGGACGCGCACGAGCAGGGCGGCCGCAGAGGGCCGGCAGTGTCGGCCCACCGCCCGGTCTGGTTTGGGGCAGTGCGCCCGCACAGGCTAGGATGGTTTGTCGGTCTATGTTCTACAGGAGTTCCCATTAAGCGCGAAGCACGTTCGCCTTTGATGTTCGACGTCAAGGACCTCGGGCGCAGCCCGGGGACAATGCGGACCCTCACGGAGCATGTACCCGCACCGGGTGATCTCGGTGTGGCGCTCATCGGCGTCAAGGAAGGGTCCCCCGTGGACCTGGACCTGAAGTTCGAGTCGGTGCACGAGGGGATCCTTGTCTCAGGGGCCGCGCACGTCACGGTGACGGGCGAATGCGGCCGCTGCCTGGATCCCATCGAGTACGGTCTCGACGCCGGAGTGCAGGAGCTTTTCTTCTTCGAGGGCCATGCGCCCTCGGACGGAGAAGACGATGAAGAGCAACGTCGAGTCGAGCACGATTCCATCGATCTTGAGCCGGTGTTGCGGGACGCGGTAGTGACCCTGCTGCCGTTCCAGCCGGTGTGCCGGGAAGACTGCGAAGGCCTGTGCTCCGAATGCGGAGTGCGCCTTGCGGACGAGCCGGGGCACCACCATGAGGTCGTCGACCCCCGGTGGGCTGCCTTGGCAGATCTGGTGAAGCCAGACCGGCACGACGATGAGTAAGTGTTGGCACTAAGAGAGAAATGAGTTAGCCGTGGCTGTTCCCAAGCGGAAGATGTCTCGCTCGAATACCCGCGCCCGCCGCTCGCAGTGGAAGGCCTCCGTTCCCACCCTGGTCAAGACCGTGGAGAACGGCCGCGTGACCTACAGCCTGCCGCACCAGGCGAAGGTGGTCACCGATTCCGCTGGCACCGAGCTGTTCCTCGAGTACAAGGGCCGCAAGGTCGCCGACGTCTAGAACGGCGGCATTCTCGCGCATGAGCACTCATGACGAGCTTCTGAAGCGTCTCGGCGTCGACATCGACGCCGAGACGCTTCGTCTTGCACTCACCCATCGCTCCTACGCCTACGAGAACGGCGGGATCCCGACCAACGAGCGCCTCGAGTTCCTCGGCGACTCGATCCTGGGTTTCTCCGTGACGGAGATGCTCTACCGCGAGTACCCCGACCTCTCGGAAGGCGAACTCGCAAAGCGCCGCGCCGCCGTCGTGAGCACCCGCGCCCTCGCGGGCATCGCCCGGCGCCTCGGCGTGGGCGAGCACATCTACCTCGGCCAGGGCGAGAAGGTCACGGGAGGGAAGAACAAGGCCTCGATCCTCGCTGACACGATGGAGGCGCTCATCGGCGCCACGTTCATCGCCAACGGGCTCGAGGCTGCCCGGCTCCTGGTCGTCGGCCTCATCGCGCCGCTCCTCGCCGATGCCGCCGTCATGGGCGCCGGCACGGACTGGAAGACGCACATCCAGGAGCTCGCGGCCAGCCGTCAGCTCGGGACCATCCACTATGCGGTCGAGGGCGACGGCCCCGACCACGCGCGCGTATACACGGCCACGCTGCACATCGGCGGCACCCCGTACGGCACCGGGACCGGCAACTCCAAGAAGGAAGCGGAGCAGGAATCCGCTGCCAACGCGTGGAAGGTCCTCGGCCCCGACGGGCAGGGCGAGACGGCCTCGGCCTAGCATGCCCGAACTCCCCGAAGTCGAAGTGGTGCGCCGCGGCCTGTCCTCATGGGTCGCCGGGCGCGTCATCCAACGGGCAGAGGTCCTCGATCCGCGCTCCGTGCGCCGCCACGGGCTCGGCCCTGAGGACTTCCGCGGCCAGCTCGAAGGGGCGGCCGTCCTCGACGCGGTCCGCCGCGGCAAGTACCTCTGGCTGCCGCTCGCCGACCCGCACGCGCCCGCGGGCGAGCCGCCGCACACGGCCCTCCTCGCGCACTTGGGCATGAGCGGCCAGCTCCTGGTCGAGGAGCCTGACGCCCCCGCCGAGAAGCACCTCAAGGTGCGGCTCACGCTCTCGCCCGCCCCCGGCATGCCCGGCGAGCTCCGCTTCGTGGACCAGCGCATCTTCGGGGGGCTCGCCGTCGTCGGGCTCGTCCCCACGCACGACGGCGGGGCGGGAGGCGCGGGCGGTTCCCGCCTCCCTCTCGTCCCGGCAGAGGCGGCGCACATCGGCCGCGACCCCCTCGACCCGCTGTTCGACGCGGAGGCCTTCCACGCCCGCCTGAGGGCCCGGCGCACCGGCATCAAGCGGGCCCTCCTCGACCAGGCGCTCGTCTCCGGGATCGGCAACATCTACGCGGACGAGGCGCTGTGGGGCGCACGGCTGCACTATGCAAGGCCCACGGACACGCTGCGCCGGCCGGAGAGCGTCCGGCTCGTGGAGTCGGTGCGGGACGTCATGGCCCGCGCCCTCGAGGCCGGCGGCACGAGCTTCGACTCCCTCTATGTCAACGTCAACGGCGCCTCCGGCTACTTCTCCCGGTCGCTCGATGCCTACGGCCGCGCCGGAATGCCCTGCCGGCGGTGTGCGGACGCCCCGGTGCCCGGGGTGATCGTGCGGGAGCGCTTCATGAACCGGTCGTCCTATCGGTGCACCCGCTGCCAGCCCGTGCCCCGCAACGCCCGGTGGTAGCCGGCCGGTCCAGACCCCGCGCCTGACGGGAACTGTCCGGTCCCGGTGGCAGAATGTCGCCAACACCCCGGCCGTCCGCGGCGGGCACGACAGGAGAGCTCCAGACCCTTGCACCTCAAGACGCTGACGATCCGAGGCTTCAAGTCCTTCGCCTCGGCCACGACCTTCGAGTTCGAGCCCGGGGTCACCGCGGTCGTGGGCCCGAACGGCTCGGGGAAGTCCAACGTCGTGGACGCCCTCGCGTGGGTCATGGGGGAGCAGGGCGCCAAGACCCTGCGCGGGGGCAAGATGGAGGACGTCATCTTCGCCGGCACCGCGGGCCGGCCTCCTCTCGGCCGTGCGCAGGTCTCGCTCACGATCGACAACACGGACGGGGCGCTGCCGATCGAGTACAGCGAGGTCACCATCTCGCGCACGCTCTTCCGCGCGGGCGGCTCCGAGTACGCGATCAACGGGTCCCCCTGCCGCCTCCTGGACATCCAGGAGCTGCTGAGCGACTCCGGCCTCGGCCGGGAGATGCACGTGATCGTCGGCCAGGGGCAGCTCGACCGGGTCCTGCACGCGACGCCCGAGGACCGGCGCGGCTTCGTCGAGGAGGCGGCGGGGATCCTCAAGCACCGCCGCCGCAAGGAGCGCACGGTCCGCAAGCTCGAGGCGATGCAGGCCAACCTCGCCCGGCTGTCGGACCTTACGGCGGAGATCCGCCGCCAGCTCGGGCCGCTCGGCCGGCAGGCCGAGGTTGCGCGCCGGGCCCAGAGGATCCAGTCGGACGTGCGCGATGCCCGCTCCCGCCTCCTCGCCGACGACATCGCGACGCTCACCGCCTCGCTCGAGAAGGAGGATGCGGACCAGGGGGCCCTCATCGCGCGCAGGGCGGAGGTCGAGCGGCGGCTCGACGAGGGGCGCCGTGCGCAGGCCGAGGCCGAGCGTGCCGCGGCGGACGCCACGCCGCGGGTGAACGCGGCGCGCGAGACGTGGTACCGCCTCAGCCAGGTCCGTGAGCGGCTGCGCTCCCTCGGCTCGCTGGCCCTCGAGCGCCGCCGGCTCCTCGGCTCCTCCGAGCCGCCGCTGCGCGGCCGGGACCCCGAAGCGCTCGAGCGGCAGGCGGAGGCGGTCCGGCTCGAGCTCGAGGCGGTGGCCGAGACGGTCGAGGTGCGCGCGGAGTCGCTCGCCACGGCGGAGGACTCAAGGGCGCTGGCGGAGGCAGCCGCATCGGCCGAGGACCGCCGGCACACCGCGCTCCTGCGCGCCCAGGCCGACCGGCGCGAGGGTCTCGCCCGGCTCGCAGGCCAGGCGGCGGCCGCCCGCAGCCGCGTCGAGGCCGCGGAGGCGGAGATCGGGCGGCTCGAGGCGTCCCTGGCCGCGGCGGGCGAGCGGGAGCGGGCGGCGCGCGAGGAGTTCACGGCCCTCGAGGCGCAGATCGCCGGGGTCGAGGAGGGGGAGGAGGACCTCGACACCGAGTACGAGGAGGCGGCGGAGGCCCTTGCGGCCGCGGAGGCCGAGCGCGAGGCGCTCCTCGAGCGCCGCCGCCGCGCGGACGCCGAGCGGCACGCGGGTCAGGCCCGGCTCGAGGCCCTCTCGGCCGGACTCAAGGACAGGGATGGGAGCGCGTCGCTCGCGGGCTCCGCGGCCGTGCTCGGTCGGGTGGCGGACCTCGTGCGGGCCCAAGAGGGCTACGAGGCGGCCGCGGCGGCGGCGCTCGGGCCGTTCGCGGAGGGGCTGGCGGTCTCGGGCGGCGAGGAGGCTGCGGCCGCCCTCGCCTCGCTCAAGGCGGACGACGCCGGGCAGGCGGCGCTGCTAGTCGGCTCGGCTGCGCCAGGGGAGCCGCACGGCGGGGACGGCCGTACCCGAGATGGCGGACCGGCGTCCGGATCTGTACCCGAAACGGCTGACGGCGGGGACGGCCGTACCCGAGATGGCGGATCGGCGTCCGGATCTGTACCCGAAACGGGTGGGGCGGGGATGATGCCGCTTCCCGAGGGGGCCGTGTGGCTCGCCGACGTCATCACCGCCGACCCGAGGGTCGCGGGCGCGGTCGCGCACCTGACGGCACGCACCGTCGTCGTGCGCACCCTCGCGGACGCCGTGGCGCTCCTGGAGCGCGCGCCGGCGCTGACGGCCGTCACGGCGGAGGGGGACGTCGCGACCCAGGCCGCTCTGCGGGGCGGTTCCGCGGGGGCGCCCTCGACCATCGAGCTCCAGGCCCACGTGGACAGGGCGGCGTCGCGCCTCGCGGAGGCCCAGGCAGAGTACGAGCGCTGCGGCTTCGCGCTGGCAGGCGTGCAGGAGCGCGAGCGCACCGCGCGCGAACGGGCCGAGGCCGCCCTCGCCGCTCTCAACGACTCGGACGCCCGCTACGCGGCCGTGGCGGAGACGCTCGCCGCCCTCAATGCCCAGCTGCGTGGGGCCGCCTCCGAAGAGGACCGCCTCGCGGCCTCCCTCGCGGCGGCCCGGGCCGGGCTCGGGGACGAGCAGGTGGCGCTCGAGGCCGCTGTCGAGCGGCTCGAGCTCGCCGAGGAGGCCCCTGAGGACGACGAGCCGGCTCCCGACGAGCGGGACCGCCTCCAGGCGCAGGCCGCGTCAGCCCGCTCCGCGGAGCTCGAGGCGCGGCTCGCCCTGCGCGCCGCCGAGGAGCAGGAGCGCACCCTCGCGGCGCGCGCCGAGTCGCTCGAGCGCGCGGCCGCCTCCGAGCGCCGGGCAGCCGAAGAGGCCAGGCGCCGGGCCGAGGAGCGCGCCCGACAGGCCGCCCTCGCGGGAGCCGTGGCGGACGCCGCGCACACCGGCCTGGCCCGGGCCGACGCCGCGGTGCATGCCGCTGCCGGCGAACGGGATGCTGCGGAGGAGCGCCGTGCCGAACTCGACGAGCGCCTGTCCGCGCTGCGGAAGGAGAACGACGCCCTCGCGCGCGAGCTCGCCGAGCTCAACGATGCCGCGCACCGCGACGAGCTCGCCCGGGCTCAGCAGCGCCTGCGGCTCGAGGCGCTGCACGAGCGCGCCGTGGACGAGCTCGGCCTCTCCGCCGAGGACCTCGTGGCCGAGTTCGGCCCGCAGCGTCCCGTGCCGGTCCCCGCGGACGAGGGGGACAAATGGGCCGCGCTGCGGGTGGCGGTCGACGACGAGGGCGAGCCTGTCCCGGCCGGCGTGCCGTTCGTGCGCACCGAGCAGGAGAAGCGGCTCCGGAGGGCGGAGCGGGACCTCGCGGCCCTAGGCAAGGTGAACCCCCTCGCGCTCGAGGAATTCGCCGCGCTCGAGGAGCGGCACCAGTTCCTCGCCTCGCAGCTCGAGGACCTCACAACGAGCCGCAAGGACCTGCTCAAGATCATCGCGGAGGTCGACGAGCGGGTGCAGCGGGTCTTCGCCCAGGCGTTCGCCGATACGGCCGCCCAGTTCGAGCGCGTCTTCGGCCGGCTGTTCCCGGGCGGCGAGGGCCGGCTCGTCCTGACCGACCCCGGTGACCTGCTGGCCACGGGGATCGAGGTCGAGGCGCGCCCGGCCGGCAAGAAGATCAAGCGGCTCTCGCTGCTCTCAGGCGGCGAGCGGTCCCTCACCGCAGTGGCGCTCCTCGTGGCCATCTTCAAGGCCCGGCCGTCCCCGTTCTACGTCATGGACGAGGTCGAGGCAGCCCTCGACGACACGAACCTGGGCCGCCTCATCACGATCTTCGAGGAGCTGCGGGAGTCCAGCCAGCTGATCGTGATCACGCACCAGAAGCGGACCATGGAGGTAGCGGACGCGCTCTACGGCGTCTCGATGCGGGGAGACGGGGTGTCCACCGTGATCAGCCAGAAGCTCGAGAGGGCCGGCGCACCGCTGTGAGAAGCTAGGACGCGTGACAGACCTCTCCGCCATGCTGCCCGTCATCCTCATCGTCGTCCTCGTGACCCTGGTCATCGCCGGGTCGGTCATCGGCCTGGTGCGCGGCCGCCGGAAGAAGATCGAGTACACCGGCCCGCGCGACGCGAACGACCCGGTCATCACCCCGACCCAGCCCTCTGCCCTCGACGGCGAGCCCGCGCCGGGCGCCGTCGACACGCTCCCCGCCCCCGCCGAGCGGGCTGAGGCACCCGGGCGTGATGTCCTCGACGAGTCGGTCACCGAGGCCGTCCCGGTCGAGACTCCAGCGCCGGTCGAGGGCCGGCTCACCCGCCTGCGCGAGCGCCTCGTCAAGAGCAACAGCATCCTGGGCAAGGGCCTGCTCGCCCTGCTTGCGAGCGACCGGATCGACGAGTCCGTGTGGGACGAGGTCGAGGAGACGCTCCTGCTCGCCGATATCGGCACCGAGCCGAGCCTCGCGCTCGTGGACACCCTCCGCGACCGCGTCAAGGTCATGGGCACCCGCAGCCCGGAGGAGGTCCGGGCCATGCTGCGCGAGGAGCTCGTCAAGCTCGTCGACCCGGCCCTGGATCGCTCCCTGGCGGTGGACCGCAAGTCCGGCAAGCCTGCGGTCGTGCTCGTGGTGGGCGTCAACGGCGTCGGCAAGACCACCACTGTGGGCAAGCTCGCGCGCGTCCTGGTCGCCGAGGACAAGGACGTGCTCCTGGGCGCCGCGGACACCTTCCGCGCCGCGGCCGCGCAGCAGCTCGCCACGTGGGGGGCGCGCGTGGGCGTGCCGACCGTGAAGTCCGACGTCGACGGGGCAGACCCTGCCTCCGTCGCCTTCGAGGCGGTCCAGGCCGGGATCGAGCAGGAGGCGGACGTCGTCATGGTTGACACCGCGGGCCGCCTGCAGAACAAGGTCGGCCTCATGGACGAGCTCGGCAAGGTCAAGAGGGTCATCGAGAAGCTCGCCGAGGTGGATGAGGTCCTCCTCGTGCTCGACGCGACCACCGGCCAGAACGGCCTCACCCAGGCCAAGGTGTTCTCTGAGGTCGTCGACATCACCGGCATCGTCCTGACCAAGCTCGACGGCACCGCGAAGGGCGGGATCGTCGTCGCGATCCAGAAGCAGCTCGGTGTCCCGGTCAAGCTCGTGGGGCTCGGCGAGGGCCCAGACGACCTCGCGCCGTTCGACCCGGAGGCCTTCGTCGACGCGATCCTCGCCTAGGCCAGGGACCCCACAACCACAACCCTCAACCGTTGTGGGGTCTCTGCCGGCCCGTTGTGGGGTCCCTGGCGGTCCGTTGTGGGGTCCCTGCCGGCCCACTGGGCCTAGGCTGCGGGGCGGCTGGGCGCCGGTTCCGCGTGATGGAGGCGGCGGCCCGCCCAGAGGGGCAGTGCGGCCAGGAGGCCTGCGCCGGAGACTGCGAACGCCCAGCCGTAGCCGACCGTGTCCGCGAGGGCGCCCGCGATGAGGGGGCCGATGATGCTCCCGATGTCGGCGGCCATCTGGAAGACCGCGAGCGGGCGCCCGCCGCTGCGGTCCGAGCCGATCGCGTCCGCCACGGTGGCCTGGAGTGACGGGCCGAGGAAGCCCGATCCGAACCCGGCGGCGACCGAGAGCGCGAAGAACGCCGCCTCGTGGGGGCTCAGTCCTATGAACGCCGTGGGCACGGCCGCGAGGACGAGCCCCAGCATCGCGACGGGACGCCGTCCCCACCGGTCCGTGAGGCGGCCCGAGAACGTCAGCGCGCCGAGCGTCCCGACCGCGAACAGTGCGAGCGCGAGCCCGGCCGTGCCCGAGTCCGCGCCCAGCGCCGCCGTGGCGAACAGCGGGACGAGGGCCATCCGCACACCGAAGGTCGCCCATCCGTTGGCGAAGTTGGAGCCCACGGCGGCGCGGTAGGAGGGGACCCGCAGCGCGTCGGCGAGGAGGAACGGGGGGCGGGCGGCCGGCGTCGTGCGCTGCCCCGCACCGCGCCCCAGGAGCGCGTGCACCACCGAGGCGGCGACCACGAGCGCGGCGGCGTAGACGAGGAACGGCACCCGGAGCCCGAACCCGGCCAGGAGGCCGCCGAGCACCGGCCCGGCGATGCTGCCCAGGAGGAACGAGGACGCGAAGAGCCCGCTCACGCGTCCGCGCGCGTCGGGAGGGGCCAGCCGGACGATGAGGCCCGCCGCTGAGATCGTGAACATCGTGGACCCCAGGCCCCCGAGGCCCCGGACCGCGAGGAGCGTCCAGTAGTCCGGAGCGAACGCGCAGGCCGCGCTCGAGGCCGCCACCACGAGCAGGCCCGTCACGTACACCGGGCGCTCGCCGAACCGGTCGACTGCCGCGCCCGCCGACGGCGCGAGCATGAGCCGTGTGAGGGCGAAGGCGCTGACGATCACCGAGGCCGCAGTCGCCCCGACCCCGAAGCTCGTGGCGAGCTGCGGGAGGACGGGTGCGACGAGGCCGAAGCCGACGGCGATGACGAACGCGGCCGCGACCATGACCCAGACGTCGCGGGGCACGGGCGGGCGCGGAGGGCGTGAGGGCACGGGACCACGTTATGCCCCCGCGGGCACGTCGGCTCCGAAATGCGCCTGAAACACCGTCGTGACCGGGGATTAACGCACCCCGTGCACTTGTAACGGGAACGCAATACAGCCCTCGACGGGCCGAAACACCGCGGCGGGATGCTTGTGGTCAAGGTTCAGGGCAGCGGGCCCGCCCCGACGCTCCTGACCCCCTTCCGTCGCACGCACATTCGAAAGGTTCCGCCATGGACACTGGTGACACCGCCTGGGTGCTCATCTCCGCAGCCCTCGTGCTGCTGATGACGCCTGGCCTCGCGTTCTTCTACGGGGGCATGACCCGCGCGAAGAGCGTCCTGAACATGATGATGATGAGCTTCGGCGCCATCGCCCTGGTCGGCGTCCTCTGGGTGACCGTCGGCTATTCGATGTCCTTCGGCACCGACGTCGGCGCGGGCCTGCTCGGGAACCCGCTCGAGAAGTTCGGCCTCGAGGGCGTCCTCACCACCGGCGAGGGGGCTCCGCTGTCCGGCACGATCCCCGAGATCGTCTTCGTGGGGTTCCAGGCCGTCTTCGCGATCATCACCGTCGCGCTCATCTCCGGCTCCATCGCGGACCGCGCCAAGTTCGGCTCGTGGATGGTCTTCGCCGGCCTCTTCGCGGTCCTCGTCTACTTCCCGGTCGCGCACTGGGTCTTCGACTTCAACAAGGACGCGGACGGCAACCCGATCGGCGGCTGGATCGGCCAGGGCCTCGGCGTCATCGACTTCGCCGGCGGTACTGCGGTGCACATCAACGCCGGCGCGGCGGGCCTGGCCCTCGCCCTGATCCTCGGCAAGCGCAACGGGTTCGGCAAGGACCCTAACCACCGGCCGCACAACCTGCCGTTCGTCATGCTCGGCGCGGGCCTGCTGTGGTTCGGCTGGTTCGGCTTCAACGCCGGCTCGGCGCTCGCCGCCAACTCCGTCGCGGGCTACGCCTGGATCAACACCCTGGTCGCCCCGTGCGCGGCGATCCTCGGCTGGCTCATCGTCGAGAAGCTCCGGGACGGGCACGCGACGTCCCTGGGTGCGGCATCGGGCATCGTCGCAGGCCTCGTCGCCATCACCCCGGCGGCCTCGGCGCTCACCCCGCTGTGGTCGATCGTCCTCGGCTTCATCGCCGGCATCCTGTGCGCACTGGCCGTGGGCCTCAAGTACCGCTTCGGCTACGACGACTCGCTCGACGTCGTGGGCGTCCACCTCGTCGGCGGCATCCTGGGCACGCTGTTCATCGGCTTCGCGGCCAACCCGGATTCCCCGGCGGCGGGCCAGGGCCTCTTCTACGGCGGTGGGTTCGAGCTGCTCGGCAAGCAGGCGCTCGGCGCGGGAGCCGTCCTCGTCTACTCGTTCGTGCTCTCCCTCCTGATCGGCTGGGCCATCCGCGCCACCATGGGCTTCCGGGTCTCCCTCGAGGCCGAGGAAGCAGGCGTCGACATCGCCCTCCACGCCGAGACCGCGTACTCGGCCAGCGCGGCCGGCTCCGGGTTCCACCCGCTCGGGCACCGAGCCGAGGCCGACGTGAAGGCGTTCAATGCCGATGACCTGCTCACCGCGTCCAAGGCGCCCGAGAAGAAGGTGGAGGCATGAAGCTCATCACCGCGATCGTCCGTCCCGAGAAGCTCGATGCCATCCGGGAAGGCCTCGAGGCCTACGGGGTCCAGGGCCTGACCGTGAGCTCGGCGAGCGGCTACGGCCGCCAGCGCGGGTACACCGAGGTGTACCGCGGCGCCGAGTACAGCGTGGACCTCCTGCCCAAGCTGCGCATCGAGGTCCTGGCCTCGGACGCTCAGGCGGACGACATCCTGGATGTCATCATCACCACGAGCAACACGGGCAGGGCCGGCGACGGAAAGGCCTGGACCGTCGAGGTCCAGGAGGCCGTGCGGGTCCGCACCGGCGAACGCGGGGCGGCGGCCCTCTGAGGCCGGGCCCGTCCAGGGCAACGGCCCGGGCGAGCCCGCAGCAGCCCGGCGGATGACGCGCCGACGACGGTGGGGAGGACCCGCCGTCGTCGGCGCGAAACACGCCGTTAACACGCCGGTGACGAGCCCTTTACGAGGCGGCCGATCCTGTAACGCGGCGGCAACGCAGCGGGCGACGGTGCGAAACACGCGTGGACGAGTCTTTTTCCGAAAGGCCTGCACGGTGAGCCCGGGGGAGCTGCGGCGGCGGGCCAAGACCGCCCCCGTGCAGCGAAAGGCACCCACCATGCCCCAGTCCCTGAATCCCGGCGACACCGCCTGGATCCTCGCGTCCGCGGCCCTCGTCCTGCTCATGACCCCTGGCCTCGCGTTCCTGTACGGCGGGATGACCCGCGTCAAGAGCGTCCTGAACATGATGATGATGAGCTTCGGCGCGCTTGCGCTGGTGGGCGTCCTGTGGGTCACGGTCGGATACTCGATGGCGTTCGGCACCGACCTCGGCGGCGGCCTCGTGGGCAACCCGCTCGAGCACTTCGGCCTCGAGGGGCTCCTCGCGACGGGCGAGGACACCCCGCTCGTCGGGACCATCCCCGAGCTCGTGTTCGCAGGGTTCCAGGGCACGTTCGCGATCGTGACGGTTGCCCTCGTCTCGGGGGCGATCGCGGACCGGGCCAAGTTCGGCTCGTGGATGGTCTTCGCCGGGCTCTTCGCCGTGCTCGTGTACTTCCCGGTGGCGCACTGGGTCTTCGACTTCAGCGAGGACGCCGCGGGCAGCCCGACCGGCGGCTGGATCGGCCAGGGCCTCGGCGCGATCGACTTCGCCGGCGGCACCGCTGTCGAGGTCAACGCCGGCGCGGCGGGCCTGGCCCTCGCCCTCGTGCTTGGCCGCCGTCGCGGCTTCGGCACCGACCCGGGGCACCGCCCGCACAACCTGCCGTTCGTGATGCTCGGCGCGGGACTGCTCTGGTTCGGCTGGTTCGGCTTCAATGCCGGCTCGGCCCTCGCGGCCAATGGCACGGCCGGCTTCGCTTGGATCAACACCCTTGTGGCACCGTGCGCGGCCGTCCTCGGCTGGCTCATCGTCGAGAAGCGCCGGGACGGGCACGCGACCTCGTTCGGCGCCGCCTCGGGCGCCATCGCCGGGCTCGTGGCCATCACCCCCTCGTGCACCGCCCTCACGCCCCTCTGGTCGATCGCGCTCGGCTTCGCCGCCGGGATCGTGTGTGCGCTCGCGGTGGGCCTCAAGTACCGCTTCGGCTACGACGACTCGCTTGACGTGGTCGGCGTCCACCTCGTGGGCGGGGTCGTGGGGACCCTGTTCATCGGCCTCGCCGCGGATCCGCTCGCCCCGGCCGGCGGGCAGGGCCTCTTCTACGGCGGTGGGCTCGCGCTGCTCGGCACGCAGGCCATCGCCACCTTCTCGGTGCTCGCGTACTCCTTCACCATCTCCCTGCTCATCGCTCTCGCCATCCGGGCAACGCTCGGCTTCCGCGTCTCCGATGAGCAGGAGGAGGCCGGCGTCGACCTCACGCTCCACGCCGAGACCGCCTACGCGCACGGGCTCCCGGCCCACCGCGTCCGGCCGTTCCATGGGGCGCTGGCTGCGGGGGCTGCTGCGCACGACGGCGGGGCGCTGGCTGCGGGGGCTGCTGCGCACGACGGCGGGGCGCTGGCTCCCGCGCAGGACGTGCCTGCGCGGGTATAGCGCGGGGGGTATCACTCGGGCGCCGCCCGGGCGGGACGCGCCGGTCAGCCCTCGTCCCGTTCGCGCTGTGACGTCGCCCAGGCGGCGGGGCCCGTGCTCCCCGCGGCGTAGTCCTCGAGGGGGACCTCGTCGGCGGCCCAGGCCTGAAGGACAGGCTCGACGATCCGCCAGCAGTCCTCCGCGGTGTCGCCGCGCACCGAGAGGAGCGGGTCGCCGTCGAGCACGCCCTCGAGCACCTCGCCATAGGGGAGGAGGTCAGGGGCGTTCAGGTCGGCGTCGAGCGTGACACGGTTCAGGGTGAGGACGTCGCCCGGGCCGTTCACGTCGACGTCGAGCTCGAGGGTGTCCGGGCCGAAGCCGATGCGCAGCCGGGTCGGGGAGTCTGTACCGCGGAAGCCGTGCGGGAGGTGGGGGACGGGCCTGAACGTCACGATCGCCTCCTTGCGGCGCGAGCCTAGCCCCTTGCCGGAGCGGAGCACGAAGGGGACGCCGGCCCACCGCCACGACTCGACCTCGACCGTGATCTCCGCGAGCGTCTCCGTGCCCCGCGCGGGGTCCACACCCGGCTCGGCGGCGTAGTCGGGGACCGTGCGCTCCCCGATGGCCCCGGCCGTGTAGCGCGCGCGGCGCGTGGACGCCGAGAAGGGCTCGGGCACCCGCGCCGAGCGGAGCGCGGTGGTGATCGCATCGCGCAGGTCGCGCTCGTGCAGGGCGGCGGGGACGTCGATCGCGAGCAGGGCGAGGATGTGCAGCAGATGGCTCTGGATCATGTCCCGGAGCGCACCGGCGCCGTCGTAGTAGCCCGCGCGGCCTTCGAGGGCAAGGTCCTCGTCGAACACGATCTCGACCTTCTCGATGTGGTCGCGGTTCCAGACCGGCTCGAGGATGCGGTTGGCGAACCGCAGCCCGAGGATGTTCAGCACCGTCCCCTTGCCCAGGAAGTGGTCCACGCGGAACACCTGCTGCTCGGGCACCAGGCGGCGCAGGAGGGCGTTGAGCTCCGCGGCCGATTCCCCGCCGGTGCCGAACGGCTTCTCCATGACCAGCCGCGTCCCAGGGGCCAGCCCGTCCTCCGCGAGCCGTTCGCAGGCCAGGACGGTGATGCGGGGCGGGAGGGCGAAGTAGACAGCCACCGGGCCCTCGAGCGAGGCGATGAGGCCGGAGAGCACGCCCGGCGCGGTGACGTCGGCCTGGTGGTACGTGCTCTCGGCCCGCACCCGCTCGAGCGTCTGCCGGCCCGCCGTGTCGGCACCTTCCGAGGCTTTGCCCGTGGCCTCGTGCACGCGCTGCGACCACTGCTCTGCGGACCAGTCCTCGTGCCCGGCGCCCACCACGGAGAGCCCCGGATGGCGCCCGGTCGCGAGCAGCTGGGCCAGACCGGGGAGCAGGAGACGGCCGGTCAGGTCGCCGGATGCGCCGAGGATGAGCAGGGTCCTCGTCTGCGCCGTGCTCCCCGCCCGGGCTGTGCTGTCGGTGCGTTGCGCTGCGCGCTCGTGCGCGCTCTCCGCTGTGCTGTCTTCTGTGCGGTCTCTCGTGCGGGCGGTGGCCGGGTCCTCGGTCGCAGTCACCCGGCCAGCATGCCATCGACCAGTGGGCAGTTGGTACCCTTGGAAGGCTGGAGCCGGGGCGGGCTGCGAGCCTGCTCCGATTCCTCCGGAACGAGTCGCTACTGAAAGAAGTGCACCCCGCGTGTTCAATTCCCTCTCGGATCGCCTGAGCGCCACCTTCAAGAACCTGCGCGGCAAGGGCCGGCTGAGCGAAGCGGACGTCGACGCCACGGTCCGCGAGATCCGCCGTGCCCTCCTCGACGCCGACGTGGCCGTGCCCGTCGTACGCGACTTCGCGGGCAGGATCCGCGAGCGCGCCCTCGGCGAGGAGGTCTCTGGCGCGCTCAACCCGAGCCAGCAGGTCGTCAAGATCGTCAACGAGGAACTCGTCGGCATCCTCGGCGGTGAGACACGCCGGCTGCGCCTCGCGAAGAACCCGCCGACCGTCATCATGCTCGCCGGCCTCCAGGGCGCGGGCAAGACGACCCTCGCCGGCAAGCTCGCTAAGCACCTCAAGGGCGAGGGGCATTCGCCGATCCTCGTGGCCGCGGACCTCCAGCGTCCCAACGCCGTCACCCAGCTGCAGGTAGTGGGCCAGCGCGCCGGCGTCGCGGTCTTCGCGCCGCACCCGGGCGTGCAGTCCGAGCTCGAGGCCGCGACGGGCGACCCGGTCGCCGTCGCCCGTGAGGGTGTCGAGGAAGCGCGCCGGAAGCTCCACGACATCGTCATCGTGGACACGGCGGGCCGGCTCGGCGTGGACGCCGAGATGATGCAGCAGGCGGCGGACATCCGCGCGGCGATCACCCCGGACGAGGTCCTCTTCGTCATCGACGCCATGATCGGCCAGGACGCGGTCAACACTGCCAAGGCCTTCGAGGAAGGCGTGGACTTCACCGGCGTCGTGCTCTCGAAGCTCGACGGCGATGCGCGCGGCGGTGCGGCGCTCTCCGTCGCGTCGGTCACCGGCCGCCCGGTCATGTTCGCCTCGACCGGTGAGGGCCTGGACGACTTCGAGCTCTTCCACCCGGACCGCATGGCCTCGCGCATCCTCGACCTCGGTGACGTGCTGACGCTCATCGAGCAGGCCGAGAAGAGCTGGGACAAGGACGAGGCCGCTCGGATGGCCAAGAAGTTCGCCGACCAGGAGGACTTCACTCTCGACGACTTCCTCGCCCAGATGCAGCAGATCCGCAGGATGGGCTCGATGAAGAAGATGCTCATGATGATGCCGGGAGCCCAGAACTTCCGGCAGCAGCTCGAGCAGTTCGACGAGCGCGAGATCGACCGCGTCGAGGCCATCGTCCGCTCGATGACCCCCCATGAGCGCGTGGCCCCCAAGATCATCAACGGCTCGCGCCGCGCCCGCATCGCGAAGGGCTCGGGCGTGCACGTCTCCGAGGTGAACGGCCTGCTCGAGCGGTTCGGCCAGGCGCAGAAGATGATGCGCAAGATGGCCGCAGGCGGAGGGATCCCCGGAATGCCCGGGATGGCCGGCATGGGCGGCAGCCGCAAGCCCGCTGGCAAGAATGCCAAGAAGAAGGCCAAATCCGGCAACCCGGCCAAGGCGGCCCAGGAGCGTCGCGAGGCGGAGGCCCGCCGGGCTGCAGGACCGCAGCAGGCGGCCGCTCCCGGATCGGCGTTCGGCGGCTCCCAGCTGCCCGAGGACTTCGACCCGTCGGCGCTGAACCTGCCCAAGGGCTTCGAGAAGTTCCTCGGCAAGTAGCCGCCACTCCGGCACCCCGCTCTCCCGTCTCGGGTACGGGTCAGACTCGGGTACGGGTCAGACTCGGGTACGGGTCAGACTCGGGTACGGACCACGACGCAGAATAGGCATTCCGGGTACGCGGCCGCGTACCCGGAATGCCTTTTTGGCGTCTGGATCTCACACGTAGACAGAGCCGATCTCCGCGCGCCCATGGTGCGCCCCGAACGCGGCGCCGAGATGCTGTACCCGGAACTGGCGGGGGCGGGGCGGGAGGCGGCCTCGCCTACTCCGGGGCTCCGACGGCGATCGTCTCCGGCAGGTAGACCTTGCCGCCGTGGGCGAGGAACTCCTCGCTCTTCTGGCGCATCCCTGCGGCGATGTCCACGAGCTCCTCCTGCGCCGCCTTGGTCCCGAACTCGTTGCGGATGTCCTGGGAGATGCGCATCGAGCAGAACTTCGGCCCGCACATCGAGCAGAAGTGCGCGGTCTTCGCCGGCTCGGCGGGCAGGGTCTCGTCGTGGAACGCCTCGGCCGTCGCCGGGTCGAGGGACAGCGAGAACTGGTCCTTCCACCGGAACTCGAAGCGCGCCTTGGAGAGGGCGTCGTCGCGCTCGTGGGCGCCGGGGTGGCCCTTGGCGAGGTCCGCGGCGTGCGCGGCGATCTTGTACGTGATGACGCCGGTCTTGACGTCGTCCTTGTTCGGCAGGCCGAGGTGCTCCTTGGGCGTGACGTAGCAGAGCATCGCGGTGCCGTAGCGGGCGATCTCCGTCGCGCCGATGGCCGAGGTGATGTGGTCGTAGCCGGGCGCCACGTCCGTCACGAGGGGGCCGAGCGTGTAGAACGGGGCGCCGTCGCACAGCTCCTGCTGGCGCTCGATGTTCTCGCGCACGAGGTGGAACGGGATGTGGCCCGGGCCCTCGACCATGACCTGTACGTCGTACTCCCAGGCCCGCTTCGTGAGCTCGGCGAGCGTGTCGAGCTCGGCGAACTGCGCGGCGTCGTTCGCGTCCGCCGTCGAGCCCGGGCGCAGCCCGTCGCCGAGGGAGAAGGCGACGTCGTACTGGGCGAAGATCTCGCACAGCTCGTCGAAGTGCGTGTAGAGGAAGTTCTCCTGGTGGTGTGCGAGGCACCAGCCGGCCATGATCGAGCCACCGCGCGAGACGATGCCGGTGACCCGCTCGGCCGTGAGCGGGACGTAGCGCAGGAGCACGCCCGCGTGGACCGTCATGTAGTCCACGCCCTGCTCACACTGCTCGATGACCGTGTCCCGGTAGATCTCCCAGGTCAGCTTCGACGCGTCGCCGCTCACCTTCTCGAGCGCCTGGTAGATCGGCACGGTCCCGATCGGCACCGGGGAGTTGCGGATGATCCACTCGCGGGTCGTGTGGATGTCGTCCCCGGTCGAGAGGTCCATGACGGTGTCCGCGCCCCACTTGGTGGCCCACTGGAGCTTGTCCACCTCCTCCTGGATGGAGGAGGTGACCGCCGAGTTGCCGATGTTCGCGTTGATCTTCACGAGGAAGGCCTTGCCGATGACCATCGGCTCCGACTCGGGGTGGTTGATGTTGCTGGGGATGATCGCCCGGCCCGCGGCGACCTCGCTGCGGACCAGCTCCACGTCGCAGTTCTCGCGCAGGGCGACGAAGCGCATCTCGGGAGTCACGACGCCGGCGCGCGCGTAGTGCATCTGCGTCACCCGGCGCCCGGCCTTGGCGCGCCGCGGCACGGGCTTCGTGCCCTTCCACTCGGACGACGCCGCCCCTCGCCGCAGTGCCGACCGCCCGTCGTCGAGCAGGTTCCTCGCGCGGCCCTCGTACACCTCGGTGTCCCCGCGCTCCTCGATCCACGCGCTGCGGCAGGGCGGCAGCCCTACGACGGGATCGCTCCCGGGCCCGGACGTCCGGTACACCCGCAGCGGCGCGTTGGACTCGCCGCCGGGGGAGTCGTCCAGCGCGATCTCCGTGACGGGGACCCTGATGCCGTGCTCGGCGTCCTCGACGAACGCGAGCGAGTGGGCGGGGTGCTGTTCCATGTCAGATGTGCTCTGAGTCTTCTCCAAGGGAGTTCTCACTTCCTACGCCGGCATGACCCGGACAGGTTCGACGGTCGCAGGCCGCGTCAGCCTGATCTCAGCCCTTGCGAGGGCACCCGTGTGGACGCTTGAGGCTAGCGCGCGCCGCGCCCGGGCGGCAACCGCCCGCCGTTGCGTGAAGCCGGCAACAGGCGCGGAAATGCCCAGACAGGGGATACCCGGACTTGATTGAAGCTTCAAGTAAACGTACGATTGATGCATCGCCCACCTCCAGGAGCAGCCGCCATGACCGCGAACCCGCAGGACCTCCTTCCCGCCGACCTCACGATGGGCACCGTGATGCTCAAGGTCGGGGACATGAAGCTCATGCTCGACTACTACGAGCGCGCGCTCGGGCTCGTCCCGATCGCCGAGACGCTCGGAGGCGTGGTCCTCGGCCGCCGCTCAGTCCCGCTCGTCCACCTGAGCCCTGCGGCGGGCCTCGCGATCCCCGCGCGCGGAGAGGCGGGGCTGTTCCACACCGCGCTCCTCTTCGGCAGCCGCGCGGACCTCGCCGCTGCGGTCGCCTCGGCCGCGCAGTACGACCCGCGCCTCTACCAGGGCAGTGCGGACCATCTGGTCTCCGAGGCCTTCTACTTCAGCGACCCCGAAGGCAACGGGATCGAGCTGTACTTCGACAAGCCCCGAGAGTCGTGGACGTGGGACGGGGGCCAGGTGGTGATGGACAGCCTGCCGCTCCCTCCGCAGGCGTTCCTCAGCAGCAACCTCACCGAGGCCTCGGTGGGCGGGCAGCGCGAGGCGGCTGCCGGCGTCGGCCACGTCCACCTCCAGGTGGGCGACGTGCAGACCGCCCACGCGTTCTACGTCGACGCGCTCGGGTTCGAGCGGACCGCGGGCTGGCACGGGCAGGCGCTCTTCGTCTCGGCGGGCCGCTACCACCACCACATGGCCATGAACGTGTGGAACTCGCGGGGCGCGGGGCCGCGCAAGGACACTCTCGGACTCGGGGAGGTCCTCATCCACGTCCCCGCCGAGGACGACCTGCTCGCGGCGGCGGACCGCCTGCGCGTGGCCGGGGTGCCGAGCCACCACACGGGTGCCGAGCTGCGCTTCGAGGATCCCTGGAAGAACCGTATCCGCATGGCCCTCATGGAAGCCTGACCCTCCCTGCGCTACGCTCAACGTGTCCGCCCGGCAGAGGGCGGCACGCGGGGCCTCGGCACCGCGCCATACGCCAGCACGTGCGTCCGGGACTGGGCCCCAGGCCTGGGCGCACCCGCCGCAGAGGGGGAAGAAGTGTCCGCTCCCAGTCCCTTCGCCGAAGTCTTCGTCTCCACGCATGCCGATGCGCTCGCCCGCGCCGCGCGGCTCGACGCGGGGGACACCTCCGACGACGGCGCAGGCCTGCGCCTCCCCGGCGTCTCCGACTACGAGATCGAGCAGCTCGGCAGCCTCGTCGGCGCCGCGGTCCATGCGCCGGGAGGCGACTACGAGCTCACGATGGTCGACGTCGCGAGCGACTCCCTCCTCGCAGTCCCCGCCTCGATGGTCCGCGCCCTCGCCGAGCTCCTCGCGTACGAGTCCGGCGAGGAGGAGGGCGACGCGGTCGAGCGTGTCGCCTCGGCGTGGGCCGAGCAGGAGGACCTGCCGTTCGACGCCCGCGAGGCCTACGACTACGTGGAGCAGCTCGCGAAGCTCGCCGCCGACGTCGACGATTCCGACCACCAGGAGCTCTTCGTCTGGGCTGGCACCTGACCCGTTGTCCGGATCGCGGCCCTGCGCGCGGCGCGCGGCGGGCCCGGCATGCGAGAGCGCCTGTCATCTGGCACAATGGACAGGTACTCGATATGCACGGCCCCCTCTCTCCGTGCGCATCTTGTCAACTTGAGATCCCTGACGAAGTACGGCCCGCCCCACGGGAGCGGAAAAGCCGGGGTTCGACCCATGTGCAGATACAGGAGTGACCACAACCGTGGCCGTTAAGATTCGACTCAAGCGCTTCGGCAAGATGCGCGCCCCGTACTACCGCATCGTCGTCGCGGACTCGCGCACCAAGCGCGATGGCCGTGCCATCGAGGAGATCGGCAAGTACCACCCGACCGAGGAGCCCTCGTTCATCGAGGTCAACTCCGAGCGCGCCCAGTACTGGCTCGGCGTCGGCGCCCAGCCGACCGAGCAGGTCGCTGCGCTGCTGAAGATCACGGGTGACTGGCAGAAGTTCAAGGGCATCGAGGGCCAGGAGGGGACGCTCAAGTCCCCGAAGGCCAAGGACGCCTACGTGGCTCCCGAGAAGGGCTCCGTGATCCTCCCCGAGGCGATCACCCCGAAGGCGTCCAAGGACGCCGAGGAGGCCCCGGCCGAGGCCGCCGAGACGACCGAGGCTGAGTAGCTTGCTGGCCGAGGCCCTCGAGCACCTCGTCCGCGGCATCGTGGACAGCCCGGATGACGTCACCGTGCAGTCCAAGGCCAACCGGCGGGGAGACATCCTTGAGGTCCGCGTCCACCAGGACGACCTCGGCCGCGTAATCGGCCGTCAGGGCCGCACTGCCCGTGCGCTGCGCACGGTGATCGCAGCCCTCGCCGAGGGCGAGTCGGTGAGGGTCGACGTCGTCGACACCGACCGCCGCCGCTGATTCGGCCCGCCTGCCCGCGCAGGCAGGCCCCCGGCCCCGCCGCCCGCTAGGGTGGTGGGGCCGGAGGCGTTTCCACCTCCCGTGCGCTGCCCGCTTCCGCGGCGCGCGCCCCTTCGATGCCCAGGAGCAGCGCACACGATGCAACTTCAGGTAGCCAGGATCGGCAAGCCGCACGGAATCCGCGGTGAAGTGACCGTCCAGGTGCTCACGGACGCGCCCGAGGAGCGGTTCGTCCCCGGCGCGGCGTTCATCGTCGAGCCCGCGTCGCTCGGCCCCCTCACGGTGCGCGCCGCCCGCTGGAACAAGGACATCCTCCTGCTCGCCTTCCGAGAGGTCGCGGACCGGAACCGCGCCGAGGAGCTCCGCGGTGCGAAGCTCTTCGTCGAGTCAGAGGCCCTCGAGGACGGGGACGAGGACGGCTGGTACGAGCACGAGCTCGTCGGCCTCGAGGTCCAGGTCGGCGGACGCGCCGTCGGGAAGGTCGCGGCGCTCCAGACGATGCCCGTCCAGGACCTGCTCATCGTCGACACGCCTCAGGGCGAGGTGCTCGTGCCCTTCGTCGAGGAGATCGTGCCGGAGGTCGACACCGAACGCGGCGTCGTCGTCGTGACCCCGCCGCCGGGGCTCTTCGAGCTCAACCGCGAGGACACGGGCAGTGCCCCGGGGGGCGGCGCCCCCGCCGATGGCGGGCCCGGTGCCCAGCCGGAGCCGGGGGCCTAGGTGCGCATCGACGTCGTCAGCATCTTCCCCGACTACCTCGCGCCGCTGAAGCTCTCGCTCCTGGGCCGCGCGCAGGAGGACGGCCTCCTCTCGATCGCGATCCACGACCTCCGCGACTTCACCTCGGACCGCCACCGCACCGTGGACGACACGCCGTACGGCGGCGGGGCAGGGATGGTCATGAAGCCGGAGCCGTGGGCGCTGGCGCTCGAGCGCGTGCTCGAGGAGCAGCGCCCCGCGCAGGACGCGGGAACGGACGGGCCCGGCGAGGCCGCACCAGGCACGGCCGCCTCCGGCGCGGACGACGCCGCCGCGCAGCCGGGCGGGCGGCGTCGCCCGGTGCTCGTGGTCCCCTCGCCCGCGGGAGAGGTCTTCACCCAGCGCATGGCGTACGAGCTGGCCGAGGAGCCGACCCTCGCGTTCGCGTGCGGCCGCTACGAGGGCATCGACGAGCGGGTCCTGGACTGGGCCCGTGAGCACTTCGAAGTGCGGCCCGTGAGCCTGGGGGACTACGTGCTGAACGGGGGAGAGGTCGCGGTGATGGCCATGGTCGAGGCCGTGGGCCGGCTCGTCCCCGGTGTGGTCGGGAACCCGGAGTCGCTCATCGAGGAGTCGCACTCGGACGGGCTCCTCGAGTACCCCGTGTACACGAAGCCGTCCTCATGGCGCGGGCACGACGTCCCGGAAGTCCTGCTCTCCGGCAACCACGGGAGGATCTCCCAGTGGAGGCTCGAGCAGCAGCTGCGGCGCACCGCGGCCCGGCGGCCGGAGCTCCTCGAGGGGGCGGACGCGGCGGCATTCGGGAAGCCCGAGCGTGCCGTGCTGCGCGAACTCGGGT
The DNA here is from genome assembly GCF_039615075.1 of Sinomonas halotolerans. Taxonomy (NCBI): domain Bacteria; kingdom Bacillati; phylum Actinomycetota; class Actinomycetes; order Micrococcales; family Micrococcaceae; genus Sinomonas; species Sinomonas halotolerans. The sequence continues at coordinate 188,795 of NZ_JBDFRB010000006.1, read as the reverse complement.
TCGAGGTCGCCGACGGGCGCGTGCACCGGCCCTGAATGGCATGCGGGGTTCCGGCTGTGGCAGAATGGAGCGTTGTGTCTGCCGGGGTGCGGGACCTGCCACAGGGGGCCCTTCCCAACGGAATGGACACACCGCCTGGCCGGGGCTTTCGGCTGGCGGAGGAGAATTGGGCCGGGCCGCTCGGATGCGGTGCCGGCCTCACACCAAAGCGAGTGTCCTGTGGCATTCGCCAGGAGAAGATCATGCACATTCTCGACGCTGTCGACGCCGCCTCGCTGCGCTCCGACATCCCGGCGTTCGCTCCCGGTGACACCCTCAAGGTGCACGTGAACATCATCGAGGGCAAGAACTCCCGCGTCCAGGTCTTCCAGGGCTTCGTCGTCGGCCGCCAGGGCCACGGCGTGCGCGAGACCTTCACGGTCCGCAAGGTCTCCTTCGGTGTCGGTGTCGAGCGTACCTTCCCGGTGCACTCCCCGATCATCGAGAAGATCGAGGTCGTGACCAAGGGCGACGTGCGCCGCGCGAAGCTCTACTACATGCGTGAGCTCCGCGGCAAGGCCGCGAAGATCAAGGAGAAGCGCGACTACAGCTCCGCGAAGTAGCCTCGGCTGCCCGCACGCTGCACAGCGCCATCCCATGGCATCCCCTGAACGCCAGTCCCGCCTGCGGGGCTGGCGTTCAGTCGTCCTGGCCCTCGCCCTCGCCCTGGTCGTCTGGGGCGTGGTGCGTGCCTTCTTCGTGGACGTGTACTTCATCCCCTCTGGATCGATGGAGCCGCTGCTTGCCCCCGGGGACCGGATCGCGGTGGCCCGCGGCTCCCTCGCGGGCGATCCCATCGCACGGGGGGACGTCGTGGTCTTCGACGGACGCGGCTCGTTCGCGCCCCTCGAGAGCGGCCGCGGGTGGGCCGCGGACTCCGTCCGCGCCGCCGCCGAGTGGTTCGGCCTCGTCGCGAGCGAGACCGTGTACGTCAAGCGCGTGGTCGGCGTGGAGGGCGACCGCGTGCGGTGCTGCACCGAGGACGGACGGCTCACTGTCAACGGAGAGCCGTCCGACGAGCCGTACCTCTACCCGGGCGACGCTCCGAGCGAGCACCCCTTCGACGTCGTCGTGCCCCCCGGGCGCCTCTGGCTCCTCGGCGACCACCGCTCGGCGTCCGCGGACTCCCGTTCTCTCCTCGGGGCGCCCGGGGGAGGCATGGTCCGCGCCGACCGCGTGATCGGGCGGCCGACCGCGATCCTCTGGCCCCTTGATAGATTGGGCGCGTTGAGCGCCCCGAGCACCGAGAAGGACACCCAGTGACAAGCACCCCGGGAACGGGATCATCCGAGGCCGAGGGAGCCGGGGCCGTCGAACGCCGCACCCGCGGCACCTCTCCCGAGAAGCGGGAGAAGAAGGGCGGGCTGCTCGCGTGGCTCAAGGAGATCGGCATCATCGTCGCGGTGTCGGTGATCCTCTCCTTCCTCATCAAGACCTTCCTCTTCAAGGCGTTCTACATCCCCTCGGAGTCGATGGTCCCGACCCTCGAGGAGAACGACCGGATCTTCGTCAACCTCCTCGTCCCGCGGGCGTTCCCGCTCGAGCGCGGGGATGTCGTGGTGTTCCGCGACTCGAAGGGGTGGCTCCCGGCCGCGCCGCAGAACGGCACGAACCCCGTCCAGGAGGCGCTCGAGTTCGTCGGCCTCCTGCCGGACACGTCCGAGCAGCACCTCATCAAGCGCGTGATCGGCCTCCCCGGCGACCGCGTGGTGTGCTGCGACGCGGACTCCCGGATCACTGTCAACGGAGCGCCGCTCACAGAGCCCTACGTCAACCCGGCCGAGGTGCCGCGCCCCGTCGCCTTCGACGTCACGGTGCCCGAGGGCACCGTGTGGGTCATGGGGGACAACCGCAACCACTCGTCCGACTCCCGCTTCCACGACGAGGCGCAGCCGGGCTCGGGCTTCATCTCGATCTCGGACCTCGAGGGCAAGGCCGCCGTCATCGCGTGGCCGCTCAACCGCCTCCGCGCACTGGACAACTACCCGGACACGTTCGCAGGCGTACCGTGAATACTGTGAGCGGCTCCATCCTGCCCGCGGGCGTGCGGCGGACGACCGGGCCCGGCCGTGGCCCGGCGCCCACGCTGCGCTTCGTCAACCGGTTCGCGGGCGAGTTCGGCCCTCTCGTGGCCGGATGCGACGAGGTGGGCCGCGGGGCCCTTGCCGGCCCGGTGACGGTCGGCGTCGTCGTCGTCGATGCGCGCAGCGTCGTGACGCGCACCGTGCTGCGGGACAGCAAGCTCCTCGCTCCCGAGCGCCGGGTCGAACTCGTGCCGCTCGTGAGGTCCTGGGCCGTGGGCTCGGCTGTCGGGCACGCCTCGCCCGAGGAGATCGACACGCTGGGGCTCATGGCGGCGCTCCGGCTCGCGGGAGTGCGTGCCCTCGCCGACCTCGGCGCGGCAGGCGTGGTGCCGGACATCGTCCACCTCGACGGCAACTACGACTGGCTCACCTGCGGCGGCCAGGGCCAGCTCTTCGGAGACGGAGTCGAATTCCCGTCGGTGTCCGTGCGCACCACCGTCAAGGCGGACCTGAAGTGCCAGGCCGTGGCCGCCGCGAGCATCCTCGCCAAGGTCGAGCGGGACGCGCTCATGGTGGAGCACGGCACACGCGACCCCCGGTTCGGCTGGTCCGTCAACAAGGGCTACGCCACAGCCGAGCACCGGGCGGCCCTCGCGCAATTCGGTCCCTCGGCACTGCACCGGCTGTCCTGGCGGCTGGGAGCGGAGGGAGAAGCGCCGCACGACGACGCGCCCGCCGACGTGCCCATCGATGCCTCTGGGGGAAGATAGTACGCATGAGTGCCGAAGACCTTGAGAACTACGAGACCGATATGGAGCTGCAGCTCTACCGCGAGTACCGGGATGTCGTCTCGCTGTTCAGCTACGTGGTGGAGACGGAGCGCCGCTTCTACCTTGCGAACCACGTGGACCTGCAGGCCCGGTCGGCCGATGGCGAGGTGTACTTCGACCTGACCCTCCAGGACGCGTGGGTGTGGGACGTCTACCGGACGGCGCGCTTCGTCAAGAGCGTGCGGGTCATCACCTTCAAGGACGTCAACGTCGAGGAGCTGCCCAAGGCCGAGGACCTCGGCCTGCCCAAGGACGGCGGCCTCGCCGGAGGCCTTGGCCCGGGCGGGATCGGCCGCTGACCGGGCCTGAATCGTCCTCCACAGGCACCCGTCCGGGCGTGTCGTCCACATAGCGCGGCCCGGGGTCCCGCGTGTTCGCGCCGCGGACGAGTCTTGTCCCATGAGAGCGAAAGACAGACTCGGTCAGCGGGGAGAACGCCTCGCGGAGGCATACCTGCAGGAGCAGGGCATCGCGGTCCTGGACCGCAACTGGCGGTGTCGGGACGGCGAGCTGGACATCGTCGCAGCGGAGGACGGCTGCCTCGTCGCGGTCGAGGTCAAGTCCAGGCGGAGCCTGGACTTCGGGCATCCCTTCGAGGCGGTGGACGCGTCGAAGCTGGCCCGCCTCGTGCGGCTCCTGGCCGCCTGGGCGCAGGCGCACGGGGTCCGTTCGGCCAGACGCCGCGTCGATGTCGTCGCGGTCACCGGAGCGGCAGGCGAGCTGAGCCGCATTGAGCATCTCCGGGGTGTCGCGTGAGCGGGGTGGGGAGGGCGCTCGGCGTCGCGCTGGTCGGCCTGAACGGCTACCTCGTGGAGGTCGAGGCGGACATCGGCCAGACCCTGCCGAACTTCGTCGTGCTGGGGCTGCCGGACTCGGCGCTCAACGAGGCCCGGGAGCGGGTCCGCAGCGCGGCCCGCAACAGCGGGCTCCCGCTGAGCCGGCGGAAGATCACCGTCAACCTCGTGCCGGCCTCGCTGCCCAAGCGCGGAACCGGATTCGACCTGGCCATCGCTGTCGCGTCCCTCGCAGCCGCGGGGGACCTGAGACCCCCGGCAGGTGCCGTCTTCCTCGCCGAGCTCGGGCTCGACGGGCGCCTGCGGCCCGTCCGCGGCGTCCTCCCCGCTGTCATGGCCGCGGTCCGGGCGGGCCGGCCCGACGTCGTCGTCGCGGCGGACAATGCCGAGGAAGCGCAGCTCGTCCCCGGCGCAGTCGTCCATGCGTATGACTCATTGGGACACCTCGCGCTCGATCTCGGCGCCGATCCCGCGGCCGTCCGCCTTCCCCCGGTCGACGCCGCCGGGCCCGCGCCCTCGCCGGCCCAGGGCCCGGGGACGCTCTCCGCCCCGGACCTGAGGGACGTGGCAGGCCAGTCCGAGGCACGTGCCGCCCTCGAGGTCGCGGCTGCGGGCGGACACCACCTGCTGTTCGTCGGGCCACCGGGAGCCGGCAAGACCATGCTCGCAGAGCGGCTCCCTGGGATCCTCCCGGACCTCGACGACGAGGCCGCGATGGAGGTCACCGCCATCCACTCCCTGTCGGGCGATCCGCGTGGGGCGCGGGAGCTCATCCGCCGGCCGCCCTTCGAGAACCCACACCACACGGCGAGCGCTCCCGCCATCATCGGCGGGGGCTCGGGCGTTCCGAGGCCAGGCGCGGCGTCGCGCGCGCACCGCGGGGTCCTCTTCCTCGACGAGGCGCCCGAGTACGAGCCGCGCGTTCTGGACTCCCTCCGACAGCCGCTCGAGAGCGGCGAGCTCGTGCTCCACCGGGCCGCCGGGGCAGCCGCGTACCCTGCGCGCTTCCAGCTCGTCCTCGCCGCGAACCCCTGCCCCTGTGGCCAGGGAGCGGGAAAGGGGCTCGCGTGCACCTGCACTGCCCAGTCGAAGCGGCGGTACTTCGGCCGCATCTCCGGCCCCCTCCTTGACCGCGTGGACATCCAGCTGGAAGTCCGGAAGGTGACGTCGACTGATTTCGGCACCGCTGGGGGCTCCGAGCAGAGCTCGGCTGTTGCCGAACGGGTGCGTGAAGCCCGGCGCCGGCAGGCAGAGCGGCTCGGACCCTTCGGCCTCGAGACGAATGCGCAGGCCCCCGGGCGGCTCCTGAGGGGACAGCTCCGGCTCGACCCCCGCGCCACACGCTCGCTCGAGCGCGCCATGGCAGCGCATACGCTCACGGCGCGCGGATACGACCGGGTCCTGCGGCTCGCGTGGAGCATCGCCGACCTCGGCGGTGCCGACCGGCCGGGCGAGGACGAGATAGGCCAGGCGCTGCTCCTGCGGCAGTCGGGGGCAGCGGCATGAGCGAATGGACGTGGAGCATCAGCTGCCAAGACGCCGGAGCTGAACGGGCAGCGGGCACTCGCGCCTCGGACGACGTCCGCCTTGCTCGCGCGGCCCTCTCCCGGCTCTTCGAGCCCATGGACCAGGTCGGGCTGGCCCTGGTGGAAGCCGTGGGACCCGTGGAGGCGCTCCGGATCGCTGTCGGCGAGCACAGCCTCGAGGGGCACCACCTCGCGCCCGGAGGTGTTGCCGCCCTGGCGGCGGGGCGGGAGCGGTGGCGTCCGCGCGCAGGCTCGCTCGCCCCGGACCGCGATCTCGAGACCCTGGCCCGATTCGGGGGTCGGCTCGTCGTCCCCGAGGACGCCGAATGGCCTGAAGCGCTCGGCGCCCTCGGTGGTGACGCGCCCCTGTGCCTCTGGGTCCGCGGGGAAGAGCCGCTCCCGGCCATGGACCGGGCAGCCGCGGTGGTCGGCTCTCGGGACGCTACCGGGTACGGGCTCTCGGCGGCGGGGGAGATCGCCAAGGGGCTCGCGGACCGCGGGGTCACCGTCGTGAGCGGCGGCGCCTACGGAATCGACGGTCAGGCGCACCGAGCCGCCTTGGCGTCGTCGTCACCCGCGGTCCCTACCGTGGCGGTCATGGCAGGGGGTGTGGACAGGTATTACCCCTCCGGACACGAGGACCTGCTCAGGGAGATTGCACGCCGGGGGCTGATGGTGTCCGAGCTGCCTCCGGGTGCCTCACCGACCAAGCATCGCTTCCTGAAGCGCAACCGCCTGATCGCAGCACTCACGGCACTGACGGTCGTGGTCGAGGCCAGATGGCGCTCGGGGGCCCTGAGCACGGCCCGGAGGGCCATGGAGCTGGGTCGGCACGTCGCGGCGGTGCCGGGGTCGGTGTACAGCGCCAATTCGGCGGGCTGTCACCGCCTGCTGCGCGAGGGCGCGCTCTGTGTGACCGACGATCAGGAGGCCTATGAGCTCATCGCGCCGGCGGGGCAGGGCCTGGCCGAGGAGCACAGGGGCGTCACGGCAGCCCACGACGGGCTCTCGCTCGTCGATCTCATGCTGCTCGATGCCCTGCCGGCCCGTCGCGGTGCTGAGGTCGAGAGCCTCGCCCGAACGGCAGGACTGAGCGAGGCCGAGGTGCGGGCCGGGCTCGGCAGGCTGGCGCTCATGGGGATGTGCGGTCGCACCTCAGGAGGATGGCGGCGGACTGACCAGAAGTGAAGACTGCCCCGACCGGCAGGCCCGCGCGTGTCGGCTTGCCCCCGGCGCGGGCGCGCGCGAGAGTGTCGTCCGTGGGAGAACAGGCGGTGGCCGAGCCAACGGACATGGCGGCGGGATTCGGGGCACCGCTCGAGGCGTTCCTCCGGCACCTCGCCCTCGGTCGGAGCCGGTCCGAGCACACCGTGCGGGCCTACCGGTCCGACCTTGTCGCGTTCCTCTCGTCGGCCACGGCTGATGGCGCATCGGCACTCGAGGACCTCGACCTCGGAATGCTGCGCCGTTGGCTGGGGAAGCAGAACGCCGCAGGCCTCTCACGCGCCACACTGGCCAGGCGGACGGCAGCGCTGCGCGCCTTCAGCGCGTGGGCCGTCCGCGAGGGGCTGCTCGAAGCCGACCCGGCGACGCGGCTCGCCGCGCCGCGCAGGGGGAAGCACCTCCCGGACGTGCTCCATCGGGACCAGATGGAGCGTGCGCTCGATTCGCTCACGGCGGCCTCCGAGGACGGCGGGCCGGTGGCCGTCCGCGATCTTGCGCTCGTCGAGCTCCTGTACGCAACCGGGGTCCGCGTGGGGGAGCTCGTGGGCCTCGACGTGGACGATGTCGATCTGGGCAGGCGCACTGTCACGGTGCTGGGCAAAGGCAACAAGCAGCGGACCGTGCCCTTCGGTGTGCCCGCCGCGGGCGCTCTCTCGCGGTGGCTGGCATGTCGCCACGCCCTGGCCGGGGAGGGGAGCGGGGCCGCCCTGTTCCTCGGGGTGCGCGGCCGGCGGCTCGGGCAGCGCCAGGCGAGGGTTGTCGTCGACCGCACACTGGAGGCCCTCGGCGACACGTCCGCGCGCGGTCCCCACGCACTCCGCCACACGGCGGCAACGCACCTCCTCGACGGCGGCGCGGACCTGCGCAGTGTCCAGGAGGTCCTCGGCCATGCGAGCCTCGCGACGACCCAGCTCTACACCCACGTCTCGGTGGAGCGGCTCAGGAAGAGCTATCTGGCCTCGCATCCCCGGGCCTGAAGGGGCGCGCCGACGCGCGGATGTACTGGCGTTGTGGTCCAGTGATCCGGCAGAATGGTCGCGGGCTGCCGTTTCCGCCGCAAGGGGGCGTGGCGGCAGCTCTGACAACCGCATAGCCACAGGTCGAGCAGTGCACCGCCTGCTGACGGTCGTAGGGGAAGACGTACCGGCAGCGATGGAGGATGGAATGTCTGCAGTGATGACCCGTGGTCTGCTGTTCGTGCACTCAGCACCGAGCGCGCTGTGTCCCCACGTCGAGTGGGCTATCGGCTCGGTCGTCGAGAAGCGGACGGATCTCGACTGGACGGCTCAGCCTGCCGCTCCGGGAATGTTCCGTGCCGAGCTCTCGTGGGTCGGCGTCCCGGGCACGGGTGCCAAGCTCGCCTCAGCCCTGCGCGGCTGGGCACACCTGCGCTACGAGGTGACCGAGGAGCCAAGCCCCGGCGTCGACGGAGCGCGCTGGTCGCACACGCCAGAGCTCGGTATCTTCCATGCCATGACCGACGTCCACGGCAACATCGTCATCTCCGAGGACCGGGTGCGGTACGCCTACGAGACAGGGGCAGGAGACCCTGCCGCCGTGTACCACGAGCTCTCCCTCGCACTCGGAGAGGCCTGGGATGAGGAGCTCGAGCCCTTCCGCCACGCCGCCGAGGGCGCGCCCGTGCGCTGGCTCCACCAAGTGGGCTGACCTCCGGACCGGAACCGGCGGGGGCGTCGCATGCGAGGCAGCCGCTGCCCAGAGAACCGCCGCGGGGGAGACGCAGGAGGCGCTGGGACTGCTCGCACAGTCCCAGCGCCTCTTCGCTTCGAAGCCCCGCAGGATCAGACGCTGCGTACCACGATCACGGCGTTGTGGCCGCCGAACCCGAAGGAGTTGCTGAGCGCCACGATGTCGCCCTGGGGCAGGTCGCGGGCCGTCGTGACGACGTCGAGCGGGATCTCGGGATCCTGGTTCTCGAGGTTGATCGTCGCGGGCGCCTTGCGGTCGTGGACGGCGAGGACGGTGAGGACTGCCTCGACGGCGCCGGAAGCGCCCAGAAGGTGGCCCATCTGGGACTTGGTGGCCGAGACGGCGACCCGGTCCACGTGACCGCCCAGCGCCGCCTTGAGCGCCGTGTACTCGGGCTTGTCTCCGACCGGAGTCGAGGTGGCGTGCGCATTGACGTGCACGATGTCCTCCGGCTGGACCCGTGCATCGAACATCGCAGCCTTGAGCGCCCGGGTGGCGCCGAGGCCCTCGGGGTCAGGCGCCGTGATGTGGTAGGCGTCTGCGGTCACCGACGTCCCGGCGAGCTCGGCATAGATGCGCGCGCCGCGTGCGAGGGCGTGCTCCTCGGCCTCGAGGACGAGTGCGCCGGCACCCTCGCCCATCACGAAGCCGTCGCGATCGATGTCGTAGGGGCGCGAGGCGCGCTCTGGCTCGTCGTTGCGCTTCGAGAGCGCCTGCATGGATGCGAAGGCGGCGAGGGGCATGGGGTGGATGGCGGCCTCGGCGCCGCCGACCATGACGACGTCGGCCTTGCCGGAGCGGATGAGGTCCTGGCCCACGCCCATGGCCTCGGTGCCCGAGGCGCACGCGGACACGGGGGTGTGGGCGCCGGCGCGCGCGCCGAGGTCGAGGCTCACGGCGGCGGCGACGCCGTTGGGCATGAGCATGGGAACGGTCATGGGCAGCACCCGACGGGGCCCCTTCTCCCGCAGGGTGTCCCACGCGTTGAGGAGGGTCCAGACACCACCGATCCCGGTCGCGAAGGCGACGGCGAGCCGGTCGTGGTCGACGTTCTCGATCCCGGCGTCCTTCCACGCCTCGCGGGCAGCGATGACGCCGTACTGCGTCGAGGGGTCCATGCGCTTCATCTCGACGCGGCTGAGGACGTCCTCGGACGGGACCGTGAGCTTGGCGGCGATCTTGACGGGGAGGTCGAATTCCTCGACCCAGTCGTCGGTGAGCCTGCTGACGCCCGAAACGCCCTTGAGGGCGTTCTGCCACAGGGTGGGAACGTCTCCGCCGATCGGGGTCGTGGCACCGAGTCCGGTCACAACAACTTTGCGCGCCATGCTTCGCTCTTCTCAGGGTCTCGCGTCGGGCCAGCCGCGCTGGGTGCAGTCAGGCTGGCAGGAACAGGGAGGGTGGCCAGCGCGCGTGGGCGCCGGCCACCCAGAACGCACTTAGGCCTGGGCCTTGGCGATGAAGTCGACGGCGTCGCCGACGGTCGCGAGGTTCTTGACCTCCTCGTCCGGGATGCGGACCCCGAACTTCTCCTCCGCGTTGACCACGATGGTCATCATCGAGATCGAGTCGATGTCGAGGTCGTCGGTGAAGGACTTGTCGAGCTCGACCGCGTCCGTCGCCAGGCCCGTCTCCTCGTTGATGATCTCGGCCAGACCCGCGAGGATCTCTTCGTTGCTAGCCATGTCGGCTCCTTTTCTCGAATGTCCCGGCGGTCTGCCGGATCAGGGGGTTCAAGCCGCTCGTGCGACTTGGCATTCGGGCGCCCGCGGGCGGACACCCTCGTCTTACGGGAGGACCACGACCTGCGCCCCGAAGACCAGGCCGGCGCCGAAGCCGATCTGGAGGGCCAGCCGGCCGCTGAGCTCGGGGTTCTCCTTCAGCAGCCGGTGCGCTGCGAGGGGGATCGAGGCAGCGGAGGTGTTGCCGGCGTCGGCAATGTCGCGGGCGACGAGCACGGTTTCCGGCAGCTTGAGCTGCTTGACCATCTCGTCGATGATCCTCATGTTCGCCTGGTGCGGGATGAATGCTGCGAGGTCCTCGGCTCCGATCCCCGCGGCATCGAGTGCGCGCTGGGCCACCTTGGCCATCTCCCAGACGGCCCATCGGAACACCGACTGCCCGTCCTGGCGGAGCGTGGGCCAGATCTTGGCCTCGGTGCCGAGCACCGCAGCCGCATTCCCCGCGCCATCGCGTTCCGCTTCCTCGGAGAGGTCCCGGACGTCGAGGAGAGAGTGCGTCATGCCGATCGCGTTGGACTTGCTCCCGTCGGAGCCCCACACGGAGGGGCCGATTCCGGGGGTGTCCGAGGGCCCGATCACGACGGCTCCGGCACCGTCGCCGAGCAGGAAGGAGATGGTCCGCTCAGTGTTGTCGATGAAGTCGCTCAGCTTCTCCGCGCCGACCACCAGGACGTACTCGGCCGCCCCCGAGTGCACGAGGGCGTCTGCCTGCGCCACGCCGTAGCAGTAGCCGGCGCACGCCGCAGAGATGTCATACGCGGGGGCCGGGGTGGCGCCGAGCCGGTCGGCGAGCTCGGCCGCCGCGGAGGGTGTCGCGTAGGGGTGGCTGACAGTGGAGACGACGACGGCGCCGAGCTGGCTGCCGTCGATGCCCGCCGAGGCCATGGCCTCCCGGGCTGCGCCCTCGGCCATGTCGATCACGCTCACGTCCGCGGGAGCGCGGTGGCGGGTGACGATGCCGGTGCGCTGCCGGATCCACTCATCCGAGGAGTCGATCCACTGGCATACGTCGTCATTGGTGACGATCACGCTCGGCCGGTAGGCCCCGATGCCGTGGATACGGGTGAACGGGGTGGCGGGAGCCTGCCGGAGGACGGGGGCGCTCATGCACTCTGCTCCTGCTGGTCGGCGTCGGCCGAGAAGAGGGCCAGCGCGGCGTCGAGGTCCCCGGGCGCCTTGACTGCGGCCGTCTTGACGCCCTTCATGCCCCGCTTGGCGAGTCCCACGAGGGTGCCCGCTGGCGCGAGCTCGACCACGCCGGTCACCCCCTTGGCCAGCAGGGACTCCATGCAGAGGTCCCAGCGGACCGGGCGGGAGACCTGGGCGATGAGGCTGTCCACTGCTGCCTCGCCGGCCGTGACCTCCTGGCCGTCGAAGTTCGACAGGAGGGGAACGGTCGGATCGGCGACGGCGAGGCTCGGGCGGAGCGCCCGCAGGTCCTCGACCGCAGAGGCCATGTGGTCGGTGTGGAAGGCGCCGGCCACCTTGAGCGGGACGACACGGGCCTTGGCCGGCGGCTGGGCGGCGAGCGCCTCGAGCTGCTCGAATGTGCCCGCAGCCACGATCTGGCCCCCGCCGTTGACGTTGGCGGGCTGGGCGCCGGCCGCGGCGATGGCGGCGAGGACCTCGTCAGGGTCCCCGCCGAGCACGGCGCTCATGCCCGTGGGGGCCACGGCGGCAGCACGCGCCATGCCCTGGGCACGGACCGAGGTGAAGCGCATGGCGTCCTCGGGCGTCAGGACTCCGGCGAGGGCCGACGCCGTGATCTCGCCGACGGAGTGGCCCGCGAGGACGACGGGAAGGTCGCTGAGCGCCACATCGAAGAGGGCCTCTGCCGCAGCGATGCCCGAGGCGACGATGAGCGGCTGGGCCACCGCGGTGTCCTTGATGGTCTCCTCGTCGGAGGTCGTGCCGTGGGCCACGAGGTCGAGGCCCGCGACCTCGCCGAGCGCGCCGAGCCTGTCGGCGAAGCCCGGAAGCTCGAGCCACGGAGCGAGGAACCCGGGCGTCTGGGAGCCCTGTCCAGGGCAGACAATTGCTAGCACGTATCCAGCTTTCCAAATCAGGGCGCGTTCCAGCGGTGGGATGGAGTACCAAGCTCCGGAACGCCATTTGTGGGAAGTCTACAACGGCACGCAGTCGGTGGGGCGAATCAGGCCTGGCGGTTCGAGGTGCGTTCCGAGGCCTGCGAAGGGGGCGTGGCGAGGCGTCCTACGACCAGGGCGGTCTGAAGGACGAATGCCTCACGCGGCAGGAGCGGGTCCCAGCCCGTGACATCGCAGACCCTCCGGAGCCGGTACCGCACGGTATTCGCATGCACGAAGAGCTCCCTCGCCGTCGCCTCGAGCGAATGGCCGAGCTCGAAGTATGCGCTGAGGGTCTCGACGAGCCCGTTCGACGCCGCCACCAGCGGACGGTAGATCTTGTGCACGAGAGCGCGCCGCGCCGCGTCGTCGCCCGCCACCACCCGTTCCGGGAGGAGGTCGTCGGCCGCGACCGGCCGCGGGGCGTTCGGCCACGCGCGGGCGGCCGAGAGTCCCGCGAAGGCCGCCTGGGCCGAGGTGCTCGCCTCGGGGAGCGTCGCGGCCTCGGGCCCGAAGACCACGGGTCCCGGTGCGAACAGCTCCGCAAGACGGGCCATGGCGTTCGCCGGGTCGTCGAGCCCCCCGAGGATGAGGATGAGCCGGTCGCCCTGGATCCCCACGAGCGCGTCCTGGGCGAAGCGCCCCGCCATGCGCCGCAGCTCGCCCACGTAGGTGGGGCTCGGCTCGAGGGGCGAGCTGCCGGCCATCACCGTGAAGCGCTCCTGCGCCTTCCAGCCGAGCGCGGCGATCCGCGAGCGGAGGGCATCGGTGTTCTCCCCCCGCAGGATCGCGTCCACGATGAGCGCCTCGAGGCGCGTGTCCCAGGAGCCCCGCGTCTCGGCCGCGCGGGCGTAGACGTCTGCGGCGGCGAACGCGACCTCGCGCGAGTACCGCAGCACGGCCTCGCGCAGGGCCGGCTGGTCTTCCTCGGGCGCGAGGTGCGGCACCTGGTCCTCGACCGTTTCGACCACGATCCGGATCAGTGCGAGCGCCTTCTGGAGGCTGATCGAGCGGGTCAGCTCGGTGGGGGCGTTGCCGAAGACGTCCGAGAGGATCCAGGACGGCAGGGTCGGCCGCTCGTACCAGGTCACGAAGGCGGCGATGCCGTTCTGTGCCACGAGTCCGAGGGCGGACCGCTCGTCCGCCCTCAGGCGCCCGTACCACGGCAGTGCGCGCTCGAGTTCGCGCATTGTGGTGGTGGAGAGCTGCCCGACGTTGGCGCGCAGCTTCTTGATCGTCTCTGCCTTCGCGGGCGAGATCGTCAGCTTGCCGTTCTGCGGGCCGCCTGAGGACTGCTTCAGCTGGGCCATGCGTAGAGCATAGGCGAGCAGCGGCCGGTGGTGAATTTTGTGCGAAGGCTACAACTGCCGGGCGCTGCCTCCGACGGACGGACGACGGCGGCGGCCCGCCCCGTGTGGGGAAGGCCGCCGCCGTCGGTGCCGCGCGGGCTGGGGTCAGGAGTCCCCGCCCGCGTTGCCGGTGGTGCCGGCGTTGACATCCAGGAGCCGGTACTTCTCGAACGCCTCACGCGGGGCGTCGGCGCTGACCTCGCCACGGCGGGCAAGCATCTGCAGGGCCCGCACAACGATGGAGTGCGTGTCGATCTTGAAGTAGCGCCGTGCTGCGGCGCGCGTGTCGGCGAAGCCGAAGTCGTCCGCGCCGAGGGTCGCGAACTCGTTCGGCAGGAACTGGCGGATCTGGTCCGGGACAGACTTCATGTAGTCGCTCACCGCGACGATCGGCCCGGTGGCGCCCGCGAGCTGCTGGGTGATGAACGGCACCCGGGGCTCGGCGCCGGGGTCGAGGAAAGCCTCCTCCTCGGCGGCGAGGCCGTCGCGGCGCAGCTCAGTCCAGGACGTCACGCTCCAGACGTCCGCGGAGACGCCCCACTCCTCGGCGAGGACCTTCTGGGCCTCGAGAGCCCATGGGACGGACACGCCGGAGGCGAGCAGCTGCGTGCGGGGTCCGTCGACCTTCGCCGCTGCGAGGAGGTAGATGCCCTTCAGAAGGCCGTCGACGTCGAGGTCCTCGGGCTCGGCCGGCTGGACGATCGGCTCGTTGTAGACGGTCAGGTAGTACATGACGTTGGGATCGGGGTGCTTGCCGCCGTACATGCGCTCGAGCCCGGCGCGCATGATGTGCCCGATTTCGTAGCCGTAGGCCGGATCGTAGGTGATGACGGCCGGGTTGGTCGAGGCGAGGATCGGAGAGTGGCCGTCGGCGTGCTGGGTGCCCTCGCCGGTCAGGGTCGTCCGTCCCGCGGTCGCGCCGATGATGAAGCCGCGCGCCATCTGGTCCGCGGCAGCCCAGATGCCGTCGCCCGTGCGCTGGAAGCCGAACATCGAGTAGAAGACGTAGATCGGCACGAGCGGCTCGCCGTGCGTCGCGTAGGAGGTGCCCGCGGCCGTGAACGCTGCGATCGAGCCTGCCTCGTTGATGCCGACGTGCACGATCTGGCCCGCCGGGGACTCCTTGTAGGCCAGGACGAGGTCGCGGTCCACCGAGAGGTAGTTCTGTCCCTTGGGGTTGTAGATCTTCGCGGTCGGGAAGAACGCGTCCATGCCGAACGTGCGCGCCTCGTCGGGGATGATCGGGACCACGCGGTGGCCGAACTCCTTGTCCCGCATGAGGTCCTTGAGCAGGCGCACGAAGGCCATGGTCGTCGCGGCCTGCTGCCTGCCGGAGCCGCGCTTGGCGACCTCGTAGGACTTCGCGTCGGGCAGGGCGATCGAGTCGCCGGCACTCCGGCGTTCGGGGAGGAAGCCGCCGAGCGCCTTGCGGCGCTCCATGAGGTAGGCGATCTCAGGGGCGTCCGAGCCGGGGTGGTAGTACGGGGGGCGGTACGGGTCCGCCTCGAGCTGGGCGTCCGTGATCGGGATGCGCAGGTAGTCGCGGAAGTCCTTGAGGTCCTGGAGCGTGAGCTTCTTCATCTGGTGCGTCGCGTTGCGCGCCTCGAAGTGCGGGCCGAGGCCGTAGCCCTTGACCGTCTTGGCCAGGATGACCGTGGGCTTGCCCTTGAACTCGGTGGCGGCCTTGTACGCGGCGTACACCTTCCAGTAGTCGTGGCCGCCGCGCTTGAGGTTCCAGATCTGCTCGTCGCTCAGGTCGGCGACGAGCTCCTTGGTCTCGGGGGTCTTGCCGAAGAAGTGCTCGCGCACGAACCCGCCGGACTCGGCCTTGTACGTCTGGTAGTCGCCGTCCAGCGTCGAGTTCATGATGTCCACGAGGTGGCCCTGGTGGTCGTTGGCGAGCAGCGAGTCCCACTCCCGGCCCCACAGGACCTTGATGACGTTCCAGCCGGCGCCGCGGAAGAAGGCCTCGAGCTCCTGGACGATCTTGCCGTTGCCGCGCACCGGCCCGTCGAGGCGCTGCAGGTTGCAGTTCACCACGAAGGTGAGGTTGTCCAGGTTGTCGTTCGCGGCGAGCTGGAGCAGGCCGCGGCTCTCGGGCTCGTCCATCTCCCCGTCGCCGAGGAACGCCCACACCTGCTGGTCCGCGGTGTCCTTGATGCCGCGGTTGTGCAGGTACTTGTTGGACTGGGCCTGGTAGATCGCGTTCATGGGACCGATGCCCATGGACACCGTGGGGAACTCCCAGAACTCCGGCATCATGCGCGGGTGCGGGTAGGAGGAGAGCGCGTGGCCCTCGCGGGACTTCTCCTGGCGGAAGCCGTCGAGGTCCT
Source organism: Sinomonas halotolerans (assembly GCF_039615075.1). Lineage (NCBI taxonomy): Bacteria > Bacillati > Actinomycetota > Actinomycetes > Micrococcales > Micrococcaceae > Sinomonas > Sinomonas halotolerans. The sequence goes on along the minus strand of NZ_JBDFRB010000006.1, from coordinate 173,140 downwards.
CCTCGCTCAGGCGGCCCTCCATGAACGCGCGGGCGTACATGCCGGGGGAGGCGTGGCCCTGGAAGAAGACCTGGTCGCCGCCGCCGGGGTGGTCCTTGCCGCGGAAGAAGTGGTTGAAGCCGACCTCGTAGAGGGTGGCCGCGCCGGCGTAGGTGGAGATGTGGCCGCCGACCCCGATGCCCGGGCGCTGCGCACGGTGCACCATCACGGCAGCGTTCCAGCGCATCCATGCGCGGTAGCGGCGCTCGAACTCCTCATTGCCGGGGAACTCGGGCTCCTGGTCGGCAGGGATCGTGTTCACGTAGTCGGTCGTCGTGACCATCGGGACACCGACGCTCTGCGCACCGGCCCGCTGCAGCAGGCTGCGCATGATGTACTGCGCGCGCTCGGTGCCGCGCTCAGCGACGAGGGAGTCGAACGACTCCACCCACTCCGCCGTCTCCTCGGGGTCGCGGTCCGGCAGCTGATTGGTCAGGCCACTCAGGATGTGCGAGGTCTCTTCTCCTACAGACACGTCCAAACCTCTCTTCATGCCCAGTGGCCGGAGCTGGTTGCAGCCGGATGATGGGCGGTGTTGTCGCTGGGCCCTGTTCGTCCAGGGCTTCTCTTCCGAGCGCTGCGCATGGCAGTCGGGATCCTCCTGACGGCGGGCGGCACTCAGGGCCAACTCTAGCCGCGCGCGAGTGGCGATGCGTAGCTCGGTCCCCGGGGCCCGCATTGTTGCGCCGGCGCCGTGCGGGAGAAGAGAATTCACTCCAGCTGGGCCCTTGCGGCGCTGCGTGCTTGAAGCTGCGGTGCAAACGGTGTTGGCTTGTAGCTACGGCGGACCCGTCCAGCCGGGCACCAGCCCGGCCCCGGCACCGGTCCGGAGCATGCATGCGAACGCACGAGGAGGATGACGTGGGCGAGACCGACACCGCCGCGGAAAGCAATGTGGCGGGTCGACTGGGTCTGTCGGACGGCGACCTGGTCCAAGAGTTCGGCTACGACGAGGACGTGGACTTCGGCCTCCGCGACGCGATCGAGGAAGGCGTCGGAGCCGAACTCCTCGATGAGGACGACCACGAGGTCGTCGACGCGGTCATCGTGTGGTGGCGGGACGGGGACGGGGACCTCGTCGACATGCTCGTCGACGCCCAGACCACCCTGGAGGAGTCCGGCGTCGTGTGGCTCCTGATCCCGAAGCAGGGCCGGGAGGGGCACGTGCGCCCGGTCGAGGTGCAGGAGTCCGCGCCCACCGCGGGACTGCACCCCACATCGTCCGTGGGAGTCTCCAAGGACTGGAGTGCCACCCGCCTCGTCCGGAAGAAGCAGTGACCGCGCGGGCAGGAATCCCCGCCGTCGGAAGCACGGCGCCTGACTTCGAGCTCCCGAACCAGTTCGGCGAGCCGGTGCGGCTCTCGGACTACCGCGGTCGGCCTGTCGTGGTCATCTTCTACCCCTTCGCCTTCTCGCGCATCTGCACGGGCGAGCTCTGCGAGGTCCGCGATCGCTGGGACGTCTTCGCGGACGTCGACGCCGAGGTCCTCGCCGTCTCGGTGGACAGCAAGTTCGCGCTGCGCGCCTACGCGGAAGCCGAGGGATACGGCTTCCAGCTCCTCTCCGACTTCTGGCCGCACGGCGGGGCCGCCCGCTCCTACGGGGTGTTCGACGAGGAGAGCGGCATGGCTCTGCGAGGGACGTTCATCCTGGACGACCAGGGCGTGGTCAGGTACAGCGTCCTCAATCCACGCGGGCGGGCCCGCGAGCTCGAGGAGTACCGCGCCGCACTGGCCGGGATCGCCGCACGCGTCTGAGCGCCGCACCCGTGCGTCCGAGCGCATTGGCCCGTGTCGCGTGGGGTAGAGTGGTGCCCCGTTGCAAGGGTCTTTAGCTCAGCTGGTAGAGCGCCACGCTTACACCGTGGATGTCATCGGTTCGATCCCGGTAGGACCCACAGACCAGCCCGTCGGTGAGACATCTCCCGGCGGGCTGGAGCGCGTCATGGCTGCGGCCCCGGACGGCGGCATGCGCGGCCCGGGCGGTCTCGGCGGCTCGGGAGGCCGCGCGGGGAACGGAATCCGAGGGCATGGAATGAGCCTCCCGCCGCGACCATTGGGGGGTTCGCCGCGACGGGAGGCTCTGAGTCGAATATAGGGTGAACGGGCGGTGGAATCAAATCTCCGCCGGGCCCGGATGGCAACGGGCGGCACGGGTGCGCGAAATTGAGGTGCGCCGAAATACGATGTCAAACAGGACCGTCGTCCTGAACGGTCAACTAGCCTTGAACGCAGCATCCCCCTGACGGAAACGGAGAGTACATGTCTGCACAGATCGGCGTCACCGGCCTTGCGGTGATGGGCGCCAACCTCGCGCGCAACCTTGCCCGCAACGGCTTCACGGTGGCCCTCCACAACCGTTCCGTCGAGAAGACCGACACGCTCCTGGCCAAGCACAGCGATGAGGGCGACTTCATCCGCACCGAGACGCTCCAGGAACTCGTCGACTCGCTCGAGAAGCCGCGCCGCGTGCTGGTCATGGTCAAGGCCGGCAAGCCGGTGGACGCTGTCGTCGACCAGCTCGTGCCCCTCCTCGAGGAGGGCGACATCGTCATCGACGCGGGCAACTCGCACTATGCGGACACGCGCCGCCGCGAGGCCGCCCTCGCCCAGAAGGGCCTCCACTTCGTGGGCGTCGGCGTTTCCGGCGGCGAGGAGGGTGCCCTCAACGGCCCCTCGATCATGCCTGGCGGCTCGAAGGAGTCCTACGAGGCCCTCGGCCCCCTGCTCGAGAAGATCTCGGCCAAGGTCGACGGCGAGCCCTGCTGCGCCTGGGTGGGCACCGACGGCGCTGGCCACTTCGTGAAGATGGTGCACAACGGCATCGAGTACGCCGACATGCAGGTGATCGGCGAGGCCTACGACCTCCTCCGCAGCGCTGCCGGCATCGAGCCGGCCGAGCAGGCCGCGATCTTCGAGGAGTGGAACAGGGGCGAGCTCTCCTCGTTCCTCATCGAGATCACGGCCGAGGTGCTCAAGCACGTCGACGCGAGGACGGGCAAGCCGTTCGTCGACGTCGTCGTCGATGCCGCGGGCCAGAAGGGCACAGGCCGCTGGACGGTCCAGTCTGCCCTCGACCTCGGCTCCCCGGTCTCCGGCATCGCCGAGTCGGTGTTCGCCCGCGGGATCTCGTCCCAGAAGGACCAGCGCGCTATCGCGCAGGAGGCCCTCGCGGGCCACGAGGCCGCGGTCGAGGTCCCCGCGGACTTCGTCGAGGATGTCCGCCAGGCGCTCTACGCCTCGAAGCTCGTCTCCTACGCCCAGGGGCTCGACATGCTCACGAGCGCCGCCAAGGAGTACGGCTGGGACCTGAAGCTCGATGAGATCGCCTCGCTGTGGCGCGCGGGCTGCATCATCCGCGCCGCGCTCCTGAAGGACATCACCGCCGCGTACAAGGGCGAGGACAAGCCTGCGAACCTCCTGTTCGCCCCGGCGTTCGCCGAGTCCGTCGGGGCAGCCGTGCCCGCGTGGCGCCGCGTCGTAGCGACCGCCGTCCAGCTGGGCATTCCCGTGCCGGTGTTCTCGTCCTCGCTCGCCTACTACGACAGCCTGCGCCGCAAGCGCCTCCCGGCTGCCGTGATCCAGGGCCAGCGCGACCTGTTCGGCGCCCACACCTACCAGCGTGTCGACGCCGAGGGCACCTTCCACACGCTCTGGGGCGAGGACCGCTCCGAGATCGCCGCGGTCGACACGCACTGACCCCGTCTACGGCGAAGGGCCCCCACCGACGCGGTGGGGGCCCTTCGCGGCTCCGAGGCCGGCGAACGCAGCGGAGGCGCTCCGGAACCCCCGGGACTGCGGTTCAGATGTAGTAGTACTCGGCGGGGTCGACCGCCGGCTTCGTCTCCTTGGCCGCATCCCTGTGCCGCCAGGTCGCCGGCACGCCCGTGACGATCGAGTTCGGCGGTGCGTCCTTGACCACGACGGCGTTCGCCCCGATCGCGCTCCCGGCGCCGATGGTGATGGGCCCGAGCACCTTGGCGCCCGCGCCGATCGTGACCCCGTCCCCGATCGTGGGGTGGCGCTTGACCCTTGCGAGGGAGCGGCCGCCGAGGGTCACCCCGTGGTACATGAACACATCGTCGCCGATCTCGGCGGTCTCGCCGATGACGACCCCCATGCCGTGGTCGATGAAGAACCGACGCCCGATCGTCGCACCCGGGTGGATCTCGATGCCGGTCAGGAACCGCCCGGCCTGGGAAATGAGGCGCGCCGCGAACTTCAGCTCGGGGCGCTGCCACATCCTGTGGGTGAGGCGGTGGATCCAGATGGCATGCAGCCCCGAGTACGCGAAGAAGTTCTCGACGTGGCCACGGGCTGCGGGATCGTGGGCCGCGGCGGACTGGAGGTCCTCGCGCAGACGCCACAGGGTTCGCTTGATCAGAGACACGGTCTTCTTTCTACCCCAGGTATGGGCCCGTCAGGCGGGTCTAGCCGCGGATGTCGTCGTAGAGGACGGTGGAGATGTAGCGCTCGCCGAAGTCGCACACCACCGCGACGATGAGCTTGCCCCTGTTCTCGGGACGCTTGGCGAGCTCGAGCGCGGCCCAGACGATCGCGCCGGAGGAGATGCCGCCGAGGATGCCCTCCTGGGTGGCGAGCGCGCGCGCGGTGGCCACGGAGTCCTCGAGCGTCGCGTCGAGGACCTCGTCGTAGACGTTCGTGTCGAGGACCTCCGGGACGAAGTTGGCGCCGATGCCCTGGATCTTGTGCGGGCCGGGGGCGCCGCCGTTGAGGATGGGGGAGTCCTTGGGCTCCACCGCAACCACCTGGACACCGGGCTTGCGCTCCTTGAGGACCTGCCCCACACCGGTGATCGTGCCGCCGGTGCCGACGCCGCTGACGAAGATGTCCACCTCGCCGTCGGTGTCCTTCCAGATCTCCTCCGCCGTCGTCGCGCGGTGGATCTCGGGGTTGGCCTGGTTGGCGAACTGCTGGGCCCAGATCGAGTTCTCGGTGTTGGCCACGATCTCCTGGGCCTTCTCGACCGCGCCGCGCATGCCCTCGGAGCCGGGCGTGAGGACGATCTCGGCGCCGAAGGCCCGCAGGAGCACGCGGCGCTCCGTGGACATGGTCTCGGGCATTGTCAGGATGACCTTGTAGCCGCGGGCAGCGCCCACCATGGCCAGGGCGATGCCGGTGTTGCCGGAGGTGCCCTCCACAATCGTGCCGCCGGGCTTGAGGGCGCCCGCCTTCTCGGCAGCCTCGATGATGGCGACGCCGATCCGGTCCTTGACGCTGTTCGCCGGGTTGTAGAACTCGAGCTTCACGGCGACCTGCGCCTCGAGGCCCTCGGCCAGGCGGTTGAGGCGGACGAGCGGCGTGTTGCCGATCAGCTGCGTGACGTCGTCGTAGATGGGTGCCATGGGACCTTGCTTTCCGGGAAAGGGCGGGGGAGGCCGGTGCCGGCCGCGCGTTCAGCCTAGTCAGCGGGCCACGGACGGGCTAGGAGATCAGCCACGCCGAGTAATATTTTCTGGCCTTCGCGAGCTTCGGATTGATGATCACGCTGCAGTAGCCCGCGTCGGGATTCTTCCCGTAGTAGTCCTGGTGGAAGTCCTCGGCAGGGTAGAAGGTGCTCGCCCGCGTCACCTCGGTGACGATCGGCGCGTTCCAGAGGGCCTGGTTCCGCTCGAGCGCCTCCTCGAAGACAGCCTTCTCCTCGTCCGTCACGTAGAACATCGACGAGCGGTACTGCGTGCCCACGTCGTAGCCCTGGCGGTTCGGGGTGGTCGGGTCGTGCATGGCGAAGAAGAGGTCCAGGACAGTCTCCTCCGGGATGACGGACTCGTCGAACGTCACGGCGACGACCTCGGCGTGGCCCGTCATCCCGCTGCACACGCTGTAGTAGTCCGGGTTCGGCACATGCCCTCCGATGTAGCCGGAGACGACTGCGCTCACGCCCCTGGTCCGCTGGTACACCGCGTCGAGGCACCAGAAGCAGCCCCCGCCCAGAATGAAGGTCTTCATGCTGCCTACAATGTCCGGAGCCCGCGGAAGATTCCCGAGAGAGGACCGCTTTTCGTGTCAGAGCAGACCGGCTCCACCCCCCAGCCCGAGCGTGACGTCCCGGGAGGCGCGAGCGCTGCCCGCGAGGAGGGCCCCGAGGGGGTCGCGCACGACGACGGGGCAGCCTCGCGCGCGACCCTCGCCGACGTCCTCGTCGCCGTGGAGGAGCTGTGGCCCGAGTCCCTCGCGGAGGGGTGGGACGCCGTCGGGCTCGTGGCCGGCCGGCCCTCGCAGGAGGTCAGGAGGATCCTCTTCGCCGTGGACCCGGTCCTCGAGGTGATCGAGGAGGCCGTGGCATGGGAGGCGGACCTCCTGATCACCCACCACCCCCTGCTGCTGCGCGGCGTGAACACCGTGGCGGCGAACACCCCCAAGGGCCGCGCCGTGCACCGCCTGATCGAGACGGGGACGGCGCTCCTCACGGTCCACACGAACGGCGACAGTGCCGTGGGCGGGGTCTCCGACGTCCTCGCGGACGCGCTGGGGCTCGAGGACGTCGCGCCGCTGACCAAGGCCGTCAACGGGCTCCCGGAGGAGGGGATCGGGCGCGTGGGCGATCTTCCCGACGTGCTGAGCCTCGGCGACCTCGCGGCGCGCCTCTTCGGCGTCCTGCCCGCAGTGGCAGGGGGCGTGCGCGTCTCCGGGGACCGGGACGGGCTCGTGCGGCGCATCGCCGTGTGCGGCGGGGCGGGGGACAGCCTGCTCGACGCGGTGCGGACGGCCGGCGCCGACGTGTTCGTCACGGCGGACCTCCGGCACCACCCGGCCTCGGAGGCCCGGGAGTCGGCCGCGGACGGCCGCCCGTACCTCGTGGACGTGAGCCACTTCGCGAGCGAGTGGCTCTGGCTGCCCGCGGCCGCCTCGGCGCTCGACAACGTCCTGCGCGACCAGGGCCACGGGATCGACATCCGCGTGTCCGCGGTCAACACCGACCCGTGGGACTTCATCCTGACGCCCAGCGAGGGATAGAGTCGCACCACCCGCCGCCCCGCCGGGCGGACCGGCCGTCTCGGCACCGTCGCGTGCACGCAGGAGGAACCATGCCCAAGGCGCCCGCCGCAGAACAGCTCAAGCTCCTGGGCCTTGCGTCGCTCGACGCGAGGCTCCACTCGCTCGATGTGCGGCGGAAGGACCTCGAGGCGGACCCCCGCGTCCCTGCGGCGCAGCGCGCGTTCCAGGAGGCCTCCGAGGCGGCGGCCCGGGCGGACGACGCCGTCGCGGCGGCCGAGAGAGAGCTTTCAGCGGCCGAGGAGCAGGTCTCCCTGGTCGGGGCGAAGATCGCCCGCGATGAGGAGCGGCTCTACGCAGGCGGCCTGTCGAAGGACCTCGAGGCGCTGCAGAAGGACATCGCCTCGCTCACCGCACGGCGCAGCGACCTCGAGGACGTGGAGCTCGAGGTCCTCGAACGCCTCGACGGCCTGCGGGAGGAGCAGTCCCGGGCGGCAGCCTCGCTCGCACAGGCCGAGTCGGCCCATGCTGCCGTGCGCTCGGAGATCGACACTGCCCTCGCCGGCATCGCCTCCGAGCACGAGACGGCTGCCGCGGAGCGGTCCCAGTACGCGGCCGGCGTCGACAGCGCCCTCGTCGAGGTGTACGAGAGGACCCTCGCCAAGAGAGGAGTGGGCGCCGCCCGCCTCTTCCACGGGATGTCCGAGGGCTCCGGGATGGACCTGAGCCCGGGCGACCTCGCCACGATCCGGTCTGCCGCCGAGGACGAGATCGTCTTCTGCCCCGACTCGGGTTGCATCCTCGTGCGTTCGCCGGAATGGTCCTGAGCGCGCCGCACTGACCGGCGTGCGCCGTCAGCCCTCGAGGATGAGCGCGAGGGAATGCGGCCGGCGGGCAGTTCCCTCGCGCAGCTCGGCGTTCCACTTCTCGCGTGCGACGGCGAGCAGGTCCTCGGGCGTGGCCGGTTCCGCTCCGCGGCGCGTGAGCAGGTGGCGCGCGAACTCGCCCCGGTGGTGCTTGGCGAAATGGCTCACCACGGTGCGCCGCCCGTCGCGCTCGGTGAGGACGTCCACGGTGACTGTCGCAGCCCGCGGCGGCGCGTAGGCCGCGGCATAGGTGCTCGAGCGCGCGTCGACGACGATCTCTCCCGCCGCCCTCTCCGCGAGGGCCTCGGCGAGCCGCGGCTTCCAGAACGCGGCGAGGCGTCCGATCCCGTCGAGGGACACCGACATGGAGAGGCGGTAGGCGGGCACGGCGTCCCCGAAGCCCACGGCGCCCCAGAGGGCGGAGACCACGACGACGGCCTCCTCCGCCCGAGCCCGCTGCGCTGGCGTGAGCGAGCCGTAGCCGAGCGCCTCGTAGAGCACCCCGGAGTAGACCTGGTGCGCGGGCGCCGCCGGTTCCGCGTGGAGACGCCGGTTCCTCTCGACGTCGTGCGCGAGCGACGCGCCGACCCCGAGGGCCGCGAGCGCGTCCGGGCGGCCGCTCACCTCGGCGAGGGCCTCCATCACTTCCTTCCGGGCCACCTCGAGGCAGGGGAAGCTGAGCGAGGCGAGGTCGACGGGCGGGCCCGCGGGCGCGGGCGTCTTGCCCTCGGAGGGCGGGAGGAGGATGAGCACCCGAGCATCCTACCGAGGCGGGGGCTTCCGTCCCGGTCGCGGGGGGCCGGGCCGCGGATGGACGGGACGGTAGACTTGAGGGCACGAGGACAGGTCGACTGGGCGATCGCGGGGCCTCTTCCGCAAGGAAGGGCCGCGAGGAAAGTCCGGGCTCCGCAGGGCAGGATGGTGGGTAACGCCCACTCGGGGAAACCCGCAGGCCAGTGCCACAGAGAACAGACCGCCTCCCGGAACGGTCCCCGACCGGGCCGGGGGGTAAGGGTGAAACGGCGGTGTAAGAGACCACCAGCTCCCCGGGTGACCGGGGAGGCTAGGTAAACCCCATCCGGAGCAAGGCCAGACAGGGCGCGCTACCAGGGCTGCCCGCCCGAGTGCCCGGGTAGGCCGCTTGAGGCCGCCGGCAACGGCGGTCCTAGATGGATGATCGCCTCCCGCGCCGGGGCAACCCGGTGCGGAGACAGAACCCGGCTCACAGGTCGGCCTGTCCTCGTCCCTCGATCGGCGCGACCGGCCCGCCACGGCGTCGCTGCCGCCGATTCGGCTGTGAGTGACTTCACAGCCCTTCCGGGACGGTGCCGCGGCGCCTCCGCGTAGACTGGAGGACGAACGTAGATGTTCTCCTGAGCCGGGCTCTGCGATCGCAGGACCGGCTCTTTCCATGCCCACCCCGGCCGACCGCGCCGGAGGGCAGGCGCACGATGGCGTGCGCGACTGCAGAGAAAGGCACCTGTGTGAGCACGACGGCAGAATCCGCACTCGGCACGTGGATCGGGCGTGAGGCAGCAGCCGAGGAGATGATCCCGATCATCGGCCGGCTGTACCGCGAGAACAATGTGGTGACCTCGGTTCATGGCCGCAGCCTCATCAACCAGTCCGTGGTCGGACTCCTCAAGGCCCACCGCTGGGCCCGCCAGATCGAGCGCGAGGAGCTCGGCCTCGACGAGACGCTCCCCATCCTCAAGGCGCTCGAACCGCTCGAGCTCGGTGCGGCCTCGATCGACATCGCCCGCCTCAACGAGAAGTTCCGTGCCGAGGGCGGTGGCCGTCCGGTCGAGGAGTTCCTGCGCGAGGAGCTCGCGGAGATCGTGGGCAAGCACGGCGCAGACCCGCGTCAGAGCACCGACGTGGTGCTGTACGGCTTCGGCCGCATCGGCCGCCTCGTGGCGCGCATCCTCATCGAGCACGCCGGCGGCGGGCACGGCCTGCGCCTGCGCGCGATCGTGGTGCGGAAGGGCTCGGACAAGGACCTCGTCAAGCGTGCGAGCCTCCTGCGCCGCGACTCCGTGCACGGGGCGTTCGAGGGCACGATCACCGTGGACGAGGAGAACAGCACGATCCTCGCCAACGGCACCCTCATCAAGGTCATCTACTCGGACAGCCCGGCGACCGTCGACTACACGCAGTACGGCATCGACGACGCGATCGTGGTGGACAACACCGGCAGGTGGCGCGACGAGGAGGGCCTGTCCCAGCACCTGCAGAGCAAGGGCGTGGCCCGCGTGCTGCTCACGGCGCCCGGCAAGGGCAGCCTCAAGAACATCGTCCACGGCATCAACCACGACTCGATCGAGTCCGGCGACCGCATCGTGACGGCGGCGTCCTGCACGACCAACGCGATCACCCCGGTCCTCAAGGCGGTCAACGACAGGTACGGCGTCGTGCACGGCCACGTCGAGACGGTGCACTCGTTCACGAACGACCAGAACCTCATCGACAACTTCCACAAGGGAGACCGCCGGGGCCGGGCAGCCGGCCTGAACATGGTCCTGACGGAGACCGGCGCCGCGAAGGCCGTGGCGAAGGCCCTCCCCGAGCTCGCCGGCAAGCTCACGGGCAATGCCATCCGCGTCCCCACCCCGGACGTCTCGATGGCCGTGCTCAACCTCAGCCTCTCCGAGGAGACGACGAAGGACGAGGTCAACGCCTACCTCCGCGAGATGTCGCTGCACTCGGACCTGCGCAAGCAGATCGACTACATCGACTCGCCCGAGGTCGTCTCGACGGACTTCGTCGGCTCCCGCCGTGCGGGCATCGTCGACGGCCTGGCGACGATCTCCACCGGGAAGAACCTGGTCCTCTACGTCTGGTACGACAACGAGTTCGGCTACAGCTGCCAGGTCGTCAGGGTCCTTGAGGAGATGGCCGGCGTGCACGCGCCGTCCTTCCCGGTCCAGGTGAGCGCGGTCGAGCACGGTCTCGCCGTCGCCCACTGAGGCGCGGACGCCGCCGGCCGCGGGTGCTGACGGCGGCCGGCGCGGGCGATCCGGCGGCACCCCTGGATTCCGCGGCACCTCTGGATTCGAGTCCGCCGGCGGTGCAAGATGCACGTATGGAAGCTACGGAGCATGAGAGCACTCTCGAGCACGCGCTGGATGTCGCCCGCGCCAACGCCAAGCAGGCCAGGCTGCTCGTGGACCACGCCAGGGCGGGACTGGCCTCGGGGAGCGTACCCCCTGAGCGTGTCGCGCAGCTGGAGGAACTCCAGCGGGTGGCGGACGAGGACCTCCAGCGCGTGATCCGCGAGCAGTAGCCGACGCTGGCAGAGCGCGGCAGTACGACGACGAAGGGCGCCGCACTCGTGTGCGGCGCCCTTCGCGGTGCACCCAACAGCCGTGTCAGTGCCCGTGTGTGTGGACGTGCTCGTCGTCGTGGCCGTGGTCTCCGTCGCCGTGGCCGAACGGATCCGGGTCGATGCCCGGCATCCAGGTCAGGCCCGGAACGCCCCAGCCATGCCTGCGGGCGGCGCGGCGGGCCTTCTTCGCGTACCGGTCGATGAGCCGGTCCACGTAGAGCCTTCCGTCGAGATGGTCGTACTCGTGCTGCATGACCCGGGCGAACCACCCGGTCGCGGTGAACTCGAGGGGCTGGCCGTCGCCGTCGAAGCCTTCGACCTTGACCCACTCGGCGCGCTGCAGGGGATAGCCCTCGCCGGGGAAGGAGAGGCACCCCTCCTCGTGCTCGTGGGGGTCGGGTGCCGAGCCGGACACCTTCGAGAGCGTCAGGCGCGGGTTCACCACGACGCCCCGGGGAGGGACGCCGTCGTCGTTCGCGAAGCTGTACACGAAGACGCGCAGGCCGACGCCGATCTGCGGCGCCGCGAGCCCTACCCCGTGCGCGGCGTCCGATGTCTCGTGCATGTCCGTGATGAGCTCGCGCAGGGCATCGTCGAAGACGGTGACTTCCTCGGCCCGGCGGTGGAGGACGGGCTCACCCCAGATGGTGATGGGACGGACGGCCACGGAACAGCTCCTGTTCTGCCTCGGCATCGGGGATGCGAAGAGGCCGCACGGAGTCACTCCGTGCGGCCTCTGGGCGGTCGGCCGGACCGACCACTCTCAGGGTGAGTAACGGGGCTTGAACCCGCGACCTTCTGGACCACAACCAGACGCTCTGCCAACTGAGCTATACCCACCGCGGAACTCCCGCGCGAATGGACCCCATGAGTTCCCTCAAGGGCCCCTGCGGAAGCAACGACAACAAGCATACCTGCTCTTCACAGGTGCTGATGACCAAAACGGCCCCTGCGCGGCAATTTTTCGCCGCGGGACCGCCGGGACCCGCCCGGGCGAACACCCGAGGAGGCGGCACGGCGCCCGCCGGGCCTGTCAGGCAGGGGAGTCTGAAGCCCTCAGCCCTGCGTCGGCGTCGTCCGCCTCGGTGATCTGGCGGGCGATGGCCTGCGCAGCCGCAGAGTCGGGGCCGGGGGCCGGAACGAACACGGCTGCGCGGTAGTAGCGCAGTTCGTCGATCGAGTCCCGGATGTCACCGAGCGCCCGGTGGCCCCCGGTCTTGGCGGGGGCCTGGAAGTACGCGCGGGGGTACCAGCGCCGTGCGAGCTCCTTGATCGTGGAGACGTCGATCACCCGGTAGTGGAGGTGGTCGACCACCTCGGGCATGTCCCGGGCCAGGAAGAGCCGGTCCGTCCCCACCGAGTTCCCGCCGAGCTGGGCCTTGTTCGGCTCCGGGACCCACGTGCGGATGTAGCCCATGACCTCGCGCTGGGCCTCCTCCAGGCTGACCCCTTCGGGAAGGGCATCGAGCAGCTTCGAGGCGGTGTGCATCTCCCGCACGAAGTCGCTCATTCCGGCGAGTGCCTCGTCCGAGGGCCGGATCACGATGTCCACCCCCTCTCCGAGCACGTTCAGCTCCGAGTCGGTCACGAGCACGGCGACCTCGATGAGGGCGTCCGCCACGGGGTCGAGACCAGTCATCTCACAGTCGATCCACACGATGCGTTCATTGGTGATGGGCACGGGCCCAGACTACGTCACAGCCCCTGCGGGCGCCCCGGCCCGCCGGGCGCCGGTGCTAGGATGGGGCCCACCGCCGCGCCCCTGACGTGCCTGACGTGGGGCCTGCCCGGGCGGGCCAGCAAGACGAATGGACGCGCCGATGACTCTGCCCTCGCACCCCGTCAGACGCACCCGCGTCGAGAACGGGGGCCAGGCTGTCGAGGACCCGCGATGGCCGCTGCTCGCCGGCTTCGCAGGCTCGGTGGCGATGCTCATCGGATCCTTCGGTGTCGGATGGCTCGCGCCGGCGTCAGAGCTGCGCCGCTACCCGTTCTTCATCTGGATGCGCACCGAAGTCATCGGGGTGGTGCTCAGCATCATCCTCCTGGCCGTCGGCGGGATGCTCCTCGTGCGCTCATGGCTGCGGCTCGGCCAGAAGGTCCGCGAGTGGGGGCCGGAGGCCCGTGCGGCAACGCTCAAGGCCCTCGCCCTCTGGGGCGGCCCGATGCTGTTCGCGGTCCCCCTCTTCAGCCGGGACGTCTACTCGTACATCGGGCAGGGCCGGCTCATGCTCGAGGGCTTCAACCCGTACGAGGACGGCATCTCGACGCTCTCGAACTACTACCAGCTCGGCGCGGACCGGATGTGGAGCGAGGCTCCCACCCCGTACGGTCAGTTCTACCTGTGGATCGAGCAGTTCGTGGTGTGGGCCACCGGGGTCCATCCTGAGGCCAGCGTGTTCCTCTTCCGGCTCGTGTGCGTGGCGGGCGTGGGCCTCGTGGTCGTCTACGTGCCCAGGCTCGCCGCGCTGCACGGCGTGGACCCGCACCGGGCGCTGTGGCTCACCGTGGCGAACCCGCTCTTCCTGACCAACTTCATCGCTGCGGTCCACAACGACGCACTCATGGTGGGACTCGCCGTGGCAGGCGTCTACTACGTGGCCGCCCGCCGGCCGCTTCTGGGGATCGTCCTCGTGACGCTGTCGGTGTCGGTCAAGCCGATCACGGCGCTCCTGCTCCCCTTCGTCGCCCTGATGTGGGCGGGCAGGCGCGCGGGCTGGCCGCGGAAGGCAGGCTACCTTGCCCTCACGGCGGCGCTCTCACTCGGCCTCCTGTATGTCCTCAGCCTCCCCAATGGGTTCGGCTTCGGCTGGATCAACGGCCTGGCCGCCCCCGGGAGCGTCTGGATCTGGTACGCCCCCGTGGGGATGCTCGGGATGATGGCCTCCTCCATCGGCGCAGCCATGGGCCTGGGGTGGCTCGAGCTGGACCGGGCCGTGTTCGCGATCGGGAGGGTGGCCTCGCTCGCGATCGTCGCGTGGCTCGCCCTGCGGGGCAGCCATGACCGTCTCGTGCGCCGCATGACCCTGGCGTTCGCCGCGGTCGTCCTCCTCGCGCCCATGATCCAGGCCTGGTACATCGTCTGGCTGATCCCGTTCTTCGCCGTGACGGGCATCCGCAACGACTGGCAGGTCAAGAGCCTCTACTTTGTCGTCTCCTTCTTCATGGTCTACGGGATCTCGGACCAGCTCGACGTGTTCCCGTACCTCCAGGAGGGGGACAATCAGCTTGCCCTGGCGCTCGCCAGGAACGCGGCGGCGCTCATCGCCCTCCTGTTCGGGCTCTACCTGATCTTCATCGACCCCAAGACGCGCAGGCTGTTCCGCCCGGGAGCGCGGAGCCTCCTGGCCCGGCGCTGAGCGGCCCGCAGGGGCAGGGTCGGGGCGCTGTCCAACAGACGTCCCAGCGCCCGCTGGCCTCGCCGGGCGTGCAGCCGGGCCGGGGGTCCGTGGGCCCTCGCGAGCCGGCCGCGGTGTGCCGTAGGGTGGTCGCGCCGACCATCCGCCGAAAGGTGAGCACGTGGAGGAATCTGACGCGATCCGCCCCAGCCCTTCCGGTGCCCTCCCGCCCCGGGCGCACCTCGAGTCGGACGCCGTAGCCCTCCCGCTCGACGGCGAGTGGTCCTTCCGCTGCTCGCCCACCGCCGGGGGCACCCCGGGCTTCGAATTGGCGGCGTTCGATGACGGCGGCTGGGACCGCGTGCAGGTGCCGCACTGCTGGCAGCTCGAGGGGGTCCCCGGAAGACCGCGATATGGGAGCCCGGCGTACACGAACATCGCGTACCCGTTCCCGGTCGACCCTCCGGAAGTGCCCGACGAGAACCCGACAGGGGAGTACCGCCGGGCCTTCGATCCGCCCGAGGCCCCTCCCGGCGGCCGGTGGATCGTGCGGTTCGAGGGCGTCGACTCGGCCTTCGAGGCCTGGCTCAACGGGAAGCGCCTCGGTGCTGCACAGGGCTCCCGCCTCACCCACGAGTTCGACGCGACGGAGCATCTCGAGCCCGGCCGCCGCAATGTCCTTGCAGTGCGCGTGCACCAGTTCTCCGCGGGCTCGTACCTCGAGGACCAGGACATGTGGTGGGTCTCCGGGATCTTCCGGCGGGTCGCCCTCCTGCACCGGCCCGAGGGCGGGATCGACGACGTGTTCGTCCACGCCGGCTACGACCCCGCCACGCGCGCGGGCCGCCTGCGTGTCGAAGCGCCGGCCGGCGCCGTCGTGCGCGTGCCCGAGCTGGGACTCGAGCTGCCCGCAGGCACTGCCGCCGACGTGCCCCGTGCCGAGCCCTGGAGCGCGGAGGAGCCCCGGCTGTACCGCGCAACCGTGTCCACGGCGGCTGAGACCGTGGAGCTAGCCATCGGCTTCCGCACGGTGTCTATCTCCGACGCCGTCCTCATTGCCAACGGCGCCCCCCTCGCCCTGCGCGGCGTGAACCGGCACGAGTGGCACGCCCGCACGGGCCGAGCCCTCGACGAGGCGACGATGCGTGCCGACGTGGAGCTCATGAAGCGGAGCAACGTCAACGCCGTCCGCACGAGCCACTATCCGCCCGACCCCCGTTTCCTCGCACTGTGCGACGAGTACGGGCTCTGGGTCCTGGACGAGTGCGACCTCGAGACCCACGGGTTCGAGCTGCTCGGCTGGCGCCGCAATCCCGCCGACGATCCCTCCTGGCGGGACGCGCTCGTGGACCGCATGCAGCGCATGGTCGAGCGGGACAAGAACCATCCCTGCGTCATCGGCTGGTCCCTCGGAAACGAGTCGGGCCGGGGCAGGAACCTCGGCGCGATGGCGGAATGGGCCCGCAGCCGGGATCCGGACCGCTTCCTCCACTACGAGGGCGACCAGGACTGCGGCGACGTGGACGTCTACTCCCGCATGTACGCCGACCACGCGGAGACCGAGCTGATCGGACGCGGTGAGGAGCCGTCCGCGTCCCCCGGAGCCGACGCCCGCCGGCGAGGCATGCCGTTCATCCTGTGCGAATACGCCCATGCGATGGGCAATGGCCCCGGAGGGCTCACTGAGTACGTGGAGCTCTTCGAGCGCTATCCGCGGCTCGCCGGGGGCTTCGTGTGGGAGTGGATGGACCAGTGCATCGCCCAGACAGCCCAGGACGGCCCCCACCGGGGCACCGAGTACCCCGCCTACGGCGGCGACTTCGGCGAGGAGCTCCACGACGCGAACTTCATCGCTGACGGGCTCCTGTTCGCCGACCGCGCGCCCTCGCCCGCCCTCGCCGAGCTCGCCGCAGCGTACGCGCCACTCGCCCTGCGCGTGGGCGGGGACGGGATCACAGTCGAGTCCCGGTACCGGCACACGACGACAGGCCACCTCGGCTTCGCGTGGCGCTGCGAGGACGACGGTGTGCCCGTCGCCGACGGCGCGCTCGAGGTCCCGCCGCTGGACGCGGGCGCCTGCGTGCGGGTGCCGCTCCCCGCAGCGGTGACGGAGCTCGATCCCCCAGCCGTCGGCGTCGAGCGCTGGCTCACGGTGAGCGCACGGCTCGCCGGGGCCGAGCGCTGGGCCCCGGCAGGGCACGAGGTCGCGTGGGGGCAGGCGCAGCTCCCCGGCCGGGCGGCCCCAGCCCGTCGTCGTCCCTCGAGGCCCGCAGGCACGGCGCCCGCCCTCGCACGGTCGGGCGGCGGCTGGGACCTGGGCCAGGCCCGCTTCGACGCGCGAGGCCGGCTCGAGCGCCTGGGGCCCCTGGACGTCGTCGGCCCTGTCCTGGACCTGTGGCGCGCGCCCACAGACAACGATGAGCTCGCGCAGCCCGACCCTCCCGCGGCGACCTGGCGGCGGCTCGGGCTCGACCGCCTCCGGCACCGGACCATCGCGGTGGTCCCAGAGCAGGGAGCGCTGAGCGTCGTGTCCCACGTGATGCCGGCGGGGACGGACGTCGGCTTCGAGATGGAGTACCGATGGCGCGCTGACGACGGCGGCGTGTGCCTCGACGCCGTCGGCTCGCCTCTGGGGACCTGGGCCGTGCCCCTTCCCCGGTGGGGCCTGCGGATGGCGGTGCCCGCAGGGCTCGGAGACGTCACGTGGTTCGGGCTTGGACCGGGGGAGGCCTATCCGGACAGCGCGTCGGCGCAGCGGGTCGGGCGATTTAGCGCCTCGGTGGAGGAGTTCCAGACCCCGTACGCGCGGCCGCAGGAGAACGGAGCACGGCGTGGCGTGCGCAGCGCGGCCCTCGAGGGCGGAGGGCGCCGGCTCACCGTGGAGGGCGGGCCGTTCGTGCTCACCGCCCGTCCGTGGACGACCGAGGCGCTCGAAGCCGCGGCCCACACGACTGACCTCGTCCCGGACCCTGAGTGGGTGTGGCTCAACCTCGATGCCGAGCACCACGGCCTCGGGTCAGCCGCCTGCGGCCCGCCCGAGCTCCCGGAATACCGGCTCGAGGCCCGCCGGTTCATGCTCTCGCTGCGGTTCGAGGCCCTGGGCCGCTGACGCACGCCGGGATCGATGCCCAGGCAAGGACACCCCCGGTCCGAAGACCGGGGGTGTCAGCGATGTCTCGCCACATCCGCAAAGGATGTCCCGCTGCATCACAGCGCGCCCCAGGAGGGAATCGAACCCCCGACCGTCGGATTAGAAGGCCGCTGCTCTATCCTCTGAGCTACTGGGGCAAGGCGCGCGACAAGTCTATCGCCGTCCGGAGTCCCGCCTGTACGCGGGCCCATTGGTCCTCCACAGCGCCGGATTGGGCGAGTCGTCCACATACGGGTCCGGGGGTCTCGCCGTCCTCCCGGCGGGCCGCGAGGGTGGGACCACGGCTCCCGAGCGGGGGAGCACTGACGACGGGAGTCGAGTGGCATGAGCGATGAGATTGCACTCCGCGGGTGGGTCGGGACGGATCCGGTCTTCGGGACGGGGTCCAACGGGTCGATGTACGCACGGTTCAGGCTTGCGGTGGGGGAGCGGTGGTTCGACCGCGAGGCGAAGGCGTGGGGCGACCGGCACACGAGCTGGTTCACGGTAGTGTGCTTCGGGTCCTTCGCCCAGAACGCCGCCATGAGCATCAACAAGGGATCACCGGTCGTGGTCATGGGCCGGCTGCGGACCAAGAGCTATCAGCGCGCGAACGGGGCCGAGGGCTGGACCGCCGAGATCGTGGCATCCTCGCTCGGGCTGGACCTCGCCCACGGCGTGTCCATGTGGACCAAGCGCCGCGACGAGATGCCGGCCGGGTCCTCGGCCCGCCTGCGAACGGTCGAGGGCGTGGGCGCCGTGGACCCGGTCACAGGAGAGGTGGGGCCCGGCGGGATGGACCCGTTCGAGGACCTCCCGCCGCTCGAGGACGAGGACTTCGAGGGCCGGAGTCCCTTGGACGGGCACGCGGGACAGGCCGACGACCGGGCCGAGGGACGGCAGGACGAGGGCACGGCAGGCCGTGGACCGGCAGACCGCCTGCTCTCCGCGTGACAGACCGCCGCGGGCCGGGGGCGCTGGGGCCGCCAGCGTCCCCTCCGGCGGCCGATGTGTGCTCCCCACCGGCGACCCACTAGATTTAACGTCATGGCGGAATTCATCTACACCATGACCAAGGCCCGGAAGGCAGTGGGCGACAAGGTCATCCTCGACGACGTGAGCATGTCGTTCTTCCCCGGCGCGAAGATCGGCGTCGTCGGACCCAACGGCGCAGGCAAGTCGACCATCCTCAAGATCATGGCGGGTCTCGACACGCCCTCCAACGGCGAGGCGCGGCTGTCCCCGGGGTACAGCGTGGGCATCCTCCTCCAGGAGCCGCCCCTGAACGAGGAGAAGACGGTCCTCGGCAACGTCCAGGAGGGCGTGGGCGAGATCTACGCCAAGATGCAGCGGTTCAACCAGATCTCCGAGGAGATGGCGAACCCGGACGCGGACTATGACGCGCTCCTCGAGGAGATGGGCAAGCTCCAGGAGGCCATCGACGCGGCCGACGCCTGGGACCTCGACTCTCAGCTCGAGCAGGCCATGGACGCCCTCCGCTGCCCGCCGCCGGACGCCGACGTGAGCGTGCTCTCCGGCGGTGAGCGGCGCCGAGTGGCACTGTGCAAGCTCCTGCTCCAGAAGCCGGACCTCCTCCTGCTCGACGAGCCCACCAACCACCTCGACGCCGAGAGCGTCCTGTGGCTCGAACAGCACCTGGCGTCCTACCCCGGCGCTGTGCTCGCCGTGACCCACGACCGCTACTTCCTCGACCACGTCGCGGAGTGGATCTGCGAGGTCGACCGCGGCCGCCTCTACCCCTACGAGGGCAACTACTCGACCTACCTCGAAAAGAAGCGGGCACGCCTCGAGGTCCAGGGCAAGAAGGACGCAAAGCTCGCCAAGCGCCTCGCCGAGGAGCTCGAATGGGTCCGCTCCAACGCGAAGGGCCGCCAGACCAAGTCGAAGGCGCGCCTCGCCCGGTACGAGGAGATGGCCGCCGAGGCCGAGCGCACGCGCAAGCTCGACTTCGAGGAGATCCAGATCCCGCCGGGGCCGCGTCTCGGGCAGCTCGTCATCGAGGCCAAGGACCTCAAGAAGGGGTTCGGCGAGCGCACCCTCATCGACGGGCTCTCGTTCTCGCTCCCGCGCAACGGGATCGTGGGCGTGATCGGCCCCAACGGCGTCGGGAAGACCACGCTGTTCAAGACGCTCGTGGGCCTCGAGCCGCTCGACGGCGGCGAGCTGAGGATCGGCGACTCGGTCAAGATCTCCTACGTGGACCAGAGCCGCGGCGGTATCGACCCGAACAAGACCCTGTGGGAGGTCGTCTCGGACGGCCTCGACCACATCCAGGTCGGACAGGTCGAGATGCCCTCGCGGGCCTACGTCTCCGCGTTCGGGTTCAAGGGCCCGGACCAGCAGAAGAAGGCCGGCGTCCTCTCCGGCGGTGAGCGCAACCGCCTGAACCTCGCGCTCACCCTCAAGCAGGGCGGCAACCTCCTGCTGCTCGACGAGCCGACCAACGACCTCGACGTCGAGACGCTCTCGAGCCTCGAGAACGCGCTCCTCGAGTTTCCCGGCTGCGCCGTCGTGGTCTCCCACGACCGGTGGTTCCTGGACCGCGTCGCGACCCACATCCTCGCCTACGAGGGCACGGATGAGGACGAGGCCAGCTGGTACTGGTTCGAGGGCAACTTCGAGTCGTACGAGCAGAACAAGGTCGAGCGGCTCGGACCGGAGGCCGCCAAGCCGCACCGCGTGACGCACCGCAAGCTCACGCGCGACTAGTCCCGACGCCCCGCTGGGCACACATGAGGCCGGTCCCCGCCCGGGGACCGGCCTCACGCGTCTTCCGGACCAGCGGCCGGCCGGCCCGGACGAGCAGCTCAGGAGGGCCCGTCGAGGTAGGGCAGCCGGACCATGCCCTCCTGCGCCACGCTGGCAACGTGGACGCCCTGACGGTTGAAGATCCTGCCCGCGCCGAGCCCACGCGCTCCTTGGGCGCTGGGCGACTCCTGGACGTAGAGGAGCCAGTCGTCCACGCGGACGGGACGGTGCCACCACATGGCGTGGTCAAGGCTCGCGACGCTCATCCCCGGCGTGATCCAGGACAGGCCGTGGCGTCGCAGGACGGGCTCGAGGAGCGTGTAGTCGCTCGCGTAGGCGAGCGCGGCCCGGTGCAGTGCCTCGTCGTCGGGCATGGGGCTGAACGTCTTCATCCAGACCGCGTTGCGCGCGATCCGCTCGCCCGAGGCGCTGACGTACACCGCGGGGTTGACGTGGCGCACGTCGACGGGGCGGTCGTAGGCCCAGTACTGGGCCACCGGGTGGTCGATCTCGCCGAGCAGGTCCGCCGTGCTGGGCAGTGACTCCGGGTCCGGGATCCCCTCCGGCATCGGGCTCTGGTGGTCGAGGCCCTCGGCCGGTTCCTGGAACGAGGTGATCATGGACAGGATGGGCATGCCGTCCTGGTACGCGTGCACCTGCCGGGCCGAGAACGAGCGGCCGTCCCGCAGCCGCTCGACACCGAAGGTGATGGAGGTGTCCGCGTCCCCCGGCCGGAGGAAGTACGCGTGCATCGAGTGCACGTGCCGCCCCTCGGCCACCGTGCGGCCCGCGGCCACGAGGCTCTGGGCGAGGACCTGGCCCCCGAACACCCGGTGCCGGGGCTGCCGTTCGCTCGGGCCGACGAACACGTCCTTGTCGGTCCGGGCGCCGCCGAGGTCGTCGAGGTCGAGCAGCGTCAGGAGGGTCTGCGTGGGGTCCGAGGCGTGCGCCGGTCGCGTCATGGGACGACATTAGACCGCCCGCACATCAGCGGCCAACTGGCGTCGGAGCCCGGCGCGCCTGCCCAGCGCTGGAGCAGGCACGGTCCGGGTGCGGGGGGCACAGGCGATTCTGCGAAGATGGGTCCATGCCCGCTGCCTACCGGTTCCCGCTCCAGCTGCGCTTCGGCGACGTCGACTCCTACGGGCACGTGAACAATGTGCGCTTCCTTCAGTTCCTTGAAGACGCGCGCGTGCACTGGCTGCGGGAGCCGCTGCGCGTGCCCGCCCAGGGCGCCCGCACCATGGCGGACCTCGTGACCGCCGAGAACTTCACCCTCGTGGGCCGCCACGAGATCGAATACCTCGCCCCGCTGCTGTACCGCCGCGAGCCGGTGGCCGTGGACCTGTGGGTCACGCGCGTGGGCGGCTCGAGCTTCGACCTCGGCTACTCGGTGCTCGACCCGGAGGCAGACGCCGTGTGCGCGCTGTGCTCGACCTCGATGGTGCTCGTCAGCCGCGGGACCGGGCGCCCCGTCCGGCTGCCCGACGGCCTCCGTGCCGAGCTGGCCGAGTTCGCGGGGCCGGATGTGCCGTTCCGCCGCCGTCCTCCGCTTCCGTCGCAGGGCACGACGGCGCCGCCTCCTCCCGCATTCGGCGGAACCCGCGCCGCGGCTGCTCCGGGCGGCACGGCCGCGACAGGGGCGACGGCGTGACGGGCGCGGTGCCGTCGACTGCGCTCGACCTCGGGGACCCGCTCGCCGTCGCGGACCTGCGGGTGTTCCTCGCACGGGCCAAGGCCGTCGAGGACTCCGGAGTCCGCCTCCTCGCGGCGGGCGAGGTGCTCGCGGTGACGGTCGGGGTGCTCCACGCGAGGACCCTGGGCGAGGCGGTGCCCACCGTGCTCGGCATGCGGACCGTCGCCCTGGCCGCACCGGCGCATGCCGATGCGGTCGTCTCCATCGCTGCCGTCGAGGACCGCCTCGCGCGCCTCGGCGACACGGGCACGGTCCTGGGGATCCCGCCGTCGGCCGTCCGTGCGCCGTGGGCCGCGGTGAGCCCGCCCCGGGGCCCGTGGACCCCGGAGGGCCCGGTCGGGGCCGAGCTGCTCGAGCAGGCGGCGGCCGCCGGGATGGCCGAGGTGGCCGCGGCCGTCCCTCAGCAGCCGGGGGCCGCCGTCGTGAAGGGGGCCCGGGCCGCCGTCTGGAGCAGGGAGCTCGAGGGCGCGCCGGGGCTCGCTGCCGGGGCCGCCTTCGCTGCCGTCGCCCTCGGGTTCGTCCGGCCGGGAGAGGCCGTGCAGCGGTACACGTGCGGGTCGTGGACAAGGCTCAGCTCGAGCGCGGGCCACGTCCTGTGCCGGCGGGCGGCCGTCCTGGCCGGCTGACGGCCCTGGCCCGTGAGCGGAGGCATCGTGCGTCGCGGACGGCTCAGGGGAGCCCCCGCCCGCCCGGGCCCCCGCCCGGGCGGAGCAGTCCGTCCAGCGGGTCAGTCGTCGAAGGTGTTGACGAGAGAGTGGGCCGCGCGCTCGAGGTAGTCCCACAGCGTGGCCTCGTGCAGGGGCGAGAGCCCGAGAGCGTCGACGCCGGCCCGCATGTGGTGGAGCCAGCGGTCGCGGGCCTCGGGATTGACCTTGAAGGGCATGTGCCGCATCCGGAGCCTGGGGTGGCCGCGCTCGGCGCTGTAGGTGCCCGGGCCGCCCCAGTACTGCTCGAGGAACATCGTCAGCCGCTTCCGGGCCGGGCCGAGCTCCTCCTCGGGGTACATGGGCCGGAGGACCTCGTCCTGCGCCACGCCCTCGTAGAACACGTCCACGAGCTTGACGAACGCCTCGTGGCCGCCGATCTGCTCGTAGAAGCTCGCGGCCTCGGCCGAGCCCGGCCGCAGCAGGTTCGGCCGCTCCCGGTCGCCGGAGGTCTGGGGAAGGCCTTCGGGCCGCTGGGTCTCGTTCACGCTGATCCTCACTCGCCGGCGCGCTGGCCGTCGCCAGCGTGCTCATCCGTCCCGTCCTCCACGGGCTCCGGCCTCCCATTGTCCGCCGGGACGTAGGTGCCCTGCGACCTGTTGCCGACCCGCAGGATCTCGCCGTTGCGCAGGTACCAGACCGTCCCGTCCTCGCCGCGCACCCGCGTGATGCGCAGGCCCACCGACTCGACCGTGCCGATGACCTCGCTCGTGATGATCTCGTCCCCGATCCCGTACTGGTCCTCCATCGTGATGAAGATGCCGGCGAGGAAGTCGCGGATGAGCTGCTGCGCGCCGAAGCCGATCGCGACGCCGAGGATCCCCACGCTCGTGAGGATGGGGGCGATGTCCACCCCGAGCGCCTTGAGGACGTAGATCGCCACGATCGTCACGACCACCAGCACGACCGTGCTGTGCAGGAGGGACCCGATCGTCTCCGCGCGCTGTGCACGCCGCTCCGAGTCGAGGGCCCGGAGGGCGGGCGCAGCCCACCGGAAGAGCCTGTGCTCGGCGAACTGGGGCCCGGAGCGCACGCGCCGGACCACCTGGCGGATGAGGAAGGTCGCCGCGACCCAGACGAGCAGTCCGGCGCCCACGGCGATGCCGACCTCGATGAGCGTCTGGTTCACGGCCGTCACAGCGGTGTCGATGTCCTCGGTCACAGGTGTGGAACCTCCTGGTGGCTGGTGGATGACACCACCCTAGCCGTCGGTCCTGTGCGCGCCCTGAGTCAGGGGGCCTCCGGCGCGTGCCGGACCGGGAAGTTCACGCTCCGGGCAATGAAGCACACCCTGTTGGCATCCTCGTGCAGCTGGTCCGCGAGCGCGCGCTGCGACTCGTCGGCAAGGGTCACCCGCGGCCGCAGGAGGACATCGGTGAACTCGCCGCTCCCGTCGCGGTTGAGCCGCATGCTGCCTTCTGCGCGGTCCTCGTAGGCGGTCACGACGACCCCGTGCTGCACGGCCACGTGCAGGTAGGAGAGCATGTGGCACTGGGCCAGGGCCGTGAGCAGGAGCTGCTCGGGGTTGTACCGGTCGCGGTCGCCGTGGAATGTCGGATCGGCCGAGCCGGGCAGGACGGGCAGGCCCGGCAGCGCGATCTCGTGCTCGCGGCCGTAGGCGCGGTACGAGGACGTCCCGGTGCCGCGGTTGCCCGTCCACGCCACCGTGACCTCGTAGCGGTGGTCACCGAGCGGCATGGTGCACCTCGGACGGCTCGCCGGGGCTGGCCATCGCGGCCTGGCCTGCGGCGCCGTCCGCAGCCTGTGCGCGGAGGGCGCGCGCCACGCCGTCGCGGTTCTCCAGCATGGTCCGACGCAGCGCGCCCTGCTCCTCCGTGAGCCCGGCGAGGAACCGGTCCGTGCGCGCGAGCGTCGCCTCGTCCGTCTGCCGCGCAGGGAAGAGGCCGACGACGATCTGCTGGGCGAGCGCGTGCGTGCGGCCCGCGACGATCCCCGGGACGGCCTCGAAGTAGCGCTCCGCGAACGGTGCGATGAGGCCCGCGTCGTGGACGCGCGCGAACCCGTTCACCGCGGCCTGCTGGATGGCGTTCGAGAGGTCGCCGCGGACCACGATCGCCTGCCACGCCTCCTCCTTCGCCTCGGCGGTGGGGAGCGCGGCGCGCGCGAGGGCCGCGGCGACCTGCCCGGTCGAGGTGGAGTCGGCGTCGAGCTCCGTCTGGATGCGCTCCACGCCGATCCTCCCGCCCGCCGCGAGGGACGCCACGAACTCCCAGCGGAGGTCTTGGTCCACCGCGAGGCCGGGGACCGCGCGGGTTCCCTCGAGGAGTCCCTCCACCGCATCCAGGTGCTCCGCCGTGGCGGCGAGCCCCGAGAACGCCTTTGCGAACTGGAGCTGGCTGTCCGAGCCCGGTGCCGCGCCCTCCACGAGGGACCACAGCTGCCCCGCCGCGCCCTCGCGGGCCGATGCCTGGGCGGCGGGCGCCACGTAGTAGTCGAGCGTGGTGGCGAGCTGCCTCAGGAGGGTGGTCACGACCGAGGAGTCCGTCTCGGCGGCGATGTTGGCCAGGACGAGCCGGACGTAGTCGCGTGCGGGCGTCTCGCCGTCACGGGCCGCGTCCCACGCCGACCCCCACACGAGTGCGCGCGGGAGGCTCTCGGCGATGTCCTTGAGGTGCGCGGTCGCGGTCGCGAGCGAGCGCGGGTCGAGCCGGACCTTGGCGTAGGCGAGGTCCTCGTCGTTGAGCAGGATCAGGTCGCCCCGGTCGCGGCCCACGAGCTCAGGGACGGCGGTCAGCTCGCCGTCGACGTCGAGCTCCACCCGCTCGGTGCGCACGAGGGACCCCGAGGAGTCGTGCGCGTAGATGCCGACTGCGAGCCGGTGCGGGCGGAGCGTCGGGTGCTCGGGGACGGCACTCTGGCGCACGGCGAAGCT
The DNA here is from genome assembly GCF_039615075.1 of Sinomonas halotolerans. Taxonomy (NCBI): domain Bacteria; kingdom Bacillati; phylum Actinomycetota; class Actinomycetes; order Micrococcales; family Micrococcaceae; genus Sinomonas; species Sinomonas halotolerans. Next base: position 147,424 of record NZ_JBDFRB010000006.1, on the reverse strand, counting down.
GACGATCCGGCCGGCGTCGTCCGTCTCGACCTCGGGGGAGAGCGTGTTGACCCCGGCGGTCTCGAGCCAGGCCCTGCCCCACGGGGCGAGGTCACGCCCGCTCGCCGCCTCGAGCTCGGCCATGAGGTCCGCGAGGACGGTGTTGCCCCACGCGTGCTTGGCGAAGTAGCGGCGCACGCCCTCCATGAACTGCTCCTGCCCCACCCAGGCCACCAGCTGCTTGAGCACCGAGGCGCCCTTGGCGTAGGTGATCCCGTCGAAGTTGACCTCGACGTCGGCGAGGTCGGAGATGTCCGCGAAGATCGGGTGCGTCGTGGGGAGCTGGTCCTGGCGGTAGGCCCACGACTTCTCGACCGACGCGAAGGTGGTCCACGCGTGGGCGAAGTCGGTGACCTCCGCGGCCGCGAGGTGGGACATGTACTCCGCGAACGACTCGTTGAGCCACAGGTCGTCCCACCAGCGCATCGTCACGAGGTCGCCGAACCACATGTGGGCCAGCTCGTGGAGGATCGTGATGCTGCGGCGCTCGACCGTGGCCTGGGTCGGCTTCGAACGGAAGACATAGCCCTCGAGGATCGTCACGGCGCCGGCGTTCTCCATCGCGCCTGCATTGAACTCCGGGACGAAGAGCTGGTCGTACTTCGCGAAGGGGTACTCGCAGCCGAACTGCGCCTCGAAGAAGCGGAAGCCGGCCTCCGTGACCGCGAAGATCTCCTCGGCGTCGACCCACGGCATGAGGGACTTGCGGGCGAAGACGCCGAGCGGAACCGACCGGCCCGCGGAGTTCACGTGGGCGGTGGTCACTGACTCGTACGGACCGGCGATGAGCGCCGTGACATAGCCGGAGATGCGCGGCGTCGGCTCGAAGTCCCACACGGAGGCGGCGCCCGCTCCGCCTGACGGAGCAGGCGAGGGGACGGGCGTGGGGGAGTTGGAGACCACGGTCCAGTGCGCCGGGGCCGTGACCGTGAAGCGGAAGGACGCCTTGAGGTCCGGCTGCTCGAACACGGCGAAGACGCGGCGGGCATCCGGGACTTCGAACTGCGTGTAGAGGTAGACCTCGTCGTCCACCGGGTCCACGAAGCGGTGCAGCCCTTCTCCTGTGTTCATGTAGAGGGCGTCGGCGTCCACCACGAGGACGTTGTGCTCGGCGAGGCCCGCGAGCTGGATCCGGACGCCGTCGCTGACGGCCGCCACGTCGAGCGGGACCCCATTGAGCGTCACGCTGCGGACCGTGTCCGTGATGGCGTCGATGAACGTCGAGCCGCCATCGGCTGCGCTGAACGTCACGGTGGTCCGCGAGCCGAACACGCGGTCGCCCCGGGTGAGGTCGAGTTCGACGTGGTAGTCCTCGACGCGGCGGACGGTGGCCGCCCGTCCGGTCGCCTCAGTGCGCGTCAGGTTGGTCCCTGGCATGTTGTCTCCCTGCGTGGTGGACGGTGGGGGCCGCTCTTCCGGCTGCCTCCTGCCGGCTGCGGGCACCCGCCGCTGTAGTGCACGCCCTGCGCTCGGTGGAACGCAGGGCGTCCTGTGTGGTGCCGTGCCCGTGTGATGCACGCCATTGTGAAATTATCATTTCATGATGACGCGGCCGCACGCCAGCATCCCATGCGGTTCCTCCGCGCGGCTCCTCTGCTGTCCCCGTGTGACGCGCGGCCGCGCGCGTGCAGCGCGCGGCCAGGGTCCGCGGCAGCCAAGGTGCAGTAGCGTGGAAGCATGGGCACGGGCAGGGAGCAGCGCTGGGACCGGCGGGCCCTCCGCTTCGCGCTCGTGTACCCGCTCCTGCTGGCCGCCGGGTTCGCCCTTGCTGCCTCGGCCTTCCGGAACCGCGTCCCCGAGCCCGTCGCGTGGCTCTGGGACGCCGAGGGCGGGAGGGCCTTTGCATCGTTCTGGGCGTACATCGTCGGCGGGGGCATCCTGATCGCCTGCGTGGGGGCGCTGCTCTGCGCTCCCGCCGCGCTCCTCTCCCGCCCGCCTGTCGCCCGGAGGATCACGCTCGCTGGAGGGATCGGCATGTCGATGTTCCTCGCGACCGTGCTCGCTGCCGGGCTCATGGGGCAGGTGGGCCTCGAGGACGCGCGGTCTTCCCACCCGGACCCTGTCGTGCTGGCGATGGGCTCAGGGGCTACGCTCGCCTTCGCGGTCGTGGTCGCCTTCGCCTTCAAGCCGGACGAGCAGTGGAGCCCGGGGGACGAGGCGGCGCTTCTGGCCGAGCTCGAGCCCGAACGCGCGCGCTCCACGTTCTCCTACTGGGCCCATGCCCGCTCGTCGGTGTTCGTCATGATCGGGATCGTCGGGATCCCGCTCTCGCTCCTGCTCTCGCTCGTTGCCCTGTGGCTCTCGGCCGCACTCACCCTCGCGGCCCTGCTCGGAGCGGCCCTCCTCGTCCTGAGGGTAGCCGTCAGCCCAGAGCGGGTCACGGTCCGTGTCGGCGGCCTGGTCCCGGTCCTCGCCCTCGCCCCCGCGGTGGTGCTCCGGGCCGAGGCGCGTCGGGTCGCAGCCCGCGAATTCGGCGGCTGGGGCTACCGGCGGCGCGGCAGGGAGACCTCAGTCCTCGTGGCGAGCGGCGATGCCGTGGACGCGGTCCTCGACGACGGGCGGAGAGTGGTCTTCTCGGCGCGCGACCCGGAGACCGCTGCGCGCGTCGTCGAGGTGCTCCGCGCCGCCTCCGGCGCGTAGGCTGGTGCCGCCCGCCCGGGCGCTTCGACGAGAGTCCGACGAGAATCCGACGAGAGAGGGGAACGCCGTGCCCAAGCCGCGCGTCCACATTGCCACCGACCATGCGGGCATGGAGCTGAGCGCGCACCTGGTCGCGCACCTGCGCGGACTGGGGTACGAGGTCGTCGACCACGGCCCCCGCGAGTACGACGCCCTCGACGACTACCCGGGCTTCTGCATCAACGCCGCGCGCGCAGTCGTGGCCGACCAGGAGGCGGGCACGCATGCCCTCGGCATTGTGCTCGGAGGCTCCGGGAACGGCGAGCAGATCGCGGCCAACAAGGTCCGTGGCATCCGCGCGGCGCTCGCGTGGAACCTGGACACGGCCCGGCTCGCGCGCGAGCACAACGACGCCAACGTGATCGCCGTCGGCGGCCGCCAGCACACCCTCGAGGAGGCGACTGCGCTCATCGACGCATTCCTGACCGAGCCGTTCAGCAACGACGAGCGCCACGTGCGCCGCATCGGCCAGATCGCCGCCTACGAGACGACCGGCGAGGTCGTCCAGTAGCCGCCCACATGAAGCCGGGAAGGCACGAGCAGCGGGCGAGGCGGAAGGAAGCGGTCGACTCCGGTGCCTGAGGGGCATTCGGTCCACCGCCTCGCCCGCCAGTTCGCGGACGTCTTCGGAGGCGAGCGCCTCGCAGCCTCGAGCCCCCAGGGGAGGTTCGCCGAAGGTGCCGCGCTCCTGGACGGCCGCGCGCTCGAGTCAGCGCAGGCGCATGGCAAGCAGCTGTTCCTCGGATTCGAGGGGGGCCTCGTCCTGCGGGTGCATCTCGGCCTGTACGGGGCATGGGACTTCGGCGGCGACGAGACGTTCCGCGGAGCTTCGAGCATCGGCGCGCCGCGGCGGGTCGGGGAGCGGGAGACCGCGGACGACGTCGGCGCGCGCCCGGGTGCCGTGGGCTCGCCGTCCCCTTCCCCGCCCGCCCCGGTCGGGGCCGTGCGCGTCCGGCTCGTCTCGTCCCACGGCTGGGCCGACCTGCGGGGGGCGAGCGTCTGCGCTGTGGAGACGGAGTCGGAGGCTGCGGCGGTCCGGGCCGCGCTCGGCCCCGATCCGCTCGCGGCTGATGCCGCGCAGCTGGGGGACGAGTTCGCCAGGCGCATCCTGCGGCGGCGCACTCCTGTCGCCCAGCTCCTCATGGACCAGGGGACCGTGGCGGGGATCGGGAACGTCTACAGGGCCGAGCTGCTGTTCCGCGCCGGGCTCGACCCGTCGACTCCCGGCTCCGGGCTTGGGCGTGAACGGGCACTCGAGCTCTGGGAGGATGCGCGGCGGGCGCTGGCCCAGGGGGTACGGGACGGCCGGATCATCACGACGGGGCCCGAGCACTGGGCCGACCCCTCTCATCCTCCCCACCCGGACGAGGCCCACTACGTGTACCGCAGGCATGGCCTGCCGTGCCGCTCGTGCGCCCAGACGGTGTCCCTTGCGGTGGCCGCCGGCCGCAGGCTCTACTGGTGCGCCCGCTGCCAGTCCTGAGCGGGGGCCCGGCGCTGGTTCCTGACGGTCCTGGCGAATCCGCCGGTGCCGGCGATTTCGAGAGCGCTGGCCCTCGAGGGTGCTGGCTCTTCACGGCGCAGGCGAATTTGACAGGGGGTGCCCAAGGCGGCTTTAGTGGAAGGCGCTCGGGGACGTAGCTCAATGGTAGAGCCTCAGTCTTCCAAACTGATTACGCGGGTTCGATTCCCGTCGTCCCCTCTCGCGCAGTGGGCTCCTCCCGTCGGGAAGGGGCCCACTTCCGTCCCCGGGCCCAATGTGCATTGGCTTGTCGCGGCACTGTATCGTGGAGCCTGCACTTAGAGACGGGGTGTAGCTCAGCTTGGCTAGAGCGCCTGCTTTGGGAGCAGGAAGTCGCAGGTTCAAATCCTGTCACCCCGACAGTCGCGTCCTGAGGCATTCGCCCAGGGCGGCACCCCTCCACCGACCACCCAGGAGAGCCACGCTGTGAAGAGCGCTGTCGAGAACCTCAGCCCCACCCGGGCCAAGCTCAACGTCGAGGTTCCCTTCGACGAACTCAAGCCGAACATCGATGCCGCCTACAAGGCCGTCGCCGAGCAGATCCAGGTCCCGGGCTTCCGCAAGGGCAAGGTTCCCGCAGCCCTCATCGACCAGCGCGTCGGCCGCGGCTACGTCCTGGAGACCGCGATCAACGAGGGCCTCAACGGCTGGTACCAGCAGGCTGTGGCCGAGACCGGCATCCGCCCGCTGTCCCGCCCCGAGGTCGAGATCTCCGAGGTTCCCGACCCCGCCTCGACTGACGGGACGCTCAAGTTCTCGGTCGAGCTCGACGTCCGCCCCGAGATCGAGCTGCCCGACTACGCGGGCCTCAAGGTCGAGGTCGCGGCCGCCGAGACGTCCGACGAGGACGTCGAGAAGTCCCTCGACGAGCTGCGCGGGCGCTTCGGCACCCTCAAGCCCGTCGACCGCCCGGCGCAGGCCGATGACTTCCTCACGATCGACCTCACCGCGACGGTCGACGGCGAAGAGGTCGACTCGGCTGCCGGTCTTTCGTACCAGGTCGGCTCGGGGACGATGCTCGAGGGCCTCGACGAGGCTGTCACCGGCCTGAGCGCCGGCGAGGAGTCCGTGTTCGAGACGAAGCTGGCCGGCGGCGAGCACGCGGGCGAGACCGCCTCGGTGACCGTCAAGGTCGGCGCCGTCAAGGAGCGTGAGCTCCCCGAGGCCGACGACGACTTCGCCCAGCTCGCCTCCGAGTTCGACACGGTCGCGGAGCTCCGCGAGGACCTCGCGAAGCAGGCAGCGCAGTCCAAGGTCGTCACCCAGGGTGTCGAGGCCCGGGACAAGGTGCTCGACAAGCTGGTCGAGCTCATCGAGGTCCCGGTTCCCGAGTCGGTCGTCACCGAGCAGGTCGAGGCCCACTTCAACCAGGCCAACGGGGGCCACGCCGAGGGCGAGGACCACGACACTGAGGAGCACCGCGCCGAGGTCGCCGCGAACACCCAGCGCGCCTTCAAGAACGAGGTCATCCTCGACGCGATCGCGGACAAGGAGGAGATCGGCGTCTCCCAGTCCGAGCTCATCGAGTACCTCGTCACGACCGCCAGCCAGTACGGGATGGACCCGAACCAGTTCGCCCAGATCATGGACCAGTCGGGCCAGGTCCCGATGATGGTCGGCGAGGTCCGCCGCCGCAAGGCCCTCGCGGCCGTCCTCGGCCAGGCCGAGGTGACCGACTCCGAGGGCAACGCCGTTGACCTCAGCGAGTTCGTCCGTCCCGCCGGCGCCGGTGCCGAGGACGAGACGGCCGAGGCCGCCGACGTCGTCCCGAGCGACGACCCGGCCGCCGTCAAGTTCTAGGACGGCACGAGCCAGCGCATCCTGGGGCGCGCCCCCGGGAGCGTCCACGACGGCCGCCGCGACCAGGTCTCCTGGCGCGGCGGCCGTCGCGCTTTCCGTGGCGGGCTGGGGTATGCGCCGTCAGCGAACAGCCGCCCCCGCCGTGCCACCGCGCCGCGGAAAGCGGCTAGTGTCCCAGTAGCAGCAATCGCACACTGCAGCAGATGGAGAAGGATCGCACCATGACCACCCAGCAGGAGAGCACGCCCCGGCTGGCCACGCCCGTCGAGGCGAACGGCCAGGACAACTACGTGTACCAGCGGCTCCTCAAGGAGCGGATCATCTGGCTCGGGTCGGAGGTCCGGGACGAGAACGCCAATGCCATCTGCTCCCAGCTCCTGCTCCTCTCGGCAGAGGACCCGCAGAAGGACATCTACCTCTACATCAACTCGCCCGGCGGATCGGTGACGGCCGGCATGGCCATCTACGACACGATGCAGTTCATCCCGAACGACGTCGTGACGGTCGCCACGGGGCTCGCGGCCTCGATGGGCCAGTTCCTCCTCTCGTCCGGCACCAAGGGCAAGCGGTACGCGACCCCGCACGCGCGCATCCTCATGCACCAGCCCTCCGGCGGGATCGGCGGCACGGCCTCCGACATCAAGATCCAGGCCGAGCTCATCCTGCACATGAAGAAGGTCATGGCAGACCTCACGGCCGAACAGACGGGCCAGCCGGTCGAGACGATCCTCAAGGACAACGACCGCGACAAGTGGTTCACGGCGCAGGAGGCCCTCGAGTACGGCTTCTTCGACAAGATCGCCGAACGGGCCGGGCACGTGTCCGGTGGCGGCGGCACCGACAAGTAACGAGACGCCCGGAACACCTAGGAGCAAGAGATGAACTACAGCATGGGCGTCAACCCTGCGCACCTGCCCACGAGCCGCTATGTCCTCCCGCAGTTCGAGGAGCGCACCCCCTACGGCTTCAAGCGGCAGGACCCGTACACGAAGCTCTTCGAGGACCGCATCATCTTCATGGGCGTCCAGGTCGACGATGCGAGCGCCGACGACATCATGGCGCAGCTGCTCGTCCTCGAGGCCAACGACCCCGACCGCGACATCACGATGTACATCAACTCGCCCGGCGGGTCGTTCACCGCGATGACTGCCATCTACGACACGATGCAGTTCATCCGGCCCGAGATCCAGACGGTGTGCCTCGGCATGGCCGCGTCGGCGGCGGCGGTGATCCTCGCAGCCGGAACCCCGGGCAAGAGGCTCGCCCTGCCGAACTCGACGGTCATGATCCACCAGCCGGCCCTCTCCGGCGGAGCGGGCGGGCAGGCCTCGGACCTCGAGATCCAGGCGCGCGAGGTCCTGCGCATGCGCGAGTGGCTCGAGCAGACGTGGGCGAAGCACACGAACAAGACGCCCGAGGAGATCAGCGCGGACATCGAGCGCGACAAGTTCCTCACGGCCGAAGAGGCGAAGCAGTACGGCCTCGTGGACGAGGTGCTCCAGTCCCGCAAGATCCGTCAGAGCGCGATCACGCGCTGACCCTCCGCTGGGGCAGGCAGGACGGCCGGTGCCCGGGAATGATCCCGGACACCGGCGTCGTTCTTCCTGCGCGCGGGGCCCCAGTGGCCTACAGTGGGAAGGTCACAGCTTCTGGCATGAAGGGAAACGACGAATGGCGCGGATTGGCGAGAGCGCAGACCTGCTGAAGTGCTCCTTCTGCGGCAAGAGCCAGAAGCAGGTCCGGAAGCTCATTGCCGGGCCCGGGGTCTACATCTGCGACGAGTGCATCGAGCTCTGCAACGAGATCATCGAGGAGGAGCTCGCCGAGGTCTCGGACCTCGGCTCGTTCGAGCTTCCCAAGCCGCGGGAGATCTTCGACTTCCTCCAGGAGTACGTGATCGGCCAGGAGCCCGCGAAGCGCGCCCTCGCCGTCGCGGTCTACAACCATTACAAGCGGATCCAGTCCGCGCAGTCGTCCAAGCCGGGATCGCTCGCCGACGCGCATGACGACGTCGAGGTCGCCAAGTCGAACATCCTCCTCATCGGGCCTACAGGGTGCGGCAAGACCTACCTCGCGCAGACGCTCGCCCGGCGCCTGAACGTCCCGTTCGCCGTGGCGGATGCGACGGCCCTCACGGAGGCGGGCTATGTGGGCGAGGACGTCGAGAACATCCTGCTCAAGCTCATCCAGGCGGCCGACTACGACGTCAAGAAGGCCGAGCAGGGCATCATCTACATCGACGAGATCGACAAGATCTCGCGCAAGAGCGAGAATCCCTCGATCACGAGGGACGTCTCCGGCGAGGGTGTCCAGCAGGCGCTCCTGAAGATCCTCGAGGGGACGGTCGCGTCCGTGCCCCCGCAGGGCGGGCGGAAGCACCCGCATCAGGAGTTCATCCAGATCGACACGACGAACGTGCTCTTCATCGTGGCCGGCGCGTTCGCTGGGCTCGAGGAGATCATCGGCCAGCGGGCCGGCAAGAAGGGCATCGGCTTCGGCGCGCCGCTGAGCTCGATCACCAAGCACGAGAGCACCTACGCGGATGTCATGCCCGAGGACCTGCTCAAGTTCGGCCTCATCCCCGAGTTCATCGGACGGCTTCCCGTCATCACCACGGTCGAGAACCTGGACCGTGCGGCGCTCATCCAGATCCTCACCCAGCCCAAGAACGCCCTGGTCAAGCAGTACGAGAAGATGTTCCACCTCGACGGCATCGAGCTCCATTTCGAGGAGGAGGCCCTCGAGGCGATTGCGGACCTCGCCCTCGAGCGGGGGACCGGGGCGCGCGGCCTGCGCGCAATCCTCGAAGAGGTGCTCCTTCCGGTCATGTTCGACCTCCCGAGCCGTGACGACATCGGCGGAACAGTGGTGACCAAGGACGTCGTCCTCGGCAAGGCCGAACCGACGCTCATCCCGCACAGCGTCGTCACGAAGCGGCGGACCAAGTCCGCCTGACCCCAGGACGGTTCCCGTGAGGGCCGCTCCGCTGGGGCATGCCCCTGCACCGACGTAAGGAGAGCACTTCCATGTCCGATGAGTCGCCGAAGCAGAAGGCCGATTTCTGGTTCGATCCTGCCTGCCCGTTCGCGTGGGTCACGTCTCGCTGGATCGGCGAGGTCGAGAAGGTGCGCAGCATCGAGATGGACTGGCACGTGATGAGCCTGTCGGTGCTGAACGAGGGCCGCGAGCTCGAGCACGACTACCAGCGCTTCCTCGACGAGAACTGGGGGCCGGTGAGGGTCATCGTCGCGGCCTCCGAGCTCCACGGCCGCGAGCACATCAAACCCCTCTACGATGCCATGGGCACGCTCATCCATGAGGAGGGCGTGGGTGACCGCCCCGAGGTGATCCGCACCGCTCTCGATCGCGTTGGACTCCCGGCCGAGCTCGCCCGGTTCGCCGACTCGGACGAGTACGACCCGCAGCTCCGTGCAAGCCACAAGGAGGGGATCGGGAAGGTCGGCCAGGAGGTCGGCACCCCGATCGTCGCCTTCAATGGGACGGCGTTCTTCGGCCCGGTCCTCACCAGGGTGCCTCGGGACGAGGACGCAGGGCGTATCTGGGACGCCTCGGTGGCACTCGCGGAGTACCCGCACTTCTTCGAGATCAAGCGGACGCGGACGGAGCGTCCCAAGGCCCAGTGACCGCCGGCGGAACTACAGTCCTGTAGTTCCGCCGACCCCCTTGCGCCCGGATGTGGCGTGGGCCACAATCGTAGATACCTCATCCGAGAGGATGAGGACGTGGAAACCGAAGATTCAGTGACAGTCGTCCGACGCAGCCTCAGGCATAGCCGGCGACTGACCGCCAGTGACGGGTCGGTAAGACCTGGATGCCAAGGATTCCACCAGACTGCAAGAACGTCACCGCGCAGCCGAAAAGTCGAAGCCCCACCAACGTTCTCGCTGATGGGGCTTCCCCTTTGCCCGGATTCGGATGTGCCCGGATTCGGATGTGCCCGGATTCGGAGGTGCCCGATCCGGCGGCCAGCCCGGAAGGCTGGCCGCCGTTTCAGTGTGCCTAGGCCTCGGCCGGGGCGAGCTCGACCGAGCTCACGGTGAGCTCCTCGGCACCGTCCACGAGCTCGATCGCGCGCGCATTGGCCGCCGCGCGCAGGTCGCCCAGGCCCCCCTGAAGCTGGGCGAGCTGCTCGGCCGGCGCGGAGACGACGGCGGAGAGCACCTCGGTGCGCTGCTTGACCTTGGCCTCGGACTTTGCCTTGCGGATGCCGGAGAGCGCGGCGCCGACCGTGGGGAGCATGGTCGTGTCGCCGTCGGGCACGGCCACGGGGGCCGGCCACGCGGCGCGGTGGACCGAGCCCGAGCGCCACCAGCTCCACACCTCGTCGGTCGCAAACGGCAGGATCGGCGCGAAGAGGCGCAGGAGCGAGTCCAGCGTCGTGGCGAGCGCCGCCAGGACGGAGGCCTTCTGCTCTTCGCCCTGGGCGCCGTAGGCGCGGTCCTTGACGAGCTCGACGTAGTCGTCCGTGAACTGCCAGAAGAACGACTCGGTGAGCTGCAGTGCCTTCGCGGGATCGTAGGCGGCGAAAGCGGCGCCCGCCTCCTCGACGACGCCGGCCAGCTGCGCGAGCAGGGCGCGGTCGAGCGCATTGACGAGGACCGGGTCGGAACCGTCGGCGAGGACGTCCGCCTCCGTGGCACCCAGGCCGAGGACGAACTTGGAGGCGTTGAGGATCTTGATCGCGAGGCGGCGCCCGATCTTCATCTGCGCCACCTCGAAGGCCGTGTCGGCGCCGAGCCGGGCGGAAGCGGCCCAGTAACGGACGGCGTCCGCCCCGTACTCCTCGAGGATGTCGGTCGGCACCACGACGTTGCCCTTGGACTTGGACATCTTCTTCCGGTCCGGGTCGAGGACCCAGCCGGAGATCGCGGCGTGCTTCCACGGCACCTCGCCGTGGAGCTCCTCGCCGCGGACCACGGTCGCGAAGAGCCAGGTGCGGATGATCTCGTGGGCCTGCGGGCGCAGGTCGAAGGGGAACACCTTGCCGTAGAACTGGTCGTCGCGGCTCCACTTGCCGACGATCTGCGGCGTCAGCGAGGACGTGGCCCACGTGTCGAGGATGTCCGGGTCGCCCGTGAAGCCGCCGGGCACGTCCCGCTGGGACTCGTCGTACCCGGGTGCCGGCTCGGCGACGGGATCCACGGGCAGCGCGTCGTCGGCAGGGACGAGCGGCGAGGCGTAGTCCGGGTTGCCGTCCTCGTCGAGGCGGTACCACACGGGGATCGGGACGCCGAAGAAGCGCTGGCGCGAGATGAGCCAGTCGCCGTTGAGGCCCTCGACCCAGTTCTCGTAGCGCGAGCGCATGAACGCCGGGTGCCACTCGAGCTCACGGCCGCGCGTGATGAAGGTCGCGCGGCGGTCCTCGTCACGCCCGCCGTTGCGGATGTACCACTGCCGGCTCGTCACGACCTCGAGCGGCTTGTCGCCCTTCTCGTAGAAGTTCACGGGGTGCAGGATCTTCTTGGGTTCGCCGTCCAGCAGGCCGCGCTCGGAGAGCATCTTGACGACCGCCTCCTTCGCGGAGAACGCGGTCTTGCCTGCGATCTCCGCGTAGGCCGCCCGGCCCTCCTCGGAGGTGATCCAGTCCGGGGTCTCGCCCTGGATGCGGCCGTCGCGGCCGATGATCGCGCGGGTCGGCAGCTGGAGCTCGCGCCACCACGTGACGTCGGTGAGGTCGCCGAACGTGCACACCATGGCAATGCCGGAGCCCTTGTCCGGCTTCGCGAGCGGGTGCGCCCTGACTTCGACCTCGACGCCGAAGAGCGGCGAGGCGACCTTCGTGCCGAAGAGGGGCTGGTAGCGCTCGTCGTCCGGGTGCGCGACGAGGGCCGCGCACGCCGCGAGCAGCTCAGGACGCGTCGTCTCGATGTGCACGGGCTCGCCGGAGGGCGTCGTGAAGGCATAGCGGTAGTACGCGCCCGGGACCTCGCGGTCCTCGAGCTCGGCCTGCGCCACGGCCGTGCGGAACGTCACGTCCCAGAGGGTCGGGGCCTCGGCAAGGTAGGCGTCGCCGTCGGCGAAGTTCTTGAGGAAGGCCCGCTGGGACACAGCGCGGGACGTCGAGTCGATCGTGCGGTAGGTGAGGTCCCAGTCGACCGAGAGGCCGAGGGTCTTGAAGAGGTGCTCGAAGACCTTCTCGTCCTCGACCGCGAGCTCCTCGCAGAGCTCGATGAAGTTCCGTCGCGAGACGACATCGAAGTCGCGCTGGTTCTTGGCCGGCTGCGCTGGAGGCCGGTAGTCGGCGTCGTACGGAATGCTGGGATCGCAGCGCACTCCGTAGTAGTTCTGGACGCGGCGCTCGGTCGGGAGGCCATTGTCGTCCCAGCCCATGGGGTAGAAGACGTTCTTGCCCGTCATGCGCTGGTAGCGCGCGAGGAGGTCCGTCTGGGTGAAGGAGAACATGTGGCCGACGTGCAGCGAGCCCGAGGCTGTGGGCGGGGGAGTGTCGATCGAGTAGACCTGCTCCCGCGTTGTCTCGGGGTCGAACCGATAGGTCCCCTCCGCGAGCCAGCGCTCGGTGAGCTTGGGCTCGAGGCCCTCGAGGGCCGGCTTGTCGGGAACGCTGGTCGGCATCTGGCTCGTGGCTCCGGGCGTGTCTGTACCCGTGGTCTCTGCTTCAGGCATGGCCCCAATTCTTCCATGGATCGGCACTCGCGGTGGGACGTGGCGGGACGCGGGGCCGGCCCCGTCCTAGCATGGGGGGCATGGGCGCGTGCAGGGTGCGGCGGGTGTACGAGCAGTCTCCGCCCGGCACCTTCAGGATCCTCGTCGATCGGCTCTGGCCGCGGGGGCTCTCGAAGGAGGACGCCGGCGTGGACCTCTGGCTCAAGGAGGCCGCGCCCTCGGCGGCCTTGAGGACGTGGTTCGCCCACGACCCCGCGCGCTTCGAGGAGTTCGCCCGGAGGTACCGCGGGGAGCTCGAAGGGTCGGAGGCCTTCGCCGTGCTGGTCCGCGCTGTCCGCGACCACGACGCCGTAGACCTCGTCTACTCTGCCCGTGACTCGCAGCACAACCAGGCCGTCGTGCTGCTGGGCCTGCTCGACGGCCGCTGATCGCGGGCCGTCCCTGTGCGCGATCCCTGATCGCGGGCCGCTCCCGAGCGCCTTTCCGCACGAGCGCGCCGCCTCGCGCCCGGCGCCCGCGCGCAGGTAGGATGGTGTGCAAAGCGCAGACCCGGCCATCACCGGCGAGCTTCCGGAAGAACAGCGCGCGCCCCGTGCGGGCGGCGCCCAGTAGAACCGGACGGGCGGCCCGTCACAGCCGTGAATGAGAGGCCTGTCCCCGCTGCGGGGAGGGGCAAGTGAGGTGGTACCGCGGTGCCGTCCGGCGGATCCGGGCGTCGGCCGTCCTCGCATCCGTGGAGTCTCGAGCGAGGATCCGAGTGAGCGTGTACCCCAAGGCCACTACAACAGCTGATGGCGCGCAGGCGCCCGGCGCAGCCGTGCCGACTGCGGTGCGCTTCCCCGAGGTGGAAGAGCGCATCCTCACCTATTGGGACGAGGACGGCACCTTCCAGGCCTCGATCGACAACCGCGAGGCGGGGCGCGACGGCGCCAATGAGTTCGTCTTCTACGACGGCCCCCCGTTCGCCAACGGGCTGCCCCACTACGGCCACCTCCTCACCGGCTACGCCAAGGACCTCGTGGCCCGCTACCAGACGCAGCGGGGCCGCCGCGTGGAGCGCCGCTTCGGCTGGGACACGCACGGCCTGCCCGCCGAGCTCGAGGCGATGAAGCAACTCGGCATGAGCGACAAGGCCCACATCGAGAGGATGGGCATCGACACGTTCAACGATGCGTGCCGCGCCTCGGTGCTCAAGTACACCCACGAGTGGGAGGCGTACGTGAAGCGCCAGGCCCGCTGGGTGGACTTCGAGAACGACTACAAGACGCTCAATGTCGAGTACATGGAGAGCGTCATCTGGGCCTTCAAGACGCTCTACGAGAAGGGCCTGACCTACAACGGCTACCGCGTCCTGCCCTACTGCTGGAAGGACGAGACGCCGCTGTCCAACCATGAGCTGCGCATGGACGACGACGTCTACAAGGACCGTCAGGACCAGACCGTCACGGTGACGTTCCCGCTGCTCGCCGGAGACTCGGAGCTCTCGCGCGAGCTCGCCGGCGTCCTCGCCCTCGCCTGGACGACCACGCCGTGGACCCTGCCGACCAACGCGGCGCTCGCGGTCGGCCCCGAGGTGCGCTACGCCGTCGTGCCCGCGGGCCCTGGCGGCGCCGGCGGGAAGGCCGCCGGGAGCAGCGTCTCCGAGTTCGCCCCCGACGCGCGCTTCCTCCTCGCCGAGGACCTGGTTCCCGCCTACGCGAAGGACCTCGGCTACGGTGACGGGGCCGACGGCGCCGCTGCCGCCGCCGCGGCGGTCGAGCGCACGCTCGCGGGCACCGAGCTCGCGGGCATCCGCTACGAGCGCCTGTGGGACTACTTCGCAGATGCCGAGGTGTGGGGCACCCGGAACGCATGGCAGATTGTGGTCGCGGACTACGTCACGACCACCGATGGCACCGGGATCGTCCATCAGGCCCCGGCCTACGGCGAGGACGACCAGAAGGTCTGCGAGGCTGCGGGGATCGACGTGATCCTCTCCGTCGACGAGGGCGCCCGGTTCCTGCCGCTCTTCGCCAACGACGCCAACGGCTCCGCCCCGCTGGCCGAGATCGCCGGCCTGCAGGTCTTCGAGGCGAACAAGCCCATCACGCGGGTGCTGCGCGAGCAGGGCAGGCTCCTGCGACAGTCGAGCTACGTGCACAGCTACCCGCACTGCTGGCGCTGCCGGAATCCCCTCATCTACCGGGCCGTCTCGAGCTGGTTCGTCGAGGTCACCAAGATCAAGGACCGCATGATCGAGCTCAACGAGCAGATCACCTGGATCCCCGGCAACGTCAAGCACGGCCAGTTCGGCAAGTGGCTCGAGAACGCGCGGGACTGGTCTATCAGCCGCAACCGGTACTGGGGCAGCCCCATCCCGGTGTGGGTCTCGGACAACCCCGAGTACCCCCGCACGGACGTGTACGGCTCGCTCGCCGAGATCGAGCGCGACTTCGGCAGGCTGCCGCTCAACCATGACGGTCAGCCGGACCTGCACCGCCCCTTCATCGACGAGCTCACCCGTCCCAACCCGGACGACCCGACGGGCGCCTCGACCATGCGCCGAGTGCCCGACGTCCTGGACGTGTGGTTCGACTCGGGCTCGATGCCGTACGCCCAGGTGCACTACCCGCACGAGAACCAGGACTGGTTCGAGACGCACAACCCGGGCGACTTCATCGTCGAGTACATCGGCCAGACGCGCGGCTGGTTCTACACGCTGCACATCCTCGCCACCGCGCTGTTCGACCGGCCCGCGTTCCGCAACGTGGTGAGCCACGGGATCGTGCTCGGCTCTGACGGGCAGAAGATGTCCAAGAGCCTGCAGAACTATCCGGACGTCTCCGAGGTGCTCGACCGCGACGGCTCGGACGCGATGCGCTGGTTCCTCATGTCGAGCCCCATCCTCCGCGGCGGCAACCTCATCGTCACCGAGCAGGGCATCCGGGACGGCGTGCGCCAGGTGATCCTGCCGCTGTGGAACGTGTACAGCTTCTTCACGCTGTATGCGAACGCCGCGGGGGACTCCGGCTATGAGGCGGAGCTGAGGCACGAGGGCTACTCCGACCCGCTGGACCGCTACCTGCTGGCCGAGACCGGTCGGCTCGTGGCCCAGACCCAGGAGCAGCTGGACGCGTACGACATCTCGAGCGCGTGCGACGCGCTGCGGGAGTACCTGGACATGCTCACGAACTGGTACGTGCGCCGCTCCCGCCAGCGCTTCTTCGACGAGGACCGCGATGCGTTCGACGCCCTATACACGGCGCTCGAGGCCGTGTGCCGCGTCGCGGCGCCGCTCCTGCCGCTCGTGGCCGAGGAGATCTGGCGCGGACTCACGGGCGGCCGCTCGGTGCACCTGACGGACTGGCCGGACGCCTCGCTCTTCGCGCAGGACGCCGCGCTCGTCGCCCAGATGGACCGCACCCAGGCCGTGTGCTCGGCGGGCTCATCCCTCCGCAAGGCCGCGAAGCTGCGGGTGCGCCTCCCGCTCGCCGGGCTCACCGTCGTCGTGCCCGATGCCGCGGCACTCGCCGGGAGCGAGGCCGTCATCGCCGACGAGCTCAACCTCAAGTCCGTGCGGATCCTCGACGCCTCCGGGGCGAGCGAGGAGGAGTTCGGGATCGAGCGCCGGCTCGTGGTCAACGCCCGTGCCGCGGGACCCCGTCTGGGCAAGGGCGTGCAGCAGGCCATCAAGGGCTCGAAGTCCGGCGACTGGTCGGTGGCCGAGGACGGGACGGTGACCTCCGGCGGCCTCGCCCTCGAGCCGCACGAGTACACGCTCGAGACGGTCGTCGACCCGGCGAGGGCGGGGGAGGCGGCTGCGGTCGCGATGCTGCCCGGCGGCGGGTTCGTCGTCCTGGACACGCTCGTGACGCCCGAGCTCGAGGCCGAGGGCACCGCCCGCGACCTCGTGCGGCTCGTCCAGCAGGCGCGCAAGGACGCCGGACTCAACGTGAGCGACCGCGTCCGGACCACCGTCTCGGCCCGTCCCGGGGTGCTCGCCGCGGCGCGCGCCCACGAGCCGCTGATCGTCGGCGAGACGCTCAGCGTCGCGCTCGCCCTCGTGGAGGCCGACGCCGACCCGTCGGCGACCGTCGTCGCCGTCGCTGCGAGCCCGGCGTCGTCCGCCCCTGTGACGGGGGAGGAGGCCCTGTGACCGAGCAGCTGCCCGAGCTGGCCACCGTCGAGGAGGTCTACGCCGAGCTCCTCTCCCGGGCGCCGGAGAACAGGATGGAGCCGCGCCTCGCGCCGCTCTACCGCGCGATGGACGTCCTGGGCGAGCCGAACCGCGCGTTCCCGGTCGTGCACCTCACGGGGACGAACGGCAAGACGTCCACGGCACGCATGATCGAGGCAGGGCTGCGCGCCCACGGCCTGCGCACGGGCCGGTACACGAGCCCGCACCTCGTGAAGGTGACGGAGCGCATCAGCATCGACGGCGAGCCGGTCGCCGATGAGACGTTCGTGCGGATCTGGAACGAGATCGCGCCCTACCTCGCGATCGTCGACGCCGAGCTGGTCGCCGCGGCCCAGCCCCGCCTGACCTACTTCGAGTGCGTGACCATCCTCGCCTTCGCCGTCTTCGCGGACGAGCCCGTGGACGTCGCCGTGATCGAGGTGGGGCTAGGCGGCATCACGGACGCGACGAATGTCGCCGACGGCGCAGTCTCCGTCGTGACCCCGATCTCGCTCGACCACACGGACCTCCTCGGCGACACGGTCGAGGACATCGCGCGGGAGAAGGCCGGCATCATCAAGCGCGGCGGGTTCCTCGTCAGCGCCGCGCAGCCGCCCGAGGCGGCGCAGGTGCTCCTCGAGAAGGCGCGCGAGGTGGGCGCCGCCTTCCGCTTCGAGGGAGTCGAGTTCGGCGTCGAGTCTCGGGCCGTGGCCGTGGGCGGCCAGGTCGTCACCATCCGGGGGCTCGCCGGGCGCTACGAGGAGCTCGCCGTGCCCCTGCACGGCGAGCACCAGGCCCAGAACGCGGCGGTCGCCGTGGCCGCGCTCGAGGCCTTCCTCGGCGGAGGGGAGCGCGAGCTGGACCGGGAGGTCCTCCAGGAGGCCTTCGCCCAGGTCTCCTCGCCCGGGCGGCTCGAGGTGGTGCGCACCGCCCCGACGATCGTCCTGGACGCCGCGCACAACCCGGACGGGATCCGCGTGAGCGCCGCCGCGCTGAAGGAGGCGTTCGACTTCTCGACGCTCGTGGCAGTCATCGGGGTCCTGCGGGAGAAGGACGCGGAGCAGATGCTCCGTGCCCTCGCCGAGGAGCTCGCCGACCTTCCTGTCGAGTACTGCTTCACGCAGTCCGGCTCGCCGCGCGCCATCCCCGCCGAGGAGCTCGCGGAGCTCGCCATCGACCTCGGCTTCGGCGAGGACGCGGTGCATGTCGCGGAGAAGCTCGACGACGCGATCGAGTACGCGGTGGAGCGCGCCGAGGCCGTGGGCGACTTCGGCGGGGGCGTGCTCATCACGGGATCGATCACGGTGGTGGGCGAGGCCCGCCTGCTCCTGAAGGGCGGCGAGTGATGGCGCGGCTGTCGAAGGCCCAGCGCGAGTGGCGCCCCGGGATGCCGCGGAAGCGGCGGAGCATCAAGGTCATGTTCGCGTCCTTGACCCTGGCCACGGAGGCGTTCGTGGTCTTCTTCGCCACGCTCGTCGTCTTCGGCCTGCGCGGGAGGGAGCTCGGCGCGGTCGCGGTACTCGGCACGGGCCTCACGCTCGCCGTGCTGTTCGTCCTCGCGTGCGCGGTCCTGAGGCGCCCGTGGGGCATGGGCCTCGGATGGGCGCTCCAGGGCGTGCTCATCGCCCTGGGCATCTTCGAGCCGATGATGTTCGTGGTCGGCGCGGTCTTCGCACTGACCTGGTGGTACGCCGTCCGCACCGGCATGCGCCTGGACCGCGAGAACGCCGAGCGTGACCGCGCCCAGGCCGTCTGGGAGGCCGACCACCCAGAGGAGTCGACCGCCCGGCCAACTGCCGCCCCCGAGCAGCCGGAGGGTGACGCGGGGGCGTCCGCCGGTCAGTAGACTGGCCCCTGACCCCCAGCACGTCTACCCAGGAGCATCTGTGAGCATTGAACGCACCCTCGTCCTCGTGAAGCCGGATGGCGTTGCCCGCGGCCTGACCGGGACGATCCTGGCCCGGGTCGAGGCCAAGGGGTACCGCCTCGTGGACCTGCGCCAGCTCGTGCCGGGGCGCGAGCTCCTCGCCGAGCACTACGCCGAGCACGAGGGACGGCCCTTCTACGAGCCCCTCCTCGAGTTCATGGCGTCCGGCCCGGTCGTCGCGGCGGTCTTCGAGGGCCACCGCGTGATCGAGGGCTTCCGGTCCCTCGCCGGCGCCACGGATCCGACCACGGCGGCTCCCGGCACGATCCGCGGCGACTTCGGCCGCGACTGGGGCCTGGCTGTGCAGCAGAACCTCGTGCACGGCTCGGACTCGCCCGAGTCGGCCGCCCGCGAGATCGGCATCTGGTTCGGCGCCTGACCCACCCGTTCCGGGTACAGATCGCTTCGGCGATGTGACGTCTCGGGTACAGATCGCGCCGCTGTTCCGAGGTTCCGGGTACGCGGACGATGACGGCCGGTGACTCCCAGTTGGGAGTCACCGGCCGCCGTCGTCCGCAATGCGCCTCGGCCAGGCCGCGCCGCACAGGCGGTAGGCAGCCCGTGAGGCGGTCTGCCCAGGGCCGGTGCTACATCGTCGAGGGAACGAACATGTGGATGAAGCGGAAGAAGACCGAGGCGATCACGCCGAGGTAGAGGACGGCCACGATGACCCAGGTCCAGTCGCGCAGCGCCCTGGCCAATGCCGGGGGCACCGGGATGATGCCGTGCACCGCATTGCGCACGGTCGTGAGGACGAACATCGGGATCATGGCCGCCCATACGACCATGCAGAAGGGGCACAGGATGCCGATCGCGTAGAGCGCCTGGCTCCACAGCCACACGACGAATGCGAAGCCAGCTGTCACGCCGACCTGCAGGCCGATCCAGTACCAGCGCCCGAACCGGGCGCCCGCGAGGATGCCCATCGCGGTCGTCAGCGTGATGGCGAACGCGACGATCCCGATGAACATGTTGGGGAACCCGAACACCGAGCTCTGCCAGGTGTCCATCACCTCGCCGC
This sequence comes from Sinomonas halotolerans, assembly GCF_039615075.1. Taxonomy (NCBI): domain Bacteria; kingdom Bacillati; phylum Actinomycetota; class Actinomycetes; order Micrococcales; family Micrococcaceae; genus Sinomonas; species Sinomonas halotolerans. The sequence goes on along the minus strand of NZ_JBDFRB010000006.1, from coordinate 127,635 downwards.
ACGAGACCCAGGGGTTCACGTCGCACACGGTCACGTGCTCGGGGTTCTTGAGCTTCTCGATCTTCTCCAGGACGAGGGCGCCGGAGGCGAGCCATCCGACGACGCTCAGTGCGGCGAGGGTCCAGGCGAAGGGGATGCGGCGGAGGGCTCCCGGCAGCGACAGATCGGGCTCGGGGGAGCCGCTGCCCGTGCTCGCGCTCGCGGGTGCGGCGTTGGTCTGTGGTGTCATGGGGTGAAGCGGTCCTTCCTCGACTGACGCCCTCGCATTGTAGGCCTTGAGGCTGGAGGCAGCCCACAGGATGCACCCCGCGGACACCCGCGCTTCCGAGCGGGCAGGGGAGCCGTGTGAGACAATGCGAGTGGCCGGACGCTGTCCCACATGCGGCGGACGGTCCGGTGCACAGCGAGAAAGACCGCCGGCCCACCGTGAGTCTCCGCAGCGATCCTCCGATCAGCGCGGGGAACGGGTCTGAGCGGCACCTGGCCGGCCCTGACGGGAGGCGGGTTGTACGCGGCACCGGCTCGCGCGGCTCACGCTGCGCGGGTACAGGACTGACTTCTGCCGGCGCCTGCGGGTGCCGGCTCGTGGAGCCGTCGCGGCGCCGGATGTGGGGGCTGCCGGGGCGGCCTTTTGGAGCACGTACAGATGGATAACGAGCAGTCGGCCGAACAGACGGCCCCTGAAGCAGCACCCGCCGTGGAGACCCCTGCACCGCGGAAGCGCGCGACCCGGCGCCGGGCGGCTTCATCCGAGGCCACGGCAGCAGCCGTGGAAGCGTCCCCCGCGTCCGAGACCGCCAGCGAGGCCATCCCGGCCAGCGAGGCCATCCCGCCCAGCGACAGCCCGTCGGCCGGGGAGGGCGCCTCGAGCGAAGAGCAGCGCGCCACGGAGGCGGCCGCACCCGAGAAGCCCAAGCGCGCCACGCGTTCCCGCAAGAAGGCGCCTGCGATGGAGGAGGACCGCGAAGAGCCCGCCGCCTCCGCCGGGGCTCCGGAAGCGGCAGCCGGAGACGCTGCAGAGGCAGCGCCGGCAGCAGAAGCACCGGCAGGTGCTGCGCTGGCAGACGCAGGACAGGCAGACGCAGGACAGGCAGACGCTGGACAGGCAGCGCCGGCGGAGGCCACGGCGCCGGCGCGTTCACGCCGTCGTGCGAACCGCGCCGCGGCGGCCAAGGCGGACTCGAAGTCCGCTTCCGGGAGCGCAGCCGAGCCGGTGGCCTCGGCGCAGCAGCCCGCGGCCGTGGAGGCCCCACCCACCCCTGAGTCCGCTGAGGAGGCTGCCCCGGTGACGCGCGCGAAGAGCACGGTGCGTGCCCGGCGTCGTGCGAGTGCAGCTGCGGCTCCCGCCCGCGCCGCTGCTCCCGGAGCGAGCGCAGCGGCGGAAGAGGCCGCGGCACCGGCGCCCGAGCCGCGCAGGGGCGCAGCTGCAGAGGTGCCGGCAGCCGCGGAGGTGCAGGCCGCCCCGGCACGCCGTCGGCGCGGATCGAAGCCGGCCTCTGCCAGCGCAGAAGCCGCGACGGCTGAGTCAGCCCAGGCCGGGTCCACCCCTGCCGAGGTCGCCCGCGGAGCCGAGCCGACCGGCAGGACCGCGCCTGCCGAGGAGGCGCAGCAGGCCGAGGACGCCGAGCAGGCGCAGGCGCGGCAGGCTGAGCGGAGCGGCTTCGCGGCGCTCTTCAGCGACGCCGTGTCGCCGACCTCGGTCATCTTCCAGGCCCCGGACCTCAGCGCGATCGCCCGGCCCGAGCCCGAAGGCGCCGATGAGGACGAGGACGAGGACGAGGAGGAGACGCCCTCGCGCAGGCGCCGCCGCAGCCGCGGCCGCCGTGGGCGCGCGCGTGCCGGCGAGGACGCAGGGCAGGGCGAGGGCCCGGATGACGGCGACGAGGACGAGGACGAGGGCGGTGCCGAGGCCGAGTCCGGGGCCAGCGCCGACGGGATCGTCTCGCGCCGTCGGCGTCGCCGCCGCCGTGGGGACGCGGACCTCGAACTGAGCGAGGACGACGACCCGAACACGGTCACGAAGGTCCGGGCGCCGCGCTCGTCGGAGCCTACGTCGCACCGGGTCCAGAGCGTCAAGGGCTCCACGCGCCTCGAGGCGAAGAAGCAGCGCCGCCGCGAGTCGCGGGAGTCGGGCCGCCGCCGTCAGGTCATCACCGAGGCCGAGTTCCTCGCGCGCCGCGAGTCGGTCGAGCGGCAGATGGTGGTCCGCCAGAAGGAGGACCGCATCCAGATCGCGGTGCTCGAGGACGGCATCCTCGCCGAGCACTTCGTGTCCAAGACGCAGCAGGACTCGCTCATCGGCAACGTCTACCTCGGCAAGGTCCAGAACGTGCTGCCGTCGATGGAGGCGGCCTTCATCGACATCGGCCGGGGGCGCAACGCCGTGCTCTACGCCGGCGAGGTGAACTGGGACGCCGCGGGCCTCGACGGTGCCCCGCGCCGGATCGAGAACGCCCTCAAGTCCGGGGACGCGGTCCTCGTGCAGGTCACGAAGGACCCGGTGGGACACAAGGGTGCCCGCCTGACGAGCCAGATCTCGCTGCCGGGCCGCTACCTCGTCTATGTGCCGGGAGGCTCGATGACGGGGATCTCCCGCAAACTGCCGGACGTGGAGCGCAACCGGCTCAAGCGCATCCTCAAGGACCGGCTGCCCGAGGACGCCGGCGTGATCGTGCGCACGGCCGCGGAGGGCGCGAGCGAGGAAGAGCTCACGCATGACATCAACCGGCTCCGCGCCCAGTGGGAGTCGATCCAGTCGCAGGCGACCTCGACCAAGACGCTCGCCCCCGAACTGCTCTACGGCGAGCCGGACCTGACCATCAAGGTCGTCCGGGACGTGTTCAACGAGGACTTCTCGAAGCTGATCGTCAGCGGCGAGGAAGCCTGGGACACGATCGAGGCCTACGTGACGTATGTGGCCCCGGACCTGCTCGGACGGCTCGAGAAGTACCAGGGCGAGGACGACGTGTTCACGAGCTGGCGGATCGATGAGCAGATCCACAAGGCGCTGGACCGGAAGGTCTTCCTGCCCTCGGGCGGCTCCCTCGTGATCGACCGCACCGAGGCGATGACCGTGGTGGACGTCAACACAGGCAAGTTCACGGGCTCCGGGGGCAACCTCGAGGAGACTGTGACGAAGAACAACCTCGAGGCCGCCGAGGAGATCGTCCGCCAGCTGCGGCTGCGGGACATCGGCGGCATCATCGTCATCGACTTCATCGACATGGTGCTCGAGTCCAACCGCGACCTCGTGCTGCGGCGCCTCGTGGAGTGCCTGGGCCGGGACCGGACCAAGCATCAAGTGGCCGAGGTGACCTCCCTGGGCCTCGTGCAGATGACGCGCAAGCGCATGGGCACGGGCCTCCTCGAGGTCTTCAGTGAGAACTGCGAGGTGTGCGGCGGACGCGGCGTGATCACCCACGACGAGCCCGTCGAGCGGGGCGTCCGCGCGGCCCCGCCGTCCCCGGAGGCCCAGCAGCCGCGCGGTGAGGGATCCGGCGGTGCCAGCGGGCGCAAGCGCCGCCGCCGCGGCGGGGCGCAGAACGGCGAGGCGCCGGCGGCGCCGGCACCTGCTCCGCAGCAGGACGACGCCGACCGCCAGGCCCGGGCTCAGGCCACTCGTGCGGCGCTCGCCGCCGTGGCGGCCGCGGCGCACGCTGCCCACGCCCACGATGACGAGGTGGCGGCGCTCGCTGCGCATTCCGCAGCCGACGGTCAGCCCGGTCCGGAATCCGCCCCCGTCGCCCCGTCCATGCGCCCGGTCCGCGGGCCGGAGGCCGCAGCCGCCGCGACGGGTGCGCCGCGGACGGGGGCGCGCCGCCCTGAGGATCGCCGCACGGATGCCACAGGGCAGAAGGAGGTGCCCGCGGCCTTCGCCGCGCCGGCTCCTGCGGAGCAGCCCGTGCTCGGGCTCCCGGTGCCCCATGTCGATGCCGGCGGCCGGGCTGTCCTGACGATCGGCGGGGAGAAGATCGAGCTGCCGCACGGCGAGGCCGTACCGGCCCCGGAACCGGCGCCGCAGCCGGCGCTGAGCCTCGATGTCCTGGCCCAGGCGTTCGACGCCCTGACGGGGGAGCAGCGCTCCGCCGCCGAGGACGAGCGGCCCACGCGGCGCCGCCGCAGCAGGGGCGCTCGCAGCGGCCAGGGCTCGGCGGAGGTGACGCGCGTGGACGCGTCCGCAGGCGCCGTCGGGGGCCAGACCCGGACCGCCAGCGCCCCGGCCGCGGCCGGCGACGCCCGGCCCGCCACCGACGAGGGCCCCGACGACGGCCCCCTCATCCTCGGGGTCGGCGTCCCGGCCTCGGAACTGTAGTGGCGGCCGACGCCGGAGGCCGCGGCCCGGGCATCCCCCGGGTGCTGAGCATCGCCGGCTCCGACCCGTCGGGCGGAGCCGGCATCCAGGCCGACCTCAAGAGCATCGCCGCGATGGGCGGCTACGGCATGTGCGCGATCACGGCGCTCACGGCGCAGAACACGCGCGGGGTCACCGCCGTGCACACGCCCCCGCCGGAGTTCCTGGCGGCCCAGCTCGAGGCGGTCGGCAGCGACATCACGGTGGACGCCGTCAAGATCGGGATGCTCGCCGACACGGAGGTGATCCGCACGGTCGGCGAGTGGCTCGCCCGGACCCGGCCCGGCGTCGTCGTGCTGGACCCGGTGATGGTCGCCACGAGCGGTGACCGCCTCCTGGCGCCCGACGCCGAGGACGCCCTGCGCTGTCTCCTCGCCCAGGCGCACCTCGTGACGCCGAACCTGCCCGAGCTCGCCGCACTGCTCGGCGAGCCGACCGCGGCCTCGTGGGACAAAGCACTCGACCAGGGGCGCCGGCTCTCGGAGCGGACCGGTGCGGTGGTGCTCGTCAAGGGCGGCCACCTCGAGGGCGCGGCATGCCCCGACGCGCTCGTGGACGCCCGCGTGGCCGGCAGTGGCAGCGTTGTCGAGCTGCCCGGGACCCGTGTGGACACGCGCAACACGCACGGGACGGGCTGCTCGCTCTCGTCGGCCCTTGCGACGGTTCAGGCGCGGACGGGCGACTGGGCCCGTTCCCTCGCAGTGGTGAAGGAGTGGCTGCGTGGGGCTCTCGAGGCCTCGGACGAGCTCGAGGTCGGCCACGGGCACGGACCCGTGCACCATTTCCACCATGCGAGGGCGGCGGTGCCGCTCGCGCCGGGGGAGTTCGCCGAGTCACTGTGGCGCGACGCCGAGAAGGTGCGGGCCGAGATCGCAGCGCTGCCCTTCGTGTCCGAGCTCTCGGCGGGAACCCTCTCGCCGGAGGACTTCGCCTACTACCTCGCCCAGGATGCCCTCTACCTCAACGCCTACTCGCGTGTCCTCGCGAGGGCGAGTGCCCTCGCGCCGAGCGAGGCCGAGCAGGCCTTCTGGGCCGAGGGGTCGCGGGTGTGCCTGGAGGTCGAGGCGGAGCTGCACCGGACCTGGCTCGCGCATCACCCCGCCGAGGCCTCCCAGCGTGCCATGGGGCCGGTCACGAAGGCCTACACGGACCACCTGCTCGCCGTCTCCGCCTCGGGAAGCTACGCCGTGCTCGCCGCGGCGGTGCTCCCGTGCTACTGGATCTACGCCGAGGTGGGGGCTGCCCTCAGCGGCCGCCACGCGGCGCGCGCGGACCCGGGCGACCACCCCTACGGCGCGTGGATCGGAACCTACGCCGATGAGGCGTTCGCCGAGGCCACGCGGCGCGCAGTCGCCTTCACCGACGCGGCCGGACGGTCGGGGTCGGGCGCCGAGCGGGCGGCCATGCGCGAAGCCTTCGGGGCCTCGGCGGTGTACGAGAGGGAGTTCTTCGACGCGCCGCGCCGGTTCGCGTGACCGGAAGGGCCCCCTTCGTGGGCTAGACTTGAGGACGCGTGCTTTCCGGTGCCAGTGGTTCCCGGCCGTCGAGGCCGAATCCGCCCATTTGCAGCCGGACAGAGGACTAGCGTATTCTTGATCCTCGGTGCTTTCGCCGTCACTTGGGTCTCATTCCCAGGGATTCCCCTCGCGGACTCACGGCACGAAGCACAGTTTGGCGCCAGAACCCGTGCACGGCACGGCGGGAGGCGCTGCGCGCAAAGAGCTTAGAAATATTGTCGAGAGAAGTGAGTTCCCAAGTGGTGTACGCGATTGTCCGCGCTGGCGGCCGACAGGAGAAGGTTTCCGTCGGAGACTTCGTGACCCTCAACCGCGTGGCCGGCGCCGCCGGCAGCACCATCGAGCTGCCTGCGCTGCTCCTGGTCGACGGTGAGAAGGTCACCTCCGCTGCCTCCGAGCTGGCCAAGGTGAAGGTCACGGCCGAGGTCCTCGAGGACCTGCGCGGCCCGAAGATCGTCATCCAGAAGTACAAGAACAAGACCGGGTACAAGAAGCGCCAGGGCCACCGCCAGGAGCTGACCAAGGTCAAGATCACCGGCATCTCCGCCTGAACCATCCCGGTTCATCCCAGATTTCCAGAATTCCCCAGGGAGGCATAGCTCATGGCACATAAGAAGGGCGCAAGCTCCACCCGCAACGGCCGCGACTCGAACGCGCAGCGCCTCGGCGTCAAGCGCTTCGGCGGCCAGACCGTCAACGCCGGCGAGATCCTCGTCCGCCAGCGCGGCACGCACTTCCACCCCGGCAACGGCGTGGGCCGCGGCAAGGACGACACCCTGTTCGCGCTCGAGGCAGGGGCCGTGCAGTTCGGCACGCGCCGCGGCCGCCGCGTCGTGGACATCGTCACCGCGTAGCGTCTCAGGGACGCAGACAGAACCGAGCAGCTGGCAGCAGCTGCACAGCGCCCCTGACGGGGGCGCACCGCGCAGAGGGTGGAGTGGGCCAGAGGTCCGCTCCACCCTTTGCCGTGTCAGGGCGGGGTCCCGGCACGACCACTAGACTCGGGGATGACCCGGCGATTAAGGAGATATACCGTGGCGAGCTTCGTTGACCGCGTCGTGCTGCACGTCTCGGGCGGGAACGGGGGGCACGGGTGCGTCTCGATCAAGCGCGAGAAGTTCAAGCCGCTAGCGGGCCCTGACGGTGGAAACGGCGGAAACGGCGGGAGCGTCGTCCTCCGCGTCTCCTCGCAGACCACCACGCTGCTCGACTACCATCACTCGCCGCACCGCCACGCCGAGAACGGCGGTCCGGGCATGGGCGACTTCCGCGCCGGCCACCAGGGCGAGACGCTCGTCCTCCCGGTCCCGGACGGCACAGTCGTGAAGACGCGCGACGGCGAGGTCCTCGCCGACCTGGTGGGGGAGGGCGCCGAGTACGTCGCCGCAGAGGGCGGCCAGGGCGGCCTCGGCAACGCAGTGCTCGCCTCGGCCAAGCGCAAGGCCCCGGGCTTCGCGCTCCTCGGGCTCGAGGGCGACGAGCGCGACATCGTGCTCGAGCTCAAGACGATCGCGGACATCGCGCTCGTCGGCTACCCCTCCGCCGGGAAGTCCAGCCTCGTCGCCGCCATGTCCGCGGCCCGGCCCAAGATCGCCGACTACCCCTTCACGACCCTGGTCCCCAACCTCGGCGTGGTGCAGGCCGGCGACGTCCGCTTCACGATCGCCGACGTCCCGGGCCTCATCGAGGGCGCGAGCGAGGGCCGCGGCCTGGGCCACGACTTCCTGCGGCACGTCGAGCGCTGCGCCGCGCTCGTCCATGTCCTGGACTGCGGCACGCTCGAGGCGGACCGGAACCCGCTCGACGACCTCGCGGTGATCGAGCGCGAGCTCGAGAAGTACTCCGTGGACATGGGCTTCGCGGGCACGGAGGGGGATGCCGTGCCGCTCAACGAGCGCCCGCAGCTGATTGCCCTCAACAAGGTGGACCTCCCCGACGGCCGCGACATGGCGGAGATGGTGCGCCCTGAGCTCGAGCGCCGCGGCTACCGGGTCTTCGAGGTCTCCGCGACGAGCCGCGCGGGGCTCAAGGAGCTCGGCTTCGCGATGGCGGAGATCGTCCAGGGCGCGCGCGATGCCGTCGAGGCGGCCCCGCCCAAGGTGGCCCCCGCCGTCCTGCGCCCCCGCGCCGTGAACGAGGCCGGCTTCACGGTCAAGCGCGAGGAGCGCGCGCTCGAGCCGCTCTTCCGCGTCCGCGGCGAGAAGCCCGAGCGCTGGGTCAAGCAGACGGACTTCGCGAACGAGGAGGCCATCGGCTACCTCGCGGACCGGCTCACGCGCCTCGGCGTCGAGGACGCCCTCTTCAAGGCGGGCGCGAAGGCCGGCGACACGGTCGTGATCGGCGGCGAGGACGGCGTCGTGTTCGACTGGGAGCCCACTCTCATGACCGGCGCGGAGATCCTCACGGGACCGCGCGGCACCGATCTGCGGCTCGCGGACTGGGAGCGCCCGACGCGCGCCCAGAAGCGCGAGGACTACGAGGACCGCAAGGCGGCCAGGGCCGCCGCGCGCGACGAACTCGAGGCCGAGCGGCGTGCGGGCATCTGGACCGAGTCCTCGCGACGCGGCGCGCGGGGCCCTGAGGGTGCCGGCGGAGCCGAGGGGGAGACTGCGGATGGCGATGGCCTCTGAGGCGCTCCGGCCGGCCGAGGCAGGCCGTGAATGGCTGCCCGAGGCCCAGCGGATCGTGGTCAAGGTGGGCTCGTCCTCGCTCACCACGATCCGGGGCGGCATCTCCGAGAAGGCACTCGCGGCGCTTGTCGACACGCTCGCCGAGCGTGCCAACGCAGGGACGGAGATCGTGCTGGTCTCCTCCGGGGCGATCGCGGCCGGCCTCGCACCCCTCGGCCTTGCCCGGCGCCCACGGGACCTCGCGACCCAGCAGGCGGCCGCGAGCGTGGGCCAGGGACTGCTCATGGCCCGGTACACGCAGGCCTTCGGTGCGCACGGTGTGACGGTCAGCCAGGTGCTGCTCACCGCCGAGGACCTCGTCCGCCGCACCCAGTACGCCAACGCGCACCGTGCGCTCGAGCGGCTCCTGAACCTCGGCGTCGTCCCCGTGGTCAACGAGAACGACACGGTGGCGACGCACGAGATCCGCTTCGGCGACAACGACCGCCTCGCGGCCCTCGTCGCCCACCTCGTCCACGCGGATGCCCTCGTGCTCCTCTCGGATGTCGACTCCGTGTACACGGGCCCGCCCTCGGAGGGCGGCGTGCGGATCGAGCACGTGCGCGGCCCCGAGGACCTCGCGGGGATGAGGATCGGCACGGCGGGCAAGGCCGGGGTGGGCACCGGCGGCATGGCCACCAAGGTCGAGGCGGCCGGGATCGCGGCGGGCTCGGGCATCCCAGCACTCGTCACCTCGACGGCGGCGGCCAGGCGCGCGCTTGCCGGCGAGGATGTGGGCACGTGGTTCAGCGTCAACGGCCGGCGGAAGCCGGTGCGGCTCCTGTGGCTCGCCCACCTCGCGGCGACGCGCGGCACTCTCGTGCTTGACGACGGCGCCGTCCGGGCAGTGCGGGACCGCCACCGTTCGCTGCTCCCTGCGGGCATCACGGAGGTGCGCGGGGAGTTCGAGGCCGGGGACCCGGTGGAGCTCGCCGACGCCGCGGGGACGGTCATCGCCCGTGGCCTCGTGAACTTCTCGGCCGAGGAGCTTCCGGCCATGCTCGGACGCTCGACGCGCGAACTCGGCGCGGAGCTCGGCCGCGAGTACGAGCGGGTCGTGGTGCACGTGGACGACCTCGTCCTCGTATGAGCCGTCGGGGCCGTTCCCGGCAGGGCCGGTCGGGCGGGTGCGTGCGGGCAGATGTGACGCGCACGGCATCCTCCTCGGGCGGCCCTCGGTAGACTTGATGCATGACTGACACCGCGCGCGAGGCTGCGCCCGAAACCGTCCACGCCGAGACCACCGCTGCCACGGCGGCGCCTGCCGGGGCACAGCCGGCGCCCTCGCCGTCGGACGTCGAGGCGGCGGTCCACGCGGTCGGCGACCGGGCCCGCCGGGCGTCGCGCCAGATGGCCCGCGCGAACCGCGCCTGGAAGGACCGCGCCCTGAGGGCGATCGGGGCAGCGCTCAAGGAGCGTCAGGCCGCCGTCCTCGCCGCCAACGAGAAGGACCTCGAGGCCGGCCGTGCCGCTGGCACGTCGGAGGCGCTCCTGGACCGGCTGGCGCTCACCCCCGCACGCATCGACGGCCTCGTGGCGGCCCTCGAGAACCTCGCCGGGCTGCCCGACCCCGTGGGCAACGTGGTACGCGGGCAGACCCTGCCGAACGGGCTGCGGATGCGCCAGGTCAACGTCCCCATGGGCGTCGTCGCGGCCATCTACGAGGCGCGCCCGAATGTCACGGTGGACATCGCGGGGCTGGCCCTCAAGAGCGGCAACGCGGTGGTCCTGCGCGGCGGCACCGCCGCCGCCCACACGAACACGGCGCTCGTCGGGATCCTGCGCGACACCCTCGCGGCGGTGGGCCTGCCGGAGGACGCCGTCCAGAGCATCGACGCCTACGGGCGCGAGGGCGCGAACGTGCTCATGAAGGCCCGCGGCCGGGTCGACGTCCTCATCCCGCGCGGTGGCCGCGACCTCATCCAGAGCGTCGTGCTCAACTCGACCGTGCCGGTCATCGAGACCGGAGAGGGCAACGTCCACATCTTCCTCGACGCGAGCGCGGGCGAGGAGATGGCCGTGGACATCCTGGTCAATGCGAAGACCCAGCGCCCGAGCGTGTGCAACACGGTCGAGACGCTCCTCGTGCACCGGGACAGCACGGCGCTGCCGGAGGTCGTGCGGGCCCTCGCGGCCAAGGGTGTCCGCCTCCACGTGGACGAGCGGACCCGGGCGTCCCTGCCGGCCGGCGTCGAGGCGGCCGCCGCCACGGACGAGGACTGGGCCACCGAGTACATGGACCTCGACCTCGCGGTCGCGACTGTCGACTCGCTCGACGAGGCGCTCGAGCACATCCGGCGCTGGAGCACGGGGCACACCGAGGCGATCATCACCAACGACCTCGCCAACGCCGAACGATTCATCGCCGAGATCGACTCGGCGGCCGTGATCGTCAACGCCTCCACACGGTTCACGGACGGCGGCGAGCTCGGCCTCGGCGCGGAGGTCGGGATCTCCACCCAGAAGCTCCATGCGCGCGGTCCGATGGGCCTCACCGAGCTCACGACGACGAAGTGGATCGTGCAGGGCGAGGGTCAGGTCCGCGGCTGAGCTGCGGGGTAGGATGAACCAAGCACTATGACGGCCTGGCCGGCCGGGGACGGGCGTCCGCTGCCGGCCGGGGCCGTCCCAGATCCGATCGAAAGGGAGACCATGCTGGCATCGCTGATCAGCACTGCACTGGCCGTGGGCGGGGAGGCCGCAGCGCACGAGGAGAAGGCGCCCCTGATTGCCGAGCCGTGGGTTGTCGGCGTGGTGATGTTCGCGCTGCTCGTGGCCATGATGTTCGTCACGATGTCGTTCACGAGCCTCGGCCGCCGCCACGAGGCCGTCGAGGAGCACGCGGACCCGCACCGCCAGCACCCGAACAAGCACGACCGCGGCCAGGGCCACTGAGCCCTCACGCAGTGGCCCCGGCGCAGACCGACCGAGGCGGACGACGGGTCCGCCTCGGCGTCATGGGCGGCACCTTCGACCCGATCCACCACGGCCACCTCGTGGCCGCGAGCGAGGTCGCCTCGAAGTTCGACCTGGACGAGGTGGTGTTCGTCCCGACGGGCGAGCCATGGCAGAAGTCGAAGCGGCGTGTCAGCACTCCTGAGCACCGCTACCTGATGACGGTCATCGCGACCGCCTCCAACCCGCGCTTCACCGTGAGCCGGGTGGACATCGACCGGCCCGGGCCCACGTACACGATCGACACCCTCCGGGACCTGCACGAGCTGCGGCCCGAAGCGGACCTGTTCTTCATCACCGGCGCCGACGCCATGGCGCAGATCGTGTCCTGGAAGGACGTCGACGAGCTGTGGTCCCTTGCCCACTTCGTCGGCGTGACGCGGCCGGGACACGAACTGCACGACCTCGGCCGCAAGGACGTGAGCCTCCTCGAGGTCCCGGCCATGGCAATCTCCTCGACGGACTGCAGGGCGCGCGTCGCCGCCGCCGAACCGGTGTGGTATCTCGTGCCGGACGGTGTGGTGCAGTACATCGCCAAGTACGGCCTGTACCGCGGGCACGGGCGGCACGACGGTGCCCCGGATGCCACCCGCCGGGCCGATGGCCTGGGGGTGCCGCAGCCATGAGCGCCGAGGACAAGCCGCTCAGCAGGCGCGAACGGCGGCGCGCGGAAGCGGCGCAGACCGCGGAGAACGCCGTGCTCCGTCCCCAGCAGGCTGCCGCCGAGGCCCAGGCCAAGGCGCAGGCCGAGGAGGATGTGGTCCGCGCCCACGCCGAAGGGCTGGCGGCCGCGCATGCTGCAGCGGATGCCGCTGCACGCAGTGAGGGGAGCGCTGGAGACGGCCGTGGCCCCGAAGGAGCCGGCGGCCCGGGCCCTGGAGAGGCCGTCACGGCCCGGACCCGTGCCGTCCGCGCACGCCGCGCGCTCGACGCCCCCGCGGACGCCGTCCGCGCAGAGGGCGGTCGGGAGGATGCAGCGGAGCGCAGCTCGCAGGCCCGCGCGCGGGACCGTGCGGCGCGCAGGGCCCTCCGCGAACTGGCCGAGAAGGAGCAGGCCGTCCAGAGCGCGGCGACGCTCCCGAGCCGGCGGACGCTGCGCGAGCAGGCCCAGTCCGGGCCCACCGGGGCCCCGGGCCCCGAGCAGTCCGGCGGGCGGACTCCCGCACCGAGCAGTCGCCCCGGTCCCGAACCCGGGCCCTCCGGGCGTCCGGCCCCCGCTGCCCCGCAGGCATCGCCGGCGGCAGGGCCCATCCCGGTGGTGCCGATTCCCGGGGAGCCTTCGGCACCGCGCCCCGGAGAGGACCGGGAGGCGAAGGCAGCGCCGAGCGCTCCCGTGCCCGGCGTGGACCCGGCGCCGCCCACCGCGATGCAGGGAGTGGTCCCTGACGGGCTCACGGTCCCGCTGCCCATCGGACCCGAGACCGGCTCCTTCCGACGTCTGAGCCACGAGCAGATTGCCCAGGCGCGAGAGCTGCTCAAGGAGCAGGCCAAGAACCAGGCGGCCATGCTCGAGGGGCAGAGCCGCGTGGGGACGGACATCGACCCGGCGGTGCTCGCCGAGCAGGTCGCCATGGCCGAGCGCGCGGCAGTGCTCAACCGACGCGCCCAGGCAAAGCAGCGGCTCGCGGAGGAGAACAGGCGCGAGGCGAGTTCGGCGCGCAAGGCGCCGGCACCGGCGTCGACGGACAACCTGGCCATGGTGACCCCGCTCGAATTCGTGCGGGTGCCGGGTGTGCCCCACCCGGTCATGAAGCCGCCGTCCACGACGCACCTGCCGCTCTCGGCGATCCGGGCGCAGGCCGGCGGCGAGGAGGCCGAGTCCCCTACGGGCCGGGAAGCTGCCCCCGTGGCGGCCAGCACCGCCCACGGGCTCGACGTCCTGGACGCCGAGCAGGCGGGCGTGGGACGCGCGGAGCGCGAGCGGCTCATCCTGCTGGCGATCGGCGCAGCCGGCGTCCTCGCACTCATCATCGCCATCCTCATCATCGTCCTGTGACCATGCTCGAGTGCCCGTGAGCGGACACCGGGCGATCACCACCCCAGCCCACCAAGGAGAAGAGTGAGCGCAACAGAATCCGCCGTCCAGATGGCGCGTACGGCGGCCAGGGCCGCCGCGGACAAGCTCGCGGAGAACATCGTGGCCGTCGACGTGAGCGAGCGCCTCGCGATCACCGACGTCTTCGTCATCGCCTCGGCCCCGACCGAGCGCCAGGTCAACGCGGTCGTCGACAATGTCGAGGACGAGCTGATCGCCCAGCTCGACCGCCGGCCCGTCCGGCGCGAGGGCCGGTCCGAGGGCCGCTGGGTCCTGCTCGACTTCGGCGACATCGTCGTGCACGTCATGCACGAGGAGGACCGTGCCTTCTACGCCCTCGAGCGACTGTGGAAGGACTGCCCGGCGGTGGACCTGGGACTCGACGGAACCGGGGCCGGGTCCCCGGCCGTCAGCTGAGCGGCGGGAGGCCGCGCGGACGCCGGATCGTCTTCTGGCGCCACGGCCGCACCGACTGGAACGCCGCGGGCCGCTTCCAGGGCCAGACGGACATCCCGCTCAACGAGGTCGGCAGGCAGCAGGCAGCCGAGGCCGCCCTGCGCCTCGCGGCGCTCTCCCCGGACGCGATCGTGTCCTCGGACCTGTCCCGCACCCGCGACACCGCTGAGGCGCTCTCGGCCGTCACGGGGCTCGCGGTCGCCCTCGATTCCGGGCTGCGGGAGACCAATGCCGGGGACTGGCAGGGCCACACGTTCGACGCGATCCGTGCCCTCGATGGCGATGCCCTCCACCGCTGGGAGGAGGGCGACGTCGAGGTCCCCGCCGGAGGTGCGGAGACGAGGCTCGACGTCGCTGCCCGGGTCCGCGCGGCCGTCACCCGAGCGCTCGGGGTGCTGCCCGCGGACGGCACGCTCGTCGTCGTGAGCCATGGAGGCGCGATCCGCGTGGGACTCGCCGAGCTGCTCGGCCTGCCGCACGGCCTGTGGGGCGCGCTCTCGGGGCTGTCGAACTGCTCGTGGTCCGTCCTCGAGGAGCGGCGCCCCGCCGACGACGGCGCCGTGCGCTGGCGCCTCGGCGAGCACAACGCGGGGACGTTGCCCGTGCCGATCACGCTCGAGGAAGGCTGAGGCCGGGACCCGTTCCGATTTGTGCGCAGGGGCCCGCACGTTCTAAGATGTTCGAGTTGCTCCGGGCGCCGGAGAAGCGATCTTGAGGTCCTTCGAAGCGTCTGGGATGCACTCTCGGGGCTGTGGCGCAGCTGGTAGCGCACCTGCATGGCATGCAGGGGGTCAGGGGTTCGAGTCCCCTCAGCTCCACGGGGGTATGGCGCAGTTGGTAGCGCGTCTGCATGGCATGCAGAAGGTCAGGGGTTCGAATCCCCTTACCTCCACCACGCAAGACAGAAGGCGATGGGACGGTCGATGAGACCGTCCCATCGCTTTCTTTCGTCATGGGCACCTGCGCAGGCGCAGCCATGGGATCCGACAGCGGACCGAAGGCCCCTAGACCGGGCGGCGGGCGTCGGGCACAGTGGACCTGCCGCCCCAAGGAGGACGCCATGGACGCACCCCAGAAGCCTCTGGGCTTACTGCTCCGCACCCTTGACCGACTGCTCGAGGAACGCTTCGAGGAGGCCCTCGAGCGCCACCGGCTCAGCAGGCGCCAGTGGCAGCTGCTGAACGTCCTCGCCGACGGCCAGGAGACGGTCGGACAGCTCGACGAGGCCATTGCCCCCTTCCTCGATGCGCAGGCGGGCGAGACGTCCGAACGGCATCTCGAGCCGCTCCTCAGCGGCGGACTCGTTGCGGAGAAGGGCGGCATGTACCGGCTCACCGATGCGGGCAGGGCCGAGCTGCGGTCCGCGCGGGAGGCCGTCGAGGGACTGCGCTCGGTCACCGTCCGGGGGCTCGACGACGGCGAGTACGAACGGACGGTCCGCGCCCTCGAGGCGATGATCGACAACCTCGCTCCGTGACGCCCGCCTGAGGACGAACGAGCACGAACCCCGTGGTCCTGGACGGGGCCCGTGCTCGTCGCGCGGGTGCCGCGCTGCTCGCGGACGCCGAGGCGCCCGCTAGCCGATCGGCGTCGGGGGCCGTGCGCCGCTGAGGACGGCGAGCGCGTTGTCGGCGGCAAGCATCGCCATCGCAGTGCGGGTCTCCACCGTGGCGGAGCCCAAGTGCGGAAGGAGCACCACGTTCTCGAGCTCGAGCAGGGCGGGGTGCACCTGCGGCTCGTGCTCGTAGACGTCCAGCCCGGCGCCGGCGATCGCGCCGTCGCGGAGCGCGGCCGCGAGCGCCGCCTCGTCGACGATCGGTCCCCGCGCGGTGTTGACCAGGAACGCCGAGCCCTTCATGGCCGAGAGCTGCTCCGCTCCGATCAGATGGTGCGTGGCAGGCCCGTAGGGGCAGTGCAGCGAGACGACGTCCGAGACGGCCAGCAGTTCGTCGAGATCGACCCGCTGTGCGCCCAGCTCGGCGGCGATCGCGTGGTCGATCCCGCTGCGCGACTGGTAGACGATCTCCATGCCGAAGGCCTTGGCCCGGCGGGCGGTCGCCTGGCCGATGCCGCCCATGCCGACGATGCCGAGCTTCTTGCCCTGCAGGCTGCTGCCGAGCAGGAAGGACATGCCCCACTTCCAGGCCTGGCCGGAGCGGATGAGCCGTTCGCCCTCACCCAGCCGGCGCGTCGCCATGAGGATGAGGCCCAGCGCGATGTCCGCGGTGGCGTCGGTGAGCACGCCGGGCGTGTTGGTGGCCACGACGCCCCGCTCGGTGCAGGCGGGCACGTCGATGTTGTCGTAGCCGACCGCGACGTTCGCGACCACCTTGAGCCGGGGGCCGGCGGCGTCGAGCAGCTCGGCGTCGACCCGCTCGGTGAGCAGGCTCACGATCGCCTCGGCGCCGGCCACACGGCGCAGGAGCTCGTCGCGGCCGATCGACTCCGGACCCTGCCAGGCGTCGACCTCGTGCTCGGCGCGGAGCTTCTCGATGGCGGCGTCGGGGATGCGCCCCGTGACGACGACCCGGCTCATGCCGTCTCGATCCACGCGTGCAGGCGGCCGAGGCCCTCGCGGATGTCGGCGACGTCGATCCCCGAGTAGGCAAGCCGGATGTACTGCCGATCCTCGCCTGGCTGGCGCCGTCCGAAGTGCTCACGCGTGCAGAAGGAGACGCCGGTCTTGTACAGGGCTTCCGCCGCGAAGTCGCCGACGGCCGTGAAGCCCAGCCGCGACATGGCGTCGGTGACGTCGGGGAACAGGTAGAACGTCGACTGCGGCACGGCGACGTGCATGCCGGGGATCGCGTTCAGGAGCCCGCAGGCGGCGTCCCGGCGCTCGCGCAGGACGTCGAGCATCTGCTGGACCGGCTCCTGGGTACCGCGGAGGGCCTCGATGCCGGCCCACTGCACGTAGTGCGTCGTGCACGACTCGTCGTTGGTGTTGAGCGTGCTGAGCACCTTGGCGATCTCCACAGGGGCCACGGCGCAGCCGAGGCGCGAGCCGGTCATCGCGAACTTCTTGCTGAACGTGTAGAGGATCACGGTGCGCTCAGCCATGCCGGGGAGCGACGCGATCGAGCTCGAGACCCCCTCGTAGCGCGTTTCGAAGTAGGCCTCGTCGGAGAGCACCCAGAGGTCGTGCTCCTGGGCGAGCTGTGCGATGGCCTCGCGCTCGGCCGCCGTCGACTCTGCCGAGATGGGGTTCTGCAGGTCGTTGTAGATGATGGCGACCGTGTTCGGGGTGATCGACGCGCGGACCTGGTCGAGGTCGATCGCGAAGCCCCCGCTCGTGGGCAGGTAGCGATACGGCACCGCCGTGCCCCCGAGGTACTCGATCTGCGACTCGTAGATGGGGAAGCCGGGGTTCGGGTAGAGCACCTCCTGGCCCGGGTCCATGACCGCCTGAAGGAACTTCGTGATGACCGGCTTGCCGCCCGTCATCACGACGACGTTGTCGGGGGTGAAGCTGATGCCGCGCCGCGAGCCGAGATCGTCGGCGAGGGCCTCGCGCAGCTGGGGGATGCCGGGGCCGGGGCAGTAGCCGGTGTAGCCGTCCGCGATGGCCCGGTTCATCGCCTCGACGATGTGCGGGGCCGTCGGGATGTTGATGTCGCCGAGGTGGAAGGGGTACACGCGGTTCCCCTGGGCCTTCCACGCGGCCGCGGCCTGCGCGACGCTGAAGGCGGTCTCGGTGCCCAGGCGTTCGAGCCGGTGCGCCAATTGCTGCATGCTTCACTCCTCATCGAGTCTGACGATCGGTCCTCCGGCGGACCCACCTCCAGTGTGACCTAATATATCAATCCGCGAAATAAGATGTATCAAAACGACGGAAGTCTCAGGAGCCGTCGGGCCGCAGTGAAAGCCCGAGGCCTGGCTTGCGCCGGTGCACGGAGAAGTAGGCCAGGCCCTCCGGCCCGGCCGTGAAGGCCCGACGCGTGCGCCGGGGGAGCCAGACGATGCCGCCCGGCTCGAGCTCGACGTCCCCTCCCTCGGTGGCGAGGAGTCCGGAGCCCGAGACGACGTGCAGGATCACGTCGAGGCCGGGGCCCGCGTGCTCGCCGATGCCGTCCCCGGGCCCGAGGGCGATGACGTTCGCATCGAGGTCCCGCTCGCCCATGGCGAGCTTCCAGACGGCCCCAGACGCGGTGCCGTCGCGCGCGAGATCGCGCGTGTTGGCGAGGATGCGGGGCAGGTCTTCTGCGCGGCGGTCGGACATGGACGCCACTGTAGGCACATGGGACGCGCTCGCGCAGGCATCATGGGGGGATGAGCGGGCACGGCACACGGATCACGATCGCGACGCCCGCGGGGGATGTCTCCGGCGTCTGGACCCTGCAGGCGGGCGCGGAGACGGCCCTCGTTGTGGCCCACGGCGCGGGGGCCGGGATGGACCACCCGTTCATGGTGGGCTTCTGCGACGCCCTCGCAGGGCTCGGTGTGGCCACGCTGCGGTTCAACTTCGCCTACATGGAGGCGGGCAGGAAGCTCCCGGACCGCGCGCCCAGGGCCATCCCGGTCTGGGCAGCCGCCTTCGCAGAGGCACGACGCCGCGCTGCCGGGCTGCCGCTGTGGGCCGGCGGCAAGTCGTTCGGGGGCCGGATGGCCTCCATGGCGGTCGCCGAAGGCGCGATGGCCCCCACGGGGCTCGTGTTCCTCGGCTACCCGCTGCACCCTGCGGGAAAGCCCGAGAAGGTGCGCGACGAGCACCTCTACGGGCTCACCCTCCCCATGCTCTTCCTCCAGGGCACGCGGGACACGCTCGCCACCCCGGAGCTGCTCGAGGGAGTCGTGTCCAGGCTCCCGACCGCGGCGCTCGAGTGGCAGGAGGGCGCCGACCACTCCTTCGCGGTGAAGGGACTCAAGCGCACGCCGTGCGAGATCGGCGCCGGCCTGGCCGTCCCCGCCGCCCGCTTCCTCGGCGCCGGCCGGCCATGAGGTTCACGTTCGAGGGCCTCCTGTGGCGCTATCCCGGCCCCAGCGGCTGGCTGCGCACCCTCGAGCTCGACGCGCCTTCGGCGGGCTGAAGGGCGCGGCCCCCGCGCGGGGCGTCAGGAGTGTTCCTGCCGCTCCTCGCCGTCCGTGGGCTCGTCGCGGTCGGCGCGCAGCGCACGCACGGCGGCGCTCACGGTGGGATAGAAGTGGTCGGGCCCGAATCGGGCCCGCGTCCCGAAACGCTTGAGCCGGTCCTTGACCGGCCCCTTGAGCTCGGCGAACACGAGCTCGATGCCGCGGTCCGCGAGCCACTCGTCCAGATCGACGAGGTCGTCCAAGGCGGTCGTGTCGATCCCGGTGATGGGCTCCGCTGCGAGCACCACATGCGTCACGCCGCGGACCCCGCGCGCCGTGCCTCCTTCCTCGGCGCCGTCCGCCCCGCCGTCGCCGAGCGTGTCTTCGACGAGGGAGCGGACGAACTCCGTGAAGACGGCGCCGTTGGCGAAGAACAGCGGGGCGTCGAAGCGCGCGATCACGAGCCCGGGCACCCTCGTGCCCTCGGGATGGCGCGAGAGGTCGTGGTAGCCGGGCACGTCCGGCAGGTCGCCCAGCTCGGCACGGTAGGGGCTCCAGGCGCGGCGGACGAACTCGAGCAGGGCGAGCCCCACTGCCACGATGATGCCGGTGAGGACCCCGAGGGTGGTCACGCCGAGGAACGCCACGCCCAGGAGCACGGTCTCGCTGCGGCTGGCCCGGGCGAGCCTCGCGATCGCCCCGAAGTCGATGAGGCCCACCACGGCGGCGATCACGACGGCGGCCAGCGCCGCGGTCGGCAGGTGCGCGGTGGTTCCTGGGGCGGCGAGCATGAAGACGACGACGAGCCCGGCCGCGACGAGCCCCGCCAGCTGGCTCCTTGCTCCGGCCTCGACTGCGACGGGCGTCCGCGAGGAGCTGCCCGAGATGGGGAACCCGCCCAGCAGGCCTGCCGAGGCGTTCGCGATCCCCACGGCCGCGAGCTCGCGGTTGCCCGAGACGCGCTCGCCCCGCCGCCGTGCGAGGCTCTGCGAGAGGACGCCCGTGTCCGCGAAGGACATGAGCGCGATCCCCGCCGCAGGCGCCGCGAGGGCCAGCACATCCTCCGCGGTGATGCCACTGAGGGCCGGCGCCGGGAGCCCGTACGGCAGGGCGCCAGCCACCTCCACGCGGTCTGAGAGGCCCGCGGCCCAGGTCAGGAGGGTCGCGAGCACGACGCCGGGCAGCACCCCGGCGAGCCGGCGCCCCATGAGCCGTCCGGCAAGGATGACGGCGAGGACGCCGGCGCCGATCCCGGCCGCGGCCGCGTTCACCCCGCCTGAGGCGACCGCGGCGGCGGTTGCGCCGAACCGCTCCCAGAAGTTGCCGCCATCGGCCTCCACCCCGAGCAGCGTGGGCAGCTGCGAGGCGATGACGACCAACGCGATCCCGGCGAGGTACCCGAGGCGGATGGGGCGCGAGAGCAGGCCGGTCACCGCCCCGAGGCGCAGCGCCGAGCCGAGCACCATGGCCGCGCCCATGAGCACCGCGAGCAGGCCGGCGAGCGCGAGCGCCCGCTCACCGCTGCCGGCGGCGAGGGGGAGCACTGCCGCGGCGATCATGGGTGCGAGCGCCGAGTCCGGGGCGAGGACGAGGACCCGGCTCGGCCCCACGACCGCGTACACGGCCATGGGCACGATCGTCGCGTAGAGGCCCGCGACGGGCGGCAGGCCGGAGGCCTGGGCGTAGGCCATGCCGGAGGGGATGAGGAGGCCGAACAGCGCGCCGCCAGCGAGGAGGTCGTGCCGCAGCCATGCCCGCTCGTACCGGCCGAGCCACGGTGCGAGCCACGGGAGGAGCCAGCGTGCGGGCCACGCTGGCGCGGCCTTCGCGGGCGCGCCCGACCGCCCGGAGCCGCCCGGACCCGCTCCCGGGGCCCCGCCCCGTGCCGCCCCGCCCGCTCCCTCGGACCGTTCCATGGACGGATCATCCCGCGAACCCGGGCCAGGGCGCGAGGGGCGGTGGCAAGATGGACGGGTGAGCAGCGCAGTCGTCGTGGGGAGCGGGCCCAACGGGCTGGCCGCCGCCGTGCACCTGGCCGGGAACGGGGTGTCCGTGCGCGTCCTCGAGGCGGCGGACACGATCGGGGGCGGATGCCGCTCGAGCGAGCTCACGCTCCCGGGCCTGCTGCACGACGACTGCTCCGCGATCCACCCCCTCGCGGTCGCGTCCCCCTTCCTGGCCGGACTCGGCCTCGAGGCCGAGGGCCTGCGCTGGCTGTGGCCGCGGGTCCAGCTCGCGCATGTCCTCGACGGCGGCCGCGAGGCTGTGCTCTGGAAGGACACCGCGCGCACCGCGGAAGGCCTCGGGGCGGACGGCCCTGCGTGGGACGGCCTCGTGGGACGGGTGGCCCGCGGCTTCGGCCCGCTCCTGGACGACCTCCTCGGCCCGCACCTGCGCGTCCCCTCCCATCCGGTGCGCTTCGCGCGGTTCGGGCTCGACGCCGTCCTGCCGGCCTCGGCGGTGGTGCGCCGGTGGCGCGGCGACGAGGCCCGCGCGCTCTTCGGCGGGCTCGCGGCGCACGCCTTCGCACGGCTCGACGCGCCGTTCACGGCCTCGGTGGGCCTGGTCCTCGGGGCGTCGGCGCACGCGGTCGGGTGGCCCATCGCCCAGGGCGGTTCGCGCGCGATCACGGACGCGCTCGCCGCGCGCCTGCGCGCGCTCGGGGGAACGATCGAGACAGGGCGCCGCGTCACCTCGCTCGAGGAGCTCGACGGCGCCGACGTGGCCATGCTCGACCTCGCCCCGGGCGCCGCCGCCCGCCTGCTCGGCCCGCGCCAGCCGCGGCGGACCGCGGCCGCGTACCGCCGCTACCGCCACGGCCCGGCCGCGTACAAGGTGGACTTCGCCGTGGAGGGCGGAATCCCGTGGCGGAGCGAGCACGCGCGCGAGGCCGGCACGGTCCACGTGGGCGGGACCTTCGAGGAGATCGCGGCAGCCGAGGCGGACACGGTCCGGGGGCGTATGCCCGAGCGTCCCTTCGTCCTCGTGGGCCAGCAGTACCTCGACGATCCGGGCCGCTCGCGCGGAGGCATCCATCCGGTATGGGCCTACGCCCACGTCCCCCACGCGTACGCGGGCGACGCGACGGAGGCGCTCATCGCGCAGATCGAGCGGTTCGCGCCCGGCTTCCGCGGCCGCATCCGGGCGACCGCGGTCCGCGGGCCAGCGGCCCTCGAGGCGCACAATGCGAACTACGTGGGCGGGGACATCGGCACGGGTGCCAACGATGGCTTCCAGCTCCTGGCACGGCCCCGGCTCACTGCGGACCCGTACGCGACCGGCGTCCCCGGAGCGTGGCTGTGCTCCGCCGCGACCCCGCCCGGGGCAGGCGCGCACGGCATGCCGGGCTACCGGGCCGCCGCGGCCGCCCTCGCGTGGCTCGCCCGCCGCTAAGGTGGACGGGTGCATGAGACCGATCCTCCCGGCCCGGGAGGCGCCTTCCCGTTCGAGCTGCTCGGGCGCTTCCCCGACGTCGAGGCCCCGAACCTCCAGGCGCACGACGCCACCGACCGGCTTCTGGCCGCACGGGCGCTCGAGCACGTCTCTGCGCCGGGCCGCGCGCTCGCGGGCAGCGAGATCGCGGTCATCGGCGACGCCTACGGGGCCCTTGCGCTCCAGCTCGCCGCCGCGGGCCTGACCGGGGTCCGGGTCCACCAGGACCTCGCGACCGGTCGCGCCGCGCTCGCGGCCAACGCCGCGCGGCTCGGCCTCGCCGGGACGTTCACCGTGCACGAGCTCGATGCCGGCCTCCTCGCCGGGGTGCGGCTCGTCGTCGCCCAGCTGCCCCGCGGGCTCGCGGAACTCGAGGAGACCGCTGACGCGGTGGCGCGCTGGGCGGAGCCGGACGTGCTCCTCCTTGCCGGAGGCCGCGTCAAGCACATGGCCCTGGCCATGAACGACGTGCTCGCCGCCCGCTTCGCCTCCGTGACCGCAGGGCTCGCCGCCCACAAGTCGCGGGTCCTCACCGCCCAGGGGGCGCTCCCGGTGCCGCCCGACCGCGCGTTCCCCGTGTGCGCGCGGCACGACGACGTGGCCCTGACGCTGTGCGCCCACGGCGGCGCCTTCGCCGGACCCCGCCTCGACCTCGGCACGAGGTACCTGCTCGGGTTCCTCGACCGCATCCCGGCCGGCCGCGCGGTGGACCTGGGCTGCGGGACCGGCGCGCTCGCGGCGGCCTACGCGCTCCGGCACCCCGACGCCGAGGTCGTCGCGACCGACCGCTCGGCGGCGGCCGTCCGCTCGGCCCGTGCCACGGCTGAAGCCAATGGGATCGGCCACCGCGTCCGTGTCGAGCACGACGACGCGGGAGGGTCGCTGCCCGAGGCGGCCGCCGACGTCGTGCTCCTCAACCCTCCGTTCCACCTCGGGGCGAGCGTCCACGCGGGGGCCGGGATCCGCCTCATCGAGGCGGCCGGTCGGCTCCTGAGGCCGGGCGGCGAGCTGTGGTGCGTGGCGAACAGCCACCTGGACTACCGCGCAGCGCTAGTGCGCGAGGTGGGCCGTACCGAGACAGCCGGACGCGCCAGGAAGTTCACCGTGACCCGGTCCGTCCGGCGCGCCCGCTGAGCAGCCGCCGCCGGCGGCCGCCCCGCCGCGCCCGGGCTTCCACCGCCCCTTGCAGGGGAACGGCGGCGGCAGGGAGTAACGTACCCTGTGCGTGATGCATCCCCCAGAGTCCGACGGCGCCTGTCACCGGGACAGCCGGCGTCGGCACCGGGGCGCCGAGCCCCCGCCGCATGAGAGGAGAGGACCGTGACCGAGCCCCGCCAGCACGCCGCCCGGCGCGGGACCAACCTGCCGCGCATGGGCGATTTCAACCTCACGGTCATCCTCGATGCCATCAGGCGCTCGGAGAACGGCCTGAGCCGGGTGGAGCTCGCCCGGATCGTGGGGCTCTCGCCCCAGACCATCTCGAACATCTCCCGTCGCCTGCTGGACCAGAAGCTCATCGTCGAGGCAGGCAAGGAGGGCTCCGGGCCCGGCAAGCCCCGCACGATCCTCAGGCTCAACCCCGCCGGGATGTACGCGGTCGGCGTCCACCTCGACCCGAGCATCGTCACCGTCGTCCTGCTGGACCTCGTGGGCGCCGTGGTGGCCAAGGATGCCTTCGCGACCCCCGAGGGACACCGTCCCGACGAGGTGGTCGCAGCGATCGCCGAATGCGTCGAAGCCCTCCTGGCGTCCTCGGGCGTCCCGCGCGAGCTGGTCGCGGGGGCCGGGGTGGCGGCGCCGGGCCCCATCGACCTTGTCCGCGGGGCCGTGGTCGGAGCGCCCCTCCTGCGCGGATGGGGCGACGTCCCCCTCCAGGCAATGCTCCAGACGGCCACCGGCCTCGAGACTGTCATGGACAAGGACGTCACGGCCGTCGCGGTCGCGGAGACCTGGGCGGGCGGACCCGAGGCCTCCGGGAGCTTCGCGGTGTTCTACCTCGGCACGGGGCTCGGCTGCGGCCTCGTCCTGGGCGGGGAGGTGTACAGGGGCAGCTCCGGCAACGCCGGCGAGATCGGGCACATCATCGTGGACCCGGACGGCCCCGAGTGCTTCGACGGCTGCGGACTGCGAGGCACGATCGGCACGGTGCTCGAGCCGGTCCGGCTCCTCGCCCAGGCCATCTCGCTCGGCGCCCTCCCACCCCTACCTGCCGAGCCGACGGCCGCGGACTTCCACACCGGCTTCCTGCGCCTGTGCGCGCTTGCGGACGAGGGCCAGCCGGCCGCCGTCGGGGTCCTGCGCGAGGCGGCCCGCAGCATGGCCCACGCGGCAGGCGTGGTCGGAAACCTGGTCGACGTCGAGCGGATGGTCTTCGGGGGGCCGTACTGGGAGCCCGTGGCGGCCTTCTGCCTGCGCGTCATGCCGGACATGGTCAACGGGCGCCTTGCGACCGGCGGCATCCACCGCGTGGAGCTTGCCGGCACGTCGCTCGGCCAGGACGTCGGCGCCGTCGGTGGAGCGTGCCTCGTCCTCGAGCGTGCGCTCGCGCCGCGTGCTGACCGTCTCCTGCTCGACGCCTAGCATCCACCGGTAGCATGGCCTTCAGCGGGCTGCGCGTCCGGCGCGGCCCCAGCGCGGTGGGCGCCTGCCGCCCGCGCACAGGAGGGGGAGACGGTGCTGCAGCAGAAGGAGAGGGAGCCCCTCGGAGCCGCCGAGCTCGCCTGGAGCCAGGACACGGTCGCGGCCGTCAAGGCACAGTTCGAGGCCGTCGTGGTGGGCCAGCACCGCCTGCGGCAGACCCTCCTCATCGGCCTGCTCACGGGCGGCCACATCCTTCTCGAGTCCGTCCCCGGCCTGGCGAAGACGACCGCCGCCTCCGCCCTGGCGCACTCCGTCAGGGCGCAGTTCCGCCGCATCCAGTGCACGCCGGACCTCCTGCCGAGCGACATCGTCGGCACCCAGGTGTACGACGCCCGGGACGCCGTCTTCAGGACCCAGCTCGGACCCGTCCACGCCAACGTGGTGCTCCTGGACGAGATCAACCGCTCCAGCGCGAAGACCCAGAGCGCCATGCTCGAGGCCATGCAGGAGCGCCAGACGAGCATCGGCGGCGAGATCCACCCCCTTCCCGAGCCGTTCCTCGTGCTCGCCACGCAGAACCCGATCGAGCACGAGGGCACCTACCAGCTGCCCGAGGCGCAGATGGACCGCTTCATGCTCAAGGACGTCCTGGACTACCCCACGCCCGAGGAGGAGGCCGAGGTCCTGGCCCGGATCGACCGCGGCGTGTTCGACGCCGGCCGCCAGCCCGCGCCGGCAGCGTCGCTCGATGACGTGCGCGCGCTCCAGGACGCGGCGAGGCGCGTCTACCTCGACCCCGCGATCGTGCGCTACATCGTGGGCATCGCCTACGTGACGCGCCACGCCGCGCAGTACATCGACGCACGCCTTGCCTCCCTCGTCGAGTTCGGGGCGAGCCCCCGGGCGAGCATCGCCTTCAGCGCCGCCGCACGGGCCGCCGCCCTCCTCGCCGGCCGCGACTACGTGGTGCCCGAGGACGTCAAGTCCCTCGCCCACCGGATCCTCCGGCACCGCGTCATCCTCGGCTTCGAGGCGGTCGCCGAGCAGGTCCCGGTCGAGTCCGTGATCGACGCGGCCGTGGCCGCCGTCCCGACCCCGTAGGCACCGTGATGGGGAGCCTCGTGACGCGGGTCAGGACGACGATGGCCCTCTTCGCCCACCGGCGGGCGCGGACCATGCTCGACGGCCAGTACGGCTCGGCGTTCCGCGGGCGCAGCCTCGACTTCGACGACCTGAGGGCCTACATCCCCGGCGACGACGTCCGCGACATCGACTGGAAGGCCACGGCCCGCGTCGGAGCGCCGCTCGTGACCCGGTACGAGGCCCTGCGCCGCCAGAACGTCCTCCTCGTGGCGGACACGGGGCGGAACATGTCCGCCCTCGCGCGCGGCGGCGGCCCCAAGAAGGAGATCGCCCTGCTCGCCCTCGGCGTGATCGGCTGGCTCGCGCAGCGCCACGGCGACCGGGTCGCGCTCGTCGCCGGGGACGCGGCGTCGTCCCAGTCCGTCGCGCCGCGCTCGGGCGAGGCGCACCTCGAGCGGCTCCTGCGCGCGTTCGACGGCGCGGCGGGGCCGGGCTCCGGTCCCAGCGACCTCACCGCCCAGCTGGACCATGCGGTACGGACCGTGCGCGCGAGGGGCCTCATGTTCGTCGTCGCGGACGAGGCGGCGTTCGACGAGCGCGACGCCGCCCTCGTGCGCCGCCTCGCCGTGCAGCACGAGATCCTCTGGCTCACCGTGCGCGACGCCGAGCTCGCCGGCGCGGGCGCCCCCGGACGCGCGCGGGACGTGGCCGACGGCGGGCTCCTCCTGAGCCTCTTGGCCCGCGCCCCGGAGGTGGAAGAGGACTACCGCCGCCTGATGGCCGAGCGGACCGCGGCGCGCGCCGGGGCGCTCCGGCGGCTCGGGATCGCCGAGGTCCACGCGGACACCCCGGAGGACGTCATCCCGGCCCTCTTCCGCCTCCTGGAGAGGCATCGCCGTGCCCGCTGACCAGCCCTTCTACGGGCCCCTCGGGTACTCGGGCTTCTGGCTGTTCCTCGGGCTCGCGCTCGCGGCAGCGGCGGCCGTGTGGTTTGCGTATGCGGTGCTGAGCACCCGGGCGCCGAGGACGGGAGACCTCCCCGTGCCGCTGTACCACGCGCCGCCGGGCCTCCGCCGCACGTGCCTGGCCCGCATCGACGAGGTCGAGGGGCTCCTCGCCTCGGGCCGTATCAGCCCCCGCAGCGCCATCCAGGAGGTCTCCGGCGCAGTGCGGGACTTCGTCCAGGGTGCGACCGGGATCCGCGCCTCGCGCATGACCCTCGAGGAACTGCGCGACCAGGGCATCCCGGCGGCGGCCGCCGCGGTCGAGAGCCTCTACCCGGGCGAGTTCTCGGCTGCCGGGCCCGAAGACGCCCGCGCCGCGCTCGAGACCGCCAGGACGGTGGTGCGCACATGGACCTGATCCAGCCGTGGGTCCTCGTCCCCGGGGCGCTCGCCGCCGCGGCCGTCCTCGGCCTCGCGCTGCACAGGGCCAGGCGCGCGCACGACGACGCCGCCCCGGTCGCGCACGGAGAGCGCCTTGCGTCCCTGCCGAGCTACCAGCGCCTGGTGCGCCGCGAGCGCGCCTGGCTCGCCGTCGTCGTGCTCGCCGCCCTCACCGTGGCCGGGGCGCTGCTCGCAGCGGCCGCCCGCCCGGCCCTGACCTCGGCCCAGCGCCCCGAGCAGCGCAGCCGCGACATCATGCTGTGCCTCGACGCCTCGGGGTCCATGAGCCGGGCAGACGCCGCTATCGTGGACGTCTTCGCGTCCATGGTGAGGGACTTCCGCGGCGAGCGGATCGGCATGACGGTCTTCGACGCGAGCGGCATCCAGGTCTTCCCGCTCACCGACGACTACGCCTACATCGAGGAGCAGCTCGCGCGCGCCGAGGAGGCCTTCGACCGGCGGGGAGGCGACCCGGCCTTCTTCGAGGGGACGCAGGCCGGCCACGGCACCTCGCTCATCGGGGACGGACTGGCCGCGTGCGTCCAGGACTTCCCCCGGCTGGACACGGAGCAGCGCTCCCGGTCCATCGTCTTCTCCACCGACAACTATCTGGCCGGCACGCCCGTCTTCACCCTGCCCGAGGCCGCGGACCTCGCCGCCTCGAAGGGCGTGCGGGTGTACGCGCTCAACCCCGCGGACTTCGGCAGCCCCTCGGCTGAGGACGAGGCCCTCGAGCTGCGCCGGGCCGCCGAGTCCACCGGCGGGCAGTACTTCCCCCTGCGCAGCCCCAGGGCGGCCCGGACGATCATCGGCGAGATCCAGGCCACCGAGTCGGCCGCCACCAAGGGACCGGCGCGCGGACTCGTCGCGGACCGGCCGGACCTGCCCCTCGGCATCGCGCTCGCCGCCGGCGCGGTCCTCGCCGTGGGTCTCGCGAGGATCCGCTCATGACCCTCCACCCGGCCCTCGGCGCGGCGGCAACGCTCGCCGCCACGGTCCTCGTCCTCGCCGCCTTCGCGGTTCCCGCGTGGCGCGCCGTGCGTGCGGGGCGGGACCGCCGGGCCTGGATCCTGCGCACCGCCCTCGTGCTCTGCCTCCTCACGGCGGCATGGCGGCCGGGGGTCCCGGGGGCCGAGGCGAAGGCCGCCGTGAACGAGGTCAACGTGTTCTTCGCCGTCGACCTCTCCACGAGCTCCACGGCCGAGGACTATGCCGGCGCCCAGCGCCTCGAGGGGATGCGTGCGGACATCGCGGCGATCGGCGAACGCCTCGCGGGCGCCAAGTTCGCCCTCGTCACCTTCGACACGCGCGGCACAGTGCGGATGCCCCTCACCTCTGACCCCTCGGCCCTCGAGAGCGCGGCGGAGGTCATGCGCCCCGGCTACTGGCTCTACTCGAAGGGCTCGAGCATCTCCGCGGGGGGCGAGGCGCTCCGCGAGCGGCTCGAGGCCTCCGCGCGGGAGGCGCCCGAACGGCCGCGGATCGTCTTCTACCTCGGCGACGGCGAGCAGACGAGCGCGGAGCCGGCCACGGCGCTCGGCATCGACCGCGCGCTCGTCCAGGGGGGAGCGGTCCTCGGCTACGGGACGTCCTCGGGCGGGCGCATGCGGGAGAACCCGCCCTTCGCCGACGGCAGCGAGGACTTCATCCAGGACCCCGCTACGGACACGGACGCGCTGTCCCGCATCGACGAGGCCGCCCTGCGGACGATCGCCGAGGAGCTCGGGGTCCCCTACGCCCACCGCGCCCCCGGCGACCCCGTCGACGAGGCGCTTGCCGCCGCGGCGCCGGGCCAGCTGCGGGCCACCGAGGAATCCGGGCTGTTCGGCCGCTTCGAGTTCTACTGGATGTTCGCGCTCGCCGGATTCGGGCTCGCCCTCGTGGAGATCGCCCGCTCAGCGCGTGCGCTCGCCCAGGCGCTCCCCACGAGGAGGCGGCCATGAACGAGCCCCCCGCCGCCCGCAGCAGACGCCTCCGCCGGCGCCGCGTGCTCCTCGCGTGGGGCGCGGTGCCCTCGCTCGCTGCGCTCGCCGTCGCCGCGAAGCTCCTGCTCATGACCGGGCTCGCGCAGCAGGCGATCTGGGCGTTCGACGCCGAGGACGGGCCGGGCGTCTCCCTCGCCGCGGACGGCATGGGGTTCGCTGACGTCGTCGAGACCCACAAGTCGTGGTTCGCGCGCGGGGACGCCCATGTCCTTGCCGGCGAGCACGAGCAGGCCCGCGCCGCGTTCGAGGAGGCCCTGCGCCGCACCGACGCCGACGACGAGTGCACGGTCCGCGTGAACCTCGTCCTGGCGATCGAGGAGCTGGGGGACTCCGCCCGGGCAGCCGGCGACGCCGTCGGGGCCGAACGGCTCTTCGGGGAGGGTTCCGCGGTCGTGGACGATGCGCCCGAGGGGTGCTTCGAACCTCAGAGTCCGCAGAACCAGCAGGGGCAGGGGGAACGGCTCGAGGAGGCCGGGGAGCGGCTCGAGGGCAAGAGCGGGGCCGGGGACGCCGCCCCGGCCCCCTCTGGCGGCCAGAACGGCCAAGAGCCTTCCCAGGAGCCGTCTCCGCGCCCGGGACAGGACGCCCCCGCCACCGGGGAGGCGGCACCCCGGGAGGGGACTGCCGGGGAGAGCGACGAGGAGCGCGCCCGCCGCGAGCTGCTCGAGCAGCTCGAGCGGAAGTCGGACGCGGGGGAGCAGGAGCGGGCCGAGGGCGAGCAGATGCGGGACTATCTCGACAGCCCTCCCGATGCCCCGGTCGAGCGCCCCTGGTAGCCGGGCACGGCGGGGGTCATGCAGCGTCATGCTCGGACACATTGCTGCATATTGCGCCCGGGCGCTTGATGCCCGATCGGAGCCCGGCCTAGGGTCGTACCGAAGTTGCCTCTCGCAACGTGTCAGCGATCCCCGCTCCTGGGGATGTGGGTGCCCCCGTGCGGGCCTGACATTTGCCGCAGAGGGCCACTGTCCCGTGCCGGGTCCAGCCGCGGCGGAGCCCGGGGACAGCGTGGCCCCCTGCCTCTCTTGAACATCGCACCGCCCGGTCCAGGCCTGCCGCCTGGCCCCGGGTCGGACCGGACTGCCAAGGATGCAAATGTCTCCGCCTACCCTCATCGACGCACCCTCGACCGTGTCGACGGCCCCCGTCGCGCTCTCCTACGAGCTCTTCCCGCCCCGCAGCGAGGCCGCCTCGGCGACCCTCTGGGCGACCATCCGCGAGCTCGAGGCCACGGACCCGGACTACGTCTCGGTCACCTACGGCGCGAGCGGGTCGAACCATGACACGGCGCTCGAGCTCGTGGACCGCCTCCAGCTCGAGACCACCCTTCGGCCCCTCGCGCACCTCACCTGCGTCGGCGGCACCCCGGAGGAGCTCAGCCGGGTCGTCAACGAGCTCCTGGACCGCGGGGTGCGCGGCATCCTCGCCCTGCGGGGCGACACGCCGCGCGACGGCCACCTGCCTGCCGGCGCCCTGCGGTACGCGCAGGACCTGATCGAGCTCATCCGCCGGGTGGAGCTGCGGCGCTCGGCGCAGTTCGCCGCCGGGAAGGTCGCGATCGGCGTCGCCGCGTACCCCACGAGGCACCCGGAGTCGCCGAGCGAGGTCCACGACGTGGAGGTGCTGCTGGCCAAGCAGCGCTCGGGTGCCGACTTCGCCATCACTCAGGTGTACTTCCACCCCGAGCAGTACTCCGGGCTCGTCCACCGCGCCCGCCGCGCCGGGGTGACCATCCCGCTGATCCCGGGCATCATGCCGCTCACGTCGCTGCGCCGGATCGAGAAGCTCGCCGCCCTGAGCGGCGTCTCCCCGGATCCCGTCCTCGTGGACCGACTGCGCGCCGCTGGCGACGACGACGCCGAGGTCCGCCGGATCGGCACCGAGGCGAGCGCAGCGCTCGCCGAGGCGGCCCTCGCGGCGGGAGCACCCGGCCTCCACCTCTACACGTTCAACGAGCACGCCGCGGCCCTGGAGGTCCTCGCGCGGCTCGACCTTCCCCGGCCTGCCCGGCCGTCGCTCGCCGCGCGCCGCCGCGCGCTCTCCTGACTTCCACTTCCGACCAAAAGGATCCACACCCATGTCTGTGCAGACCCCTGCCTTCCCGTCCGCGACCATCCTCGGCTACCCGCGCATCGGCCGCCGCCGCGAGCTCAAGAAGGCCGTCGAGGCCTACTGGGCCGGCAAGAGCAGCGCCGCGGAGCTGCAGGCCGCCGCCGAGCAGATCCAGCTGGGCACCGCCGCCCGCCTCACCGAGCTCGGCCTCACCGAGCCCTCCGCCGTCCCGGGGACCTTCTCCTTCTACGACCAGGTCCTCGACACCGCCGTCGCCCTGGGCGCCGTCCCCGCCCGCTTCGGCGCGCTGCACGACGCCGACGGCCGCCTCGGCCTCGACGCCTACTTCACGCTCGCCCGCGGCAACGCCGAGCAGCAGCCGCTCGAGATGACCAAGTGGTTCGACACGAACTACCACTACCTCGTCCCGGAGGTCGGCCCGGAGACTTCCTTCTCGCTCTCCTCCGAGCGCGTCGTCGACGAGTTCGCCCTCGCCAAGGCCAATGGCACCGTGACCCGCCCGTACCTTGTGGGCCCCGTGACCTTCCTGGCTCTCTCCAAGGCCTCCGACGACGCCCCGGAGGGCTTCTCGCCGCTGTCCCGCCTCGAGGACGTCCTCCCGGTCTACGCCGAGCTCCTCGAGCGCCTCGCCGCCGCGGGCGCCGAGTGGGTCCAGCTGGACGAGCCGGTGCTCGTGGCGGACGGCGACGACGCCGCCGGCACCACCAGCGCCCAGCTGAGCGCCGCCGTCGAGCGCGCCTACGCCGCCCTCACGGCTCCCGCCGTGGGCGAGGGCCGCCCGGCCATCCTCCTCTCCGCCCCCTACGGCGGCCTCGGCGAGCAGACCGCCGCCGTCGCCGCGACCGGCGTGGAGGCCGTGGCCCTCGACCTCTTCAAGGGCGCACTGCCCTCGGCCGCCGAGCTGGCCGCCTTCGCGGGCAAGACCGTCGTCGCCGGCTTCGTCGACGGCCACAACATCTGGCGCAACGACCTCGCCGCCTCGGCCCAGAAGCTCGACGCCCTCAAGGCTGCCGGCGCCGAGCACGGCTTCGCGGTCGCCGTCGCGACCTCGACCTCGACCTTCCACGTCCCGCATGACGTCGAGGAGGAGACCCAGCTCGACGCCCAGCTGCGCAGCTGGCTCGCGTTCGCCGACCAGAAGGTCCGTGAGGTCGCCGTCCTCGCCTCGTACCTCGCCGACCCGGCCTCCGCCGCAGGCGCCATCGAGGAGGCCACCCGGGTCATCGCATCGCGCGCCGAGGCCCCCGACGTCCGCCGCCCCGAGGTCCGCGAGCGCACCGCCGCCCTCACCGACGCGGACTTCTCCCGCCCGGCCTTCGTCACGCGCGCCGCGGCGCAGGACGCCGTCCTCCACCTCCCGCCGCTGCCGACGACGACGATCGGCTCCTTCCCGCAGACCGCCGAGGTCCGCGGCGCCCGCGCCCGCCTGAACAAGGGCGCGATCGACGCGGCCGAGTACGAGAAGCTCATGAAGGACGAGATCAAGCGTGTCGTCGACCTCCAGGAGGAGCTCGGCTTCGACGTCCTCGTGCACGGCGAGCCCGAGCGCAACGACATGGTCCAGTACTTCGCCGAGAACCTCGACGGCTTCGACGTCACGGTCCACGGCTGGGTCCAGTCCTACGGCTCGCGCTGCACGCGCCCGTCGATCCTCTGGGGCGACGTCTCCCGGCCGGCCCCGATCACGGTCCCGTGGGCCGAGTACGCCCAGTCCCTCACGGACAAGCCGATGAAGGGCATGCTCACCGGCCCGGTGACGATCCTCGCCTGGTCCTTCGTGCGCGACGACCAGCCGCTCGCGGAGACCGCCAACCAGGTGGCCCTCGCCCTGCGCGACGAGATCGCCGACCTCGAGGCCGCGGGCATCAAGGTCATCCAGGTCGACGAGCCGGCCCTGCGCGAGCTGCTCCCGCTGCGCAAGGCGGACCAGCCGGCGTACCTCGACTGGTCGGTCAAGTCCTTCCGCCTCGCCACGGCCGGCGCCCAGGACTCGACGCAGGTGCACACGCACCTGTGCTACTCGGAGTTCGGCGTCATCATCGACGCGATCGACGGCCTCGACGCCGACGTGACCTCGATCGAGGCCGCCCGCTCGCGCATGGAGGTGGTCAACGACCTCGAGGCCCACGGCTTCGGCCGCGGCGTCGGACCGGGCGTGTACGACATCCACTCGCCGCGCGTCCCCGGCCAGGGCGAGATCGAGGAACTGCTCAAGACCGCTGTCGAGCACGTCCCCGCGCGCCAGCTCTGGGTCAACCCGGACTGCGGCCTCAAGACCCGTGGCTACGCGGAGACCGAGGACTCGCTGCGCAATCTCGTGGGTGCTGCGAAGACGGCCCGCGCGCACGTGGCCGAGGACGGCCTGGCCGCCAAGGCCTGAGCCAGCCCCCGCCAGCTGAGGCCCTGCGCGTCGGACGCGCAGGGCCTCGGCCATGCGAAGGGGCGGCGCGCGGGAGGTGCCGTCAGCTCCAGACGACCTCGTCGTCGACTACCCCGTCCTCGTCTGCCGCTGCCTCGAGGACCTCGTCCGTGAAGCCCTCGCCGAGGGTGAAGCCGAGGACGAAGTAGCGTTCGGGCTGGCCTGGGAAGATGTCGATCCTCGCGAGCCTGAGCGCAGAGACGAAGCGGTCCTCGTCGATCTCCGCCGGCGTGTCGACGCCGAACACCTCGCGGACCCTGCCGTTCTTGAGGTTCTCCCGGTGGAAGTGCATGTACTCGAGCGCCGCCGACTCCTCGTCCTCGAGGGTCTGGCCGATCCGCTCCCGTGCCGACTCGACGAGCTCGGGCAGGAACCGGAGGCGGTAGTCGACTTTGTGCAGGGCTGCCTCGTCGAGGTGGTCGTGCTCGCCGAGGCACAGGTCGAGGTCGATCCTGCGCCCGTCGAACTCGTAGCTGCCCGAGATGAGCCGCTCACCTGCCGGTGTGAGGGCTATCTCGCCGAAATGCCTGCTCACTGCCGTCTCCATGACTAAAAGATAGCCCCGGCCTGCGCGGGTGGCCAGCATGCCCGGCGCGGATGCGGGCGGCTCAGGCGAGGAGCCCGATGAGCGCCATCGCGTCGTACGGGGCCCGCCCATCGGCGTCGTTGTCGAAGTAGACGTAGACGTCGAGGCCCTCCGCGGTCCACTCCCGGATGCGCCCCGCCCAGGCCTCGAGGGCCTGGGGAGAGTACCCGCCGCGGTACAGCTCCCGCTCTCCGTGGAGCCGCACGTACCGGAACGGGCCGGTCTCGTCCCGCATTGTCGGCCACCTCCCGGCACTGTCGGCCACCACGGTGCACAGGCCTCGCTCGGCGAGGAAGGAGCGGGCCTCTTCGGAGTCGAAGCTCGCGTGGCGCGGCTCGAGGGCGTGCAGGACCGGGACGTCGAGTTCGGCGGTCGTGAGGGCGCGCTCGGCGGGGAGCCTGTCGCTGTGGCCTGACGCCGACTCTGCCGCCGCTGCGGTCGTCCGGGGGAGGAGGGCGGTGAAGGCGCCGACCAGGTCCGGGTCGAACGGCAGGGTCTCCGGGAGCTGCCACAGGATGGGCCCGAGCCGGTCGCCGAGCGCGAGCACCCCGGAGGCGAAGAAGTTCGCAAGGGCGGTCCCGGGGTCGCGGAGCCGGAGCATGTGGGTGATGTAGCGGCCTCCCTTGACAGCCAGAGGGAACCGTGCGGGAGTCGCGTCGCGCCACGTGCGGTAGGAGGACGGACGCTGGAGCGAGTAGAAGGATCCGTTGAGCTCTACTGAGGTCATCCGCTCGGCGGCGTAGGCGAGCTCGTCGGCCTGGCGGAGCCCGGCCGGATAGAAGTCCCCGCGCCAGCTGCGGTAGCTCCAGCCGGACACACCGACCCAGGCACGGCCGCGTCCAGTGGTCCCCAGGCCCTCTGCGCCCGCCGTGCCCACATCACCCACGGTTGACCCGGGGCCCGAGCCGTCGCGGTGTCCCATGCTGCCGGCCCTACTTTCTGGCCCCGTAGGGGGCGAGGGCGGCGAGCGTCTCGGCGACCAGGTCGAGGAAGAGTCCCACATGCGTGTCGCGCTGGCCCGAGAGACGGAGTGCGAAGATGTTGCGCGCGAGGCGGATCTCGGGAACGTCGATGACGGCCACCCCTTCCGGCCTGGCCCGCAGGGCGAGCTCGGGCACGAGCGCTGCCCCGAGCCCCGCCGCGGCGAGGCCGAGGCTTGCGTTGAAGTCGTCGCTGTAGCCGACGATCCGCGGATGCATCCCGAAGCTCGCGAAGAGCCGGTCGATCACCGTCGCGTCGGCCGTGCCCGGATGGTGCACAATCCACGGCATCCCGCCGAGCTGGTCCGCAGTGACGGTCGAGCCCTCGGCGATGCCCCACCCCGCCGGCACCACGACGCGGAAGGCGTCGTCGCCGACCCACTGGCGGTCCATGCTGTGGGGCCATGCGAGCCCGGTCTGTCCGACCTGGTAGACGAGGACGACGTCGAGCTCCCCGCCTGCGCGGAGGCCCTGGATGGCCTGGCCCGGTTCCGCGACCGAGACGTGCAGGTCGATCCCGAGGCGCCGCCACCGTTCGCTGCGCATCACCGCGGGGAGGACGTAGGTCGCGAGGCTGGGGAAGGTCCCCAGCCTCAGCTCGCGGCCCGCAGCCTCCGCTGCGCGCGCGGTGGCGGCCAGGAGAGCGTCGATGTCGGTCAGGACCTTGGCGGCATGCCGGGTCATCACCACGGCGGCCTCGGTGGGGACGATGCTCCTCGCGCTGCGCTGGAAGAGGGCGACGCCGGTCTCCCGCTCGAGCGCCGCCATCTGCTGTGAGACGGCCGAAGGCGTGTAGCCGAGCCGCTCGGCCGCTGCGGCGAATGAGCCCTGCCTCACGACCTCGAGGAGGGTCGTGAGGTGGATGGGGCTGACCATGTGCGGCCTCCTCTCGCGGCCGGTTCGTGCCCGGCACGCGGTTCAGCCTACGACACGCCACGACACGCCGGGAGATTAACGACACACCGGCGGATCCGAGTGTGCATCCACGCCTCCACAGCCTGTGGACCACGGTCTGCGAACCGCGTGAATCCGGGCCTGGGAAAGCACGGTCCCTGTGGGTTTCGTGTGGACTCAGACGCCGTGTAATGACATACTTGTAAGACAACATCTAGGGGTTCCAAGCTGCGACGCGCACAAGATGTAGTATCGAGGCAGCCGAGGTGCTCCGGACTATGGGCCGCCCGCAGAGCGGGAGAGGTGCAGTGATCGCCCGGCCGAGAAGGACTTTTCGCAGGAGGGGAACACAACCATGAACGTCACGGTCTACACGAAGCCGGCGTGCGTCCAGTGCAACGCGACCTACCGAGCCCTCGACAAGAAGGGCATCGCCTACGAGAGCGTCGATGTCACCCAGGATCCCGAGGCGCTCGAGCGCCTCAAGGCCATGGGCTACATGCAGGCGCCGGTCGTCGTGACGGACGCGGACCACTGGTCCGGCTTCCGTCCCGACAAGATCGCGGGGATCCAGCAGGGCGCCGGGTCCACCGCGTCGAGCGCGGTCGCCTGACCGCCGCCGGTCTCTTCCCAGGGGGTGCGGGGATGACTTCCCCGGTCACTGCGACGGGGACCGGCGCGGCTGCGGGATCCCCTCCCGCAGCGCGGCCGGTCTCGAGCCGCCTCATCTACTTCTCCTCCGCCTCGGGCAACACCCACCGCTTCGTGGGGAAGCTCGGGCTCGAGGCCGAGCGCATCCCGCTCCACCCGAACGACCCTCCGATCCGCGCGACGGAACCGTTCGTCCTCATCGTGCCGACCTACGGCGGCACCGGGGGAGCAGGCTCGGTGCCCAAGCAGGTCATCAGATTCCTCAACGACCCGCAGAACAGGTCCCTCATCCGAGGGGTCATCAGCGCGGGCAACACGAACTTCGGGGACAACTACTGCGCAGCGGGCGACATCGTCGCCGTCAAGTGCGGCGTTCCCCACCTCTACCGATTCGAACTCATGGGCACGCCGGACGACGTGGCCCGGGTCACGAAGGGACTGGACGAATTTTGGACACGACTCTCGCATCCGCGGACGTAGCGCCGGTGGACCCCAAGGAGCTCCCCGCGAAGTTCAAGGGCCTGGGCTACCACGAGCTCAACGCCATGCTGAACCTCTACGGCGAGGACGGCCGGATCCAGTTCGACGCCGACCGGGCCGCGGCGCGGCAGTACTTCCTCCAGCACGTGAACACCAACACGGTGTTCTTCCACGACCTGGATGAGAAGCTCGAGTACCTGATCAAGAACGACTACTACGAGCGCGAGACCCTCGACCAGTACACGATGAACTTCGTGCGCGACCTCTGGAGCCGGGCGTACCGGAAGAAGTTCCGCTTCGAGACGTTCCTCGGCGCGTTCAAGTTCTACACGTCGTACACGCTCAAGACGTTCGACGGGAAGCGCTACCTCGAGCGCTACGAGGACCGCGTGTGCATGGTCGCCCTGCACCTCGCGCGCGGCGACGAGCAGCTCGCGGTCCAGCTCGTCGACGAGATCATCGCCGGCCGCTTCCAGCCGGCCACGCCCACCTTCCTCAACGCGGGCAAGAAGCAGCGCGGCGAGCTCGTCTCGTGCTTCCTGCTGCGCATCGAGGACAACATGGAGTCGATCGCCCGCGGCATCAACTCCGCGCTGCAGCTGTCCAAGCGCGGCGGCGGCGTGGCCCTCTCGCTGACCAACATCCGCGAGCACGGCGCACCGATCAAGCAGATCGAGAACCAGTCCTCCGGCGTCATCCCCGTCATGAAGCTCCTCGAGGACTCCTTCTCCTACGCGAACCAGCTCGGAGCCCGTCAGGGCGCCGGCGCGGTGTACCTCCACGCGCACCACCCGGACATCTACCGCTTCCTCGACACCAAGCGCGAGAACGCGGACGAGAAGATCCGCATCAAGACCCTCTCGCTCGGCGTCGTGATCCCAGACATCACGTTCGAGCTCGCGAAGAAGAACGAGGACATGTACCTCTTCTCGCCGTACGACGTTGAGCGCGTCTACGGCATGCCGTTCTCCGACGTCTCCGTCACCGAGAAGTACTACGAGATGGTGGACGACGCGCGGATCAAGAAGACCAAGATCAACGCGCGCGAGTTCTTCCAGACCCTCGCCGAGATCCAGTTCGAGTCGGGCTACCCGTACATCATGTTCGAGGACACGGTGAACAGGGCCAACCCGATCGCCGGCAAGGTGACCATGAGCAACCTGTGCTCGGAGATCCTCCAGGTCTCGTCTCCGTCCCTCTACAACGAGGACCTCTCCTACGCGCAGGTGGGCAAGGACATCTCGTGCAACCTGGGGTCGATGAACATCGCCAGGACGATGGACTCGGAGGACTTCGGCCTCTCCATCGAGACCGCCATCCGCGCGCTCTCGGCCGTTTCGGACATGAGCTACATCGAGTCGGTGCCGTCGGTGGCGGAGGGCAACTCCCAGTCCCACGCGATCGGCCTCGGGCAGATGAACCTCCACGGCTACCTTGCCCGCGAGCGGGTCCACTACGGCTCCGAGGAGGGCCTGGACTTCACGAACATCTACTTCTACACCGTGCTGTACCACGCGCTTCGGGCCTCGAACCTGCTCGCGAAGGAGCACGGCCAGGCGTTCGGTGGGTTCGAGCAGTCGAAGTACGCCTCCGGCGAGTTCTTCGACAAGTACACGGACCAGGAGTGGGTGCCGCAGACTGAGAAGGTCCGGGAGCTCTTCGCTAACGTGCACATCCCCACGCAGGAGGACTGGCGCGCGCTCAAGGCCGAGGTCATGGCCCACGGCATCTACAACCAGAACCTCCAGGCGGTCCCGCCGACCGGCTCGATCAGCTACATCAACAACTCCACGTCCTCGATCCACCCGGTGGCCTCGAAGATCGAGATCCGCAAGGAAGGCAAGATCGGGCGTGTGTACTACCCGGCGCCGTACCTGACGAACGACAACCTCGAGTACTACCAGGACGCGTACGAGATCGGCTACGAGAAGATCATCGACACCTACGCGGCCGCGACCCAGCACGTGGACCAGGGCCTCTCGCTCACCCTGTTCTTCAAGGACACCGCCACGACGCGCGACATCAACAAGGCCCAGATCTATGCGTGGCGCAAGGGCATCAAGACGCTCTACTACATCCGCCTCCGCCAGCTCGCCCTCGAGGGGACCGAGGTGGAGGGCTGCGTCAGCTGCATGCTCTAGTGGTAGTCGGATCTCACACTCTTCGAAAGGACAGGCCATGACCGCCGAGAAGCTCAAGCTCCTCGACCACGTCCAGGCGATCAACTGGAACCGGATCCAGGACGACAAGGACGTCGAGGTGTGGAACCGCCTCGTGAACAACTTCTGGCTGCCCGAGAAGGTGCCGCTCTCCAACGACGTCCAGTCGTGGGGCACCCTCACACCGCAGGAGCAGCAGCTCACGATGCGGGTCTTCACGGGGCTGACCCTCCTGGACACGATCCAGGGCACGGTGGGCGCTGTGAGCCTCATCCCCGATGCGGTCACGCCGCATGAGGAGGCCGTCTACACGAACATCGCGTTCATGGAGTCGGTCCACGCCAAGAGCTACTCGTCGATCTTCTCGACCCTGTGCTCGACCAAGGAGATCGACGACGCGTTCCGGTGGAGCGTCGAGAACGAGAACCTCCAGCGCAAGGCCCACATCGTCATGGACTACTACCGTGGCGACGAGCCGCTCAAGCGCAAGGTCGCCTCGACCCTGCTCGAGAGCTTCCTGTTCTACTCGGGCTTCTACCTGCCGATGTACTGGTCGTCCCGTGCCAAGCTCACGAACACCGCCGACCTCATCCGCCTCATCATCCGCGACGAGGCAGTCCACGGCTACTACATCGGCTACAAGTTCCAGAAGGGCCTCGAGAAGGTCTCGGAGGAGAAGCGCCAGGAGATCAAGGACTACACGTTCGAGCTGCTCTTCGAGCTGTACGAGAACGAGGTCCAGTACACGCACGACCTCTACGACTCCGTCGGCCTGTCCGAGGACGTCAAGAAGTTCCTGCACTACAACGCCAACAAGGCGCTCATGAACCTCGGCTACGAGGCCATGTTCCCGTCCTCCGTCACGGACGTGAACCCGGCGATCCTCTCGGCGCTGAGCCCCAACGCGGACGAGAACCACGATTTCTTCTCCGGCTCCGGCTCGAGCTATGTGATCGGCAAGGCCGTGAACACCGAGGACGAGGATTGGGACTTCTGAGCTGAGTCCACCGGGCACCCAGGTGCCCGGTCGCAGAAAAGCGGGGGGGGGGGGGGGGGGCCCCCCGCCCCCCCCCCCCCCCGGCCCCCCCCCCCCAGGCGGGCGGGGGG